>JBMFIE010000101.1:0-7039 GCA_049976465.1 Thiomonas sp. | reverse complement strand
GGAGACCGTACTGCCGGTGCTGGTCCACGGCGACGCTTCGTTTGCCGGGCAAGGCGTGGTGATGGAAACGCTCGCCCTGGCGCAGACCCGCGGCTACACCACGGGCGGGACGGTGCACATCGTGATCAACAATCAGATCGGCTTCACGACCTCCGACCCGCGCGACGCCCGCTCCTCGCTGTACTGCACGGACGTCGCGAAAATGATCGAGGCGCCCATCCTGCACGTCAATGGCGACGACCCTGAAAGCGTGGCCTTCGCCACCAGTCTGGCGCTGGACTACCGCAAGCAGTTCCATCACGACGTGGTGGTGGACATCGTGTGCTTTCGCAAGCTCGGCCACAACGAGCAGGACACCCCGGCGGTCACCCAGCCGCTGATGTACAAGAAGATCGCGGCGCATCCGGGCACGCGCAAGCTGTATGCCGACCGGCTGATCAGCCAGGGCGTGATCACCGCCGAGGAAGCCGAGCAGATGATGCACGCCTTTCGCGCCGAGATGGAATCTGGGGTGAGCCTGGAGCCAGTGCTGACCAATTACAAGAGCAAGTTCGCGGTCGACTGGACGCCGTATCTCAACCGCCGCTGGACCGACCACGCCGACACCGCGCTGCCAGTGACCGAACTCAAGCGCCTGGCCGAGCGCATCACCACGGTTCCCGAAAACTTCAAGCTCCATCCGCTGGTCGAGAAGGTGATTTCCGACCGCGCCAAGATGGGGCGCGGCGAGTTGCCGCTCGACTGGGGCATGGGCGAGCACATGGCATTTGCCTCGCTGGTGGCCAACGGCTATCCGGTGCGCCTGTCCGGTGAGGACAGCGGACGCGGCACTTTCAGCCACCGCCACGCCGTGCTGCACGACCAGAACCGCGAAAAATGGGATGAAGGCACTTACATCCCGCTGCAGAACGTCGCCGAGGGCCAGGCGCCGTTCACGGTGATCGACTCGATCCTGTCCGAAGAGGCCGTGCTCGGCTTCGAGTACGGCTACGCCACCGCCGAGCCGCGGACCCTGGTCATCTGGGAGGCACAGTTCGGCGATTTCGCCAACGGCGCGCAAGTGGTGATCGACCAGTTCATCGCCGCGGGCGAGGTGAAATGGGGACGCGCCTGCGGCCTGACCCTGATGCTGCCACACGGCTACGAAGGGCAGGGGCCCGAGCATTCGTCGGCGCGGCTGGAGCGTTACCTGCAGCTTTGCGCCGAGACCAATATGCAGGTCTGCCAGCCGACCACGCCGGCGCAGATCTTTCACGTGCTACGCCGGCAGATGCTGCGGCCGCTGCGCAAACCGCTGATCCTGATGACGCCCAAGTCGCTGCTGCGCCATCCGCTGGCCAAGTCGCCGCTGTCCGATCTTGCCAACGGTCGCTTCGAACTGGTGCTGCCGGAAACCGCCGAACTCGATGCCGAACGGGTCAAGCGCCTGATCGTCTGCACCGGCCGGGTGTATTACGACCTGGTTGCCGCGCGCGCCGAGCGCAAGCTCGACGACGTGGCCATCATCCGGCTGGAACAGCTCTACCCCTTCCCGCACAAGGCCTTTGCCGCCGAGGTCAAGCGCTATCCGAATGCGCGCGACATCGTCTGGTGCCAGGACGAGCCGCAGAACCAGGGTGCCTGGTTTTTCGTGCAGCACCACATCCACGAAAACATGCTCGAAGGACAGAAACTCGGCTATGCCGGGCGGCCCGCATCCGCCTCCACGGCGGTGGGTTATTACGCCAAGCATGCCGAGCAGCAAAAGGAGCTGCTCGCTGCGGCGTTTGGCAAACTCAAGGGCTTTGTGCTCACCCGATGAGCGAACGCCCGGTGCGGGCACTCGCGCACCGGGCGGACCGCGACCTCTCACCACTTCATTTCCCGTTCACACGCGCGCACCAATGTCCTTGGCCTGCGCGAGACAACAAGACCGGACCCCATCATGGCGCTGATCGACATCAAAGTTCCCCAACTCTCCGAATCCGTGGCCGAAGCCACGCTGCTGACCTGGAAGAAAAAGCCCGGCGAGGCCGTGGCGCAGGATGAAGTCCTGATCGAGATCGAGACCGACAAGGTCGTGCTCGAAGTGCCATCCCCTGCGGCGGGCGTGCTGACGCAGATCCTGAAGAACGACGGCGCCTCGGTCACCAGCGATGAGGTCATCGCCCGCATCGACACCGACGCCACGGCAAAGACCAGCCCGATGCCGGTGACCGCGGTGAGCGGCGCAACACAACCCGCGCCTGCTCCCGCCACCCCTGCCGCACCCGCTGCGCAAGCCGCTCCTGCTGCGCCGACTGTGGCCATGCCGGCAGCGGCAAAACTCCTGGCCGAACAGGGCATCGATCCGGCCGAGGTCAGCGGCACTGGACGCGGCGGACGCATCACCAAGGCGGATGCGCTGCAGGCGGTCAAGCAGCCCGGAGCGCAGACCGCTGCTGCGGCATCGCCGAAGGCCACCACCGCTGCCGCGGGCGCGGCGGCCTCCGTCACGCCGTCAATGCCGCCGGTCGAGGCCGAGCTCGATCTGGCGGCCTACACCGACCGGCCCGAGCAGCGCGTGCCCATGAGCCGGCTGCGCGCCCGCATTGCCGAGCGGCTGCTGCAGTCGCAGGCGACCAATGCCATCCTCACCACCTTCAACGAAGTCAACATGAAGCCGGTGATGGATCTGCGCAACCGCTACAAGGAACAATTCGAGAAACAGCACGGCGTCAAGCTTGGCTTCATGAGCTTTTTCGTGCGTGCCGCGGTGTATGCGCTGCGCAAGTTTCCGGTGCTCAACGCGTCGATCGACGGCAATGACATCGTCTATCACGGCTACTTCGACATCGGCATCGCGGTCGGCAGCCCCCGCGGGCTGGTCGTGCCCATTTTGCGCAATGCCGACCAGATGAGTTTTGCCGAGATCGAGCGCACGATTGCCGAGTTCGGCGTCAAGGCGCGTGAGGGCAAGCTGACCATCGAGGAACTCACCGGCGGCACGTTTTCCATCAGCAACGGCGGGGTGTTCGGCTCGATGCTGTCCACGCCGATCATCAACCCGCCGCAGTCGGCGATTCTCGGCATCCATGCGACCAAGGATCGACCGGTGGTCGAGGACGGGCAGATCGTCATCCGCCCGATCAACTACCTGGCGCTGAGCTACGACCACCGCCTGATCGACGGGCGCGAGGCGGTGCTGGGGCTGGTGGCGATGAAAGAGGCGCTCGAAGATCCGGCGCGGCTGCTGCTCGACCTCTGACTCTCTGACATCCCCGACATCGCTTACCGCGGCGCCGTGCACCACGGCGCTGCCGCAAGGACATGCATCATGGCTTTTGATTTGGACCTCATCGTGCTCGGCGCCGGCCCGGGCGGCTATATCGGCGCGATCCGCGCCGCGCAGCTCGGTCTGCGCGTGGCGTGCATCGACGCCTGGAGCAACCCGCAGGGCGGCCCCGCCCCCGGCGGCACCTGCACCAACGTCGGCTGCATTCCGTCGAAAGCGCTGTTGCAATCGAGCGAATTGTTCGAACAGACCGGACATGCGCTTGCCGCGCATGGCATCGGCGTTGGGCAGCCGACGCTCGACCTCGGTGCGATGCAGCAGCGCAAGTCGCAGGTGGTGCGGCAGAACAACGAGGGCATCCTCTACCTGTTCAAAAAGAACAAGATCCGCTTCATCCACGGTACCGCCAGCCTTGCCGGCGGCAGCGCCGCAGACGGCTGGCAGGTGGCGGTGCGCGGCAAGGACGGCGAGCAGCAGCTTGTCGCGCCGCAGGTGTTGATCGCCACCGGCTCGGTGCCTCGCCGTTTGCCAGGGGTCGAGATCGACGAGCAAACCGTGCTGTCGAACGCCGGCGCGCTCGCGCTCGACGCAGTCCCCAAGCGGCTTGGCATCATCGGCGCCGGCGTCATCGGCCTGGAGCTTGGCAGCGTCTGGCGGCGGCTCGGCGCGCAGGTTACGCTGCTCGAGGCCATGCCCGAGTTCCTTGCCGCAGCGGACGCGCAAATCGCCAAGGAGGCGTTCAAACAGTTCACGCGGCAGGGCCTGCAGATTCACCTGGGCGCCAAGCTCGGTGCACTCGGCCGGCGTGAGCAGGGGGTGGCGCTCGACTGGACGGATGCCAAGGGACAGGCGCAGACGCTCGAAGTCGACAAGCTGATCGTTGCCATCGGCAGGCAGCCGAACACCGAGGGTCTGGGCGCAGAGCAGGTGGGCCTCGCGCGCGACGCGCGCGGCTTCATCGTCGTCGACGATTTCTGCCGCACCAATCTACCCGGCATCTGGGCCGTCGGCGATGTGGTGCGCGGGCCGATGCTTGCGCACAAGGCGGAAGAGGAGGGCGTGGCGGTGGCCGAGCGCATCGCCGGGCAAAAGCCGCATGTGGATTTCGCCACCATCCCCTGGGTGATCTACACCGCGCCCGAAATCGCCTGGGTCGGGCAGACCGAGCAGCAGCTCAAGGCAGCTGGTCGCGCGTACAAGGCCGGCAGCTTTCCGTTTGCGGCCAATGGCCGCGCGCGGGCCCTCGGCGACACCACCGGATTCGTCAAGATGCTCGCCGACGCGCAGACCGATGAGATCCTCGGCGTGCACATCATCGGCCCGATGGCGTCCGAGCTGATCGCCGAGGCCGTGGTGGCGATGGAGTTCAAGGCGTCGAGCGAGGATATCGCGCGCATCTGCCACGCGCACCCGACGCTGTCGGAGGTGATGAAGGAAGCTGCGCTCGGGGTGGCCGCGCGCACGCTGAACCTTTGAGCCGGCCGATGGATGTCACGCGCTATGTCGAGCAGGCGCTGCAAGAGCGTGGGCTCGAACTCGATGCGGCGCAGCGCAAGGCACTCGCGCGGCTGCAGCAGTGTTACGACGAATGGGTAGCGTACAAATCGCGCCGCTCCAGCGCGATCCGCCGCGCGCTGATCCACCCCGAGCTGCCGCGCGGCGTCTATCTGTGGGGCGGGGTCGGGCGCGGCAAGTCGATGCTGATGGACGCGTTTTTCGTCACCGTGCCGATCGTGCGCAAAACACGGTTGCACTTTCACGAATTCATGCGCGAGGTGCAACGCGAGCTGACCGCGCTGCAGGGCACGGTCGACCCACTGCTCGAGATGTCGCGGCGCATTGCGCGGAGGTTCCGGCTGATCTGCTTCGACGAGTTTCACATCAGCGACGTCACCGATGCGATGATCCTGCACCGCCTGCTGACCGGACTGTTCGACCACGGGGTGCAGCTGGTCGCCACCTCCAACTTTCACCCCGATACCCTCTATCCCGACGGCCTGCACCGCGACCGCATCCTGCCGGCGATCGCGCTGATCAAGCAAAAAATGGACGTCGTGCAGGTCGACGGCGGTGTGGACTACCGGCAGCAGGCGCTGGCTGAGCTCGATCTCTACATCACGCCGCTTGGCGCGCAGGCGCAGGTCAAGATGGCACAGGCCTTCGAGCGCATCGCCGGCGACGCCGACGACGATCCGCTGCTGCGGATCGAAGGGCGCGACATCCAGGCGCTGCAGCGGGCGGGTGGCGTGGTGTGGTTCAGCTTCGATGCGCTGTGCAACACGCCGCGCTCGCAGCTCGATTATCTGGAGATCGCCAGCCGGTTTCACACCGTGCTGCTGTCGGACGTGCCGCAGATGACCGAAGACATGGCCAGCGCCGCACGGCGCTTCACCCTGCTGGTCGACGTGCTCTACGACCGGCGGGTCAAGCTGATCATCAGCGCTGCGGTGCCCCCCGAAGACCTTTACCTGCACGGGCCGCTGGCGTACGAGTTCAGCCGCACCGCATCGCGTCTGCGCGAGATGCAAAGTGCCGAATACCTGCGCGCCGAGCGCAGGCTGGATCTGGCGGAGCTGGCATGACGCCACGTCACCTCTTGCTGACCGGTCTGCTCGGCGCCTTTCTGCTGCAGGGCTTGGCGCAGGCCGCGCCCACTGCCGAGCAGGACGCGGCGCAGCAGCTTGCGCTGCAGGCGCAGCGCGCGCAGGTGCTGTCGCATTACAGGGACGAGCAGGCAGCCTGTCTGCAGCGGTTTTTTGTCAACGACTGCCTGGACGCCGCGCGCCGGCGGGAGCGCGAAGCGCTCGCCGCCATCGACACGGAGCTGCAGGCGATCGCGCGGCGTGCCCGCCAGCGTGCTGCCGAGGCCGAGCTACGCAAGGTGCAGGCCAACCTCGCCGCGGCGCGGGCAGCACAGCCCGACAGCGCGCAGACCGAGCGCGCCAGCGCAGCGCGCCAGGCAGCGCTGGCTCAGCGCGAAGCACAGGCCGCAGCGCGCGCCCGGCAAGCCGCAACGCAGGCGGCCACGCGCGGTGCGGCGACCGGCCGACCGCAGGCCGCACCTGCCGTCTCGCCACGGCGTTCCGCCCCGCTGCCGCGACCTGCGCCGTCTTCGGAGCAGCGTGCCGCGCAGGCTGCCAAAGCGCGGGCCGAATACGCGGCAAAACAGAAGGCCTATGCCGACAAACAGGCACGGCAGGCGCGCCGCGAAGCCGTGCAAAAACAGGCACCGCCTCTGCCCGTGCCGCCTCCCAGCGCGCCCTTGCCTTGATCGGCCTTGACCTGCGCTGCGGGCTACCATGCCCGGCTTGCCATTCCTGGTTTCCAGCATGTTGATTGAATCCCCTTTGATCGAGGCGTTTCACCGCCAAACTCCGGAGCAATTGCGCTTGCAGGCAGGGATTCTGCTGGGGGTGATCGTGCTTGGCGTGCTGCTGGGCACCGCGCTCGAAAAGCAGATCCGCAAGTTGCCCAGCTGGCGCGAGGCGTTTGGGGTGAGCTGGCGTTATGGCCTGGGGTTTCCGTTTGTTGCCCTGCTCGCCCTGGTTCTGGTGCGCCATGCGTCGCACCTCCTGCTCAATCTGCCCCTGCTCAAACTGGCGTTGCCGGTGCTCGGGGTGCTGCTCCTCGTGCGGCTGGCCGCTTCGGTGTCGCGGCACCGCTTCTCCAAGGAGAGTGGCATCCCCTATCTGGTGCGGGTGGTGAACACCGGTTTGTGGATCACTCTGGCGCTGCATCTGGCGGGCATCCTGCCCGAAATTCGTGAGGCGCTGGACGCCCTGTCCA
>JBMFIE010000100.1:0-7147 GCA_049976465.1 Thiomonas sp. | reverse complement strand
AAAAGCGTCTGACTGCGTCGGGATAGAGCGGAAAATTCAGATGGATGCGATGCGGCTTGGTGAGTAGAAAAATTCAATCCGTATTGTCTCGGATTGCCCACAGGAACATCGACCGGAAATTGTAAAAAATGTCGGTTTCGCGATGCCGGGAGCGGAGACGCTGTGCTGGGTGATGCGCGTATGCGCATACCCCGCGTCTGCCGTCTTTGGATGAGCGGACTTTGGGGGCTTGAGTCCGCTCGCTCCAGCAGGGTGCACCTTGCTAAAACCCTGCAGACTGTCAGAGCTCCGGAGAAGGCGCAGTCCCTGCGTCCAGACCTTCCGAGACTGGCGGCATGGTGATGACGCCGGCAGACAAAACAAAGCCCGCGAAATAGCGGGCGATGTGTCGATTTTGCTGGTGGGTTGTGACAGGCTCGAACTGTCGACCTACGGATTAAGAGTCCGCTGCTCTACCAACTGAGCTAACAACCCGAGATACGCGCCAGATCTTAGCCGACGCGCTGACTAGGCGCCTGCGCCGCGAGCTGGTGGGTCGTGCGTGACTCGAACACGCGACCAACGGATTAAAAGTCCGCTGCTCTACCGACTGAGCTAACGACCCGAGACCTCAGAAAATCAAGCCTGAAATCATAGCACGGCGTCCACGGCACGCGCAGCCAGCATCATGCCCATCGATGCGGTGACCATGACGCTGGAACCAAACCCGGCGCAGTTCAGGCCGCTGCGCGGCGGTGTACCAGGAGCGATGAGGAGATCGCAGGACGTGCTGTCGGGTCGGGCGATGGGTTCCCGGCTGAATGCGCAAGTCACTCCGATGCGGCCGGTGCGCGGCGCGCCATGCTGGCGTCGCAATTGGTAGCGCACCTTGGCCAGAAGCGGATCACAAGCGACTTCGGCCAGATCGGCACATTGCAGCGCGTCGGGGTGGCGTTTGCCGCCGGCGGCGCCGGCCATCAGCACGGGCTGACGCCGATGCAGGCACAGCGCCGCGACAGCGACCTTGGCGCGTACCTGGTCGCAGCAATCGAGCACCACCTGGGCATCTGCGGGGATCAGCGTCGGGGCGTTGTCGGCATCGACGAAGTCCTCGATGCACACCACATCGCCTCGCGGATGGATTTGGGCAAAGCGCTGTTGCAGAGCGAGCACCTTGGACATACCCAGCGTGCTGTCCAGAGCCTGGATCTGGCGGTTGATGTTGGACTCGGCCACATGATCCAGGTCGATCAGGGTCAGGCGTCCGATGCCGCAGCGCGCCAGCGCCTCGGCGGCCCATGAGCCCACGCCACCGACGCCGACGACCACGATGTGCGCCTGGGCGATGTGGCGCGCGCCTTGCTCGCCGTACAGCCGGACGACACCGCCAAAGCGTCGGTCAGGAAGCGCTTGGGTCTGCAGGGCAGGGGCGTCCATCAGGACATGCGCTCCACGCGCCAGGCTTGATACTTCACCCCTAGCACCGCACCGCCGACGATGGACAGAAAGGCGAGCCAGCTGGTGATCGACAGGGTCGATACCCCGCTCATGCCCTGGCCAATTGTGCAGCCCAGCGCGGTGACCCCACCCACGCCCATCAGCGCGCCGCCGACGAGGTGGTTGGCGGTGTCTTCCGCGCCGTGAAAGCCCTCCCAGCGGAACTGGCGGCCGAGCAACGCCATCGCAGCCGACCCGGCGATCACCCCGAACACCGAGACGATGCCCAGCGTCAACACATTGCTTGCATCGCTGTACATCATGAACCAGAACAGGGTGTAGGCTAGCGGCGCGACAAAGCTCAGCGACTCCATCTTGTTGTTCTGCGTGCCGAGGTACGCCGCCTGCAGGGTCTGCGGATCTTCAGCCAGAAAGCCCAGCTTGCCGGAGACGAACCAGACGGCGACGATGATCGCACCGAGTCCGAAGCCGGCAAGCAGATTGTTTGCCGTGCGAAACTCGCGCGCGCTCAGCGCCCAGCCGCCCAGCAGCAGACCCACGCCCAGCCCGAACGCGGCCTGCAGGCGCGGCAGCGGCTGGCCGGTGAGATGGGCAAAAATGGCGGGCAGATCTTGCGGGGTCGACAGTTGCAAACTGATTTTGTCGAACACATGCACCCGTACTTCGGCGGTGATGCCGCGCAAGGTGATGTAGGCAAACACGGCGATCATGAGGAAAACCACGACCGACTTGAGATTGCCCTCGCCGATGCGCACCAGCGTCTTGCTGCCGCAGCCCGAGGCCAGCACCATGCCAAAGCCGAACATCAGCCCGCCCACCAGCGCAGACAGCCAGAGCACCCGCGGGGTGGTGTAGATGGTCTGCGCCGAATCGATCAACCCCAAGGCGGCGAGCAGATTGAAGCCCAGGGTGGCCGTGGCGATCGCCAGCACCCACATGCGCATGCGCGTCCACGAGCCCATGTTGACGATGTCGCTGACCGAACCCATCGTGCAAAAACGCGTGCGCTGCGTAATGGCGCCAAACGCCATACTGAGCACGAATGTGGCCCACAACACGGTGGCATGAAGGGCTGCAATGGAAGAGGACGACATGAGACGGTTGGGCAAACAGGCGACGCTGCATGACTGCAGCAGCGGGTCGTTATTGTTTCACGCGCTCTGTAGCCGATGCGCCAGCGCAGCTTTCTCGCCCGGCACTCAGTGTTGGCCGGGGGACTGGTAGCGGGTGGGATCGGGCACGCCGGCGTCGGCAAAGCCCTTGGCGCGAAGGCGGCAGGCGTCGCAGCGGCCGCAGGCACGGCCCTCGGTATCGGCCTGATAGCAGCTCACGGTCAGGGCGAAGTCCACGCCCAGGCGCAGCCCGGTGCGGATGATCTCGGCCTTGCTCAAGTGAATGATCGGGGCGTGGATGCGAACCGGGCGGCCTTCCACCGCGGCCTTGGTCGCCAAATTGGCCATGCGCTCGAACGCGGCCACATATTCGGGTCGGCAGTCTGGATAGCCGCTGTAGTCCACGGCGTTGGCACCGTAGAACACATGCTGCGCGTCCAGCGCCTCGGCCCAGCTCAGCGCCAGCGCGAGCATCACGGTGTTGCGTGCCGGGACGTAGGTCGAGGGAATGCCCGCCTGCCCGCCCGCAGTGGGCACCGACACGGTCGGGTCGGTCAGCGCCGAGCCGCCGAAACGTGCCAGATCGAGCGCGATGATTTCGTGCCGAACCGCGCCGAGCGCGGCAGCCACGGCACGCGCAGCCCGCAGTTCGGCGCGGTGGCGCTGCCCGTAATCGAGCGACAAGGCAAAAGGCAGGAAACCCTGTTCGCGCGCCAGGGCCAGCACCGTGGCCGAGTCCATGCCACCCGAGAGCAGCACCACGGCTGCGGGGGCGGCGGAGGTCTTGGTCACTTCAGCTTGACCAGCCGGTCACGTGCGGCCTGAGCGGCTTCGGATTGCGGATAGGTTTTCACCAGCTTGTCCAGCGTCTTGCGCGCTGCAGCGATTTGCCGCATCTCGATCTGGCAATTGGCCAGCCCCAGCATGGCCTCGGGCAGCCGCGGATAGTTGGGGCTGCTCTGGATCAGCCCCTGGAACGTGGCAATCGCGTCGGGGTATTGCTTTTGCGCGAACTGGGCGTTGGCTAGCCAGTACTGGGCGTCGGCCCCGTAGGGGCTGGAGGGGTATTGCGCCAGAAAAGCCTTGAGCTGGGAGGCGCTGCCGGCAAAGTCGCCATTGCGAAACGCCGCCAGAGCCTGCTCGAACGCGGTTTTTTCGGCGGGCTGTACGGTGTAGGTCTGGCCGTTGATCTGCACCTGCACGGGTTCGAGCGGCTTGAGGCGCTGGGTGAGCTGCTGCTGGCTGGCTTGCAGCTTGGCCAGCGCGTCGTTGAGCTGCTGAGTGGCGGCGTCCTGCTTGCCACGCAACTGCGCCAATTCACTGCGTAGCTGCTCGATCTGGTTCGACAGGTCGAGCAGGGAGTTGCGGATTTGCTGGATTTGCTGGGCTTGCTGCGCGAGCTGGTTTTGCGTGGCCTGCTGGTTTTGCGCCACCTGGCTGCGCAGGTCGAGGATGGCACGCCGGGCCTCGTTGTCGGGAAAGATATCTGCCCGAGCCGAGCTGGCCAGCCCGGCAAAGAGGACCGCAGCCAGCAGCGCCACGGGCACAATGCCCCGCGCCCGCTGCAGCGGCGCCGGGACGACGCAGCGCGCCTGCTGCAGCGGCGCTTGGGTACCGCAGGGAGAAGTCAGGCGCATCATCGCTGGTAAACGATGTCGACTCGACGGTTCTCGGCGTAGTCCGCCTCGGTGTTACCCAGTGCCTTGGGTTTTTCCTTGCCGAAACTGATTGCTTCCATCTGCGAGGGCTTCACCCCCAGCAGTTCGAGCGCCTTCATCACGGCGTCGGCGCGCTTTTGCCCGAGGGCCAGGTTGTATTCACGGCTGCCACGCGCATCGGTGTTGCCCTGCAACTGCACATGCGCCTGTGGATGCTGGATCAGATAAGTGGCGTTGGCATTGAGCACCGGGTTGTATTGAGGCTCGATGGTGTAGCTGTTGAACGCGAAATAGATGCTCTTGGGCACGTTGGGGCCGGGGCCGGCGTTGGTTTCGGTCGGCGCCTGCACCGCTGCGACTTGGTTCTGCCCGGTGCCGTTGGCGTTGGCACCCGCGGTGCCGCTTTCGACGGACGTGGGGGTCTTGGACTCGACAGGGGCCTGTTTGACAGGAACGGGCGAGGCGCAGCCGCCAAGGGCCAGCGCGGCGGCAAGTGCGGTGAAAATCAGGGTAGAGCGCATGTTCACGTGATTCTCCGATCGAAGCGTGGTAGTGGGAGGGTATCGAGAAAAAGCGAAAAGCCGGGGCAGCTCAACGGTCGGGCGTCCATGGCCCCCAACTGGGTTCGCGGACCTGGACGCCAGCCTGCGACAGAGTGGTGCGCACGCGACCGTCGATCGAGACGGTTTTGAGCACCTCGCCGCCGCGCCCGCCCGCAGAATAGACCACGATCTGCCCATTCGGGGCGAAACTGGGATGCCCGCAGTCACTGCCGTCGTCGAGCAGCTGAGTGGCGTTGGTTGCGAGGTTGATCGACCAGAGCTGATAGCTGTTGCCCTGCTGCGAAATGTAGGCAAGGGTCTTGCCGTCCGGGCTGATGGCGGGGCTGACGTTGTAGCCGCCGGTGTAGGTGATGCGCTGCACGCTGCCGCCGTTCAGACCCACCTTGTAAATCTGGGGGCCGCCGTCGCGGTCGCTGACGAAGTACAGGCTTTGACCGTCTGGCGAGAAGGTCGGCTCGGTGTCGATGGAGTAGGAACGCATCAGCTGCCGCGGCGTGCCTCCGGTGCTGGGCATCAGGTAGATCTGCGAGCGACCGGTGAGGGTGAGCACCACGGCCAGCGTGCCGCCGTCGGGCGAGAACGCCGGGGCGCTGTTGCTGCCCTTGAAATTGGCCACCGCCCGCCGCGCGCCGCTGCGCACGTTTTGCACGAACACCACGGGCTTGCCGGTTTCGAACGAGACATAGGCCAGGTCTTGCCCGTTGGGCGACCAGACCGGCGAGAGCAGCGGTTCGCGGCTGCGCAGCGCCGCCTGCGGATTGGCGCCGTCGCTGTCGGCGATGTTGAGCGCAAAATTGTGCTGCCCGGCCTTGGTGATGTAGGCAATGCGCGTGGCAAAGACGCCGCGCTGCCCGGTGAGCTTCTGGTAGATGTAATCGCTGATCTTGTGTGCTGCCAGACGCAGATCGCCAGGCAGCACGGTGAGCACCAAACCGCCGAGGTCGGCCTGCTTGACCGCGTCCCACAGGCGGAACTGCAATTGCCAGCGCCCGTCCGCCGTCTGGATCACGCTGCCGCCGGCCACCGCTTCCAGGTTTTGCGATCGCCATGCGGGGTAGTTCGGCGGGCCTTGTTCGGTCAGCGTCTGACCGCCCAGATTGCTCACCGCGAACAACCCGCTGCGCGTCAGATCGGCGCGGACGATGTCGGCAATGGGTTGCGGGCAATGGTTCGGATCACGGAACACTCCGATGCCCACCGGAATTTGTGTGGCGCCGATGCCCGAGACATCGACCTTGAACTGCGCCTGCGCCGGCTGCACCAGCGCGCCCAGCGCGGCCAATGCGCCTGCGCTGCGCAGCAGCGGGGCACTCAGGGATCCGAAAACAAATCGACGTCGGTGCATGGAGTCTGGTGGTGAGATGTGCCACGGCCGCTGGAGCAGCGCGCACAACGTCAACATTCTAAGAAGGGCTATGCCCGGCCGAGGTAAAAATTGGCAAGTCCTGCTGCAACGCGCAATTTGAGCAGACCTTTGCTGACGTTGTGATGACTACCCCGCAGTGTCTGAGTTCTGGGCCGTCATTCGCCGGCTTCGCTCTGCCGTTGCGATGGCGGCGGCCGGCTCGCAGGGCGCTGCGCGAGCCACAGTTTCAGGTAGCGGTACCAGGTCTCCTGCGCCACGCCGCAGGCCAGCACAAAACCGAGCCGTCCGTCGAGAAAACCGCGCCGCAGCACATAGGTGCGAAAAAAGGCCCACAGACTCTTGCCAAGCGCCTTCGACACACTCGATCGACGCCCTCGTGCAGCAAGCTTTGCGGCCCCTGCGCTGGAGTAGCGATTCATCTTCTCCAGCACGTCGTCCAGTGAGCGATAGCTGATGTGCAACAAATCGTTGTGCAGCTGGCCCACCGAGCCTTGCACCTGCACCGATTCATGCACGATGTCGTCCGAAAACCGCGCCTTGCCGCGCCTAAACACCCGGATCACACGATCGGGATACCAGCCGCCATGGCGCATGAACTGTCCGCAATAACTCGACAACCGCGGCACGGAGAACGCATCCGGCGCATCCGGCCGCGCGACCGCTGCCTGGATTTCCGCGGCCAGCGCAGGCGTCACCCGCTCATCCGCATCGATCGACAACACCCACTGCCCCTGCGCCAGATCCAGGGCGCGGTTTTTTTGCGGGCCGAAACCGGGCCAGTCCGTGGTGGTGGTGACCTTCGCACCGAAGCGGCTGGCAAGTGCTGCGGTGCCATCGGCGCTGTCATGATCGACCACGATCACCTCGTCGACCCAAGCCAGACCTGCCAGACACTCCGCCAGGTTATGTCGCTCGTTGTGGGTGATGAGGATGGCGGAAATCCGAAGCATCAGGCGTCGTTCCCGGGCGCACGGATGGTCCGGACCCCGGGCGGTTCGAGATGCCGGCCGG
>JBMFIE010000099.1:0-7367 GCA_049976465.1 Thiomonas sp. | reverse complement strand
TGGCGGCGCTCCGGATGCCCCAGATTGCTGGCCCAGAGCGACACGATGGTGCTGCGATCGGTGCTCAGATCGGCGGGCAGGGCTGCATAACTGGATGCGGCAACGGACATGGTGGACGAAAGTGATGGCGTTCAACGCCGAATGAACTGGTCGTGCAGCAGCAAGGTGGAGAGCATGCCGACAAACGCCATATTGTCACCAAATCCGATGACTTTTCCGGCGCGCGCTTTGTCGAACAGGCGGATGGCGGCCGGCACGTCGAAATACCCGGCTTCCTTCAGCCGCGCCGCGCTGAACAGCTCGGCCACATAGTCGACCGGCTCGCCGTCGTGGAAGAAGCTCTGGCTGTCTGGCGCGCGGTAGGGCTGCTTGGTGCGGTGGCGCAGGGCGTCGGGCAACAGGCCGTCCATGCTGCGTTTGAGCAGGTATTTTTCCGTCAACCCCATGAGCTTGTAGCGCGGCGGCAGACGGCTGGCAAAGGCGATCAGCCGGTGATCGAGAAACGGAAACCGCGTTTCGATGGATGCGGCCATGGCCATGCGGTCGCCCTGCGAACTCAGCAGATAGCCCGACATCAGGGTGTGCGCCTCGATGTACTGGTCCTGGTTCAGCGGCTCCCAGCGCGGCAGATCGGCGGGTAGTTGCAGTGCTTCGACCGGTTCGAACGTGGTGGCGGCAGCGCGCAGCTCGGGCGACAGGAACGCGGTGATGCGCCGGGTGGTGGTCCAGCGCGGCAGGTGGGCGAATCCGGGCTCGCGAAACCGCGCCTCGCCTTCGCGGAAAAACCGCTCGGTCATCGCCCGGCCCGCCGCCGGGGAATGCTTGAGATACGGGTAGAGCCGCTCGAGCAGACGCGGCCTGCAGCGCGAGTCGGGCTGGCGCGCGATGAAGCGGCGCACGCGGCCCTCCTTGAAAATGTCGTAGCCGCCGAACACCTCGTCGGCGCCCTCGCCGGTGAGCGCCACCTTGTAGCCCGCAGCGCGCACGCTGCCCGCCAGCAGCATCATCGGCACCGGCGCGGTGCGCACGATGGGGGTTTCGGTGTGCGCGATGGCGCGCGGGAAGGCGGCGGCGATGTCGGCGCGGGTGCAGTGCACCGTGGTGTGTTCGGTGTGCAGATGCTGCACCAGCCGCTGCTGCCAGGCGCTTTCGTCGAACTCGGCGTCGTCGAAGGTCAGCGAAAAGGTGCGCAGCGGGGTGTCGGTGTAGTGGCGGATCAGCGTGGTGACGATGGATGAGTCCAGCCCGCCGCTCAGATACGCCGCCACCGGCACGTCGGCGCGCAGTTGCAGCCGCACCGCGTCGATCAGCAGGCTGCGCAGTTCCTCGGCGTAGGCGTCGGCGCTGCGGTCGGCTGCGATCGGCGCCGGGGGAAAGGTCCAGTCCCAGTAGCGGCGCAGGCGGGTGCCCTGCGCATCGACTGTCATCACATGGCCGGGCGGCAGCGACTCGATGCCCTCGAACACCGCATGCGGCGGCAGCGGCGCCCAATACGTGAACACCTCGCCCAGCGCACGGGCGTCGATGCGGCGCGGCACTTCGGGCAGAGCCAGCAGCGCCTTGATTTCCGACGCGAACGCCAGACCGCCGGGCACGCGGGTGTGGAACAGCGGGCGGATGCCGGTGCGGTCGCGCGCCAGCAGCAGGCGCTGGCGCACGCCGTCCCACAGCGCAAAGGCGAACTGGCCGTTGAGCTGCTCGACCAGCGCGTCGCCATGCTCCTCGTAGAGGTGCACCAGCACCTCGGTGTCGGACTGGGTGGAGAAGCGATGGCCGCGCCGCAGCAGGTCGGCGCGCAGTTCGAGGTAATTGAAGATTTCGCCGTTGAAGGTCACCCAGACCGTGCGGTCTTCGTTGCACAGCGGTTGGTTGCCGCCGGCCAGGTCGATGATGCTCAGGCGGGCATGCGCCAGGCCGATCGGCCCTTCGGTGTGGATGCCGTGGCCATCTGGGCCGCGGTGGCGCAGCCGCTCGATCATCGCAGCGAGCTGCGACCGGTCGATCGGTGCGTTCCAGTTCAGCCGCCCGGCGATGCCGCACATGGTGTCAGCCCCGGCGCCCTTGCGCCGCAGCCTCGGCAAGCGGCAGACTGGGCATGCGCGGCCAGCAGTGCATCCTAGCCGCCGATGTAGGACATCTCGACCTTGCGCTGTGCGCGCAGGGCCTGTGCGGCGGCGGTGCCGCGCAGCAGCGAGTAGCGGTCGTCGCGCTGCGCCCAGACTTGCGCCAGCGCGGCGCGCAGTTCGGCGTCGCTTGCCGGTGCCAAACCGCTGCTGGCATCGCCGCGCAGCAGGGCGCGGATGTCGTAACCGTGGGTGGCGAACAGGCAGAGGTAGAGCTTGCCTTCCATCGACAGCCGCGCGCGGTTGCAACTGGCGCAGAACGCGCGGGTGACGCTAGAGATCACACCGATCTCGCCCGCGCCGTCGTCGTAGGCCCAGCGCTGCGCGGTCTCGCCGGGGCTGTGCGGCTCCAGAGGATGCAGCGGATAAACCGCGTGGATGCGGTCGATCACCTCTTGCGAAGGCAGCACCTCGTCCATGCGCCAGCCGTTGGTATTGCCCACGTCCATGTATTCGATGAAGCGCAGGATCACCCCGGTGCCGCGGAAATGCGCGGCCATTGGCAGGATCTGCGCATCGTTGGTGCCGCGCTTGACCACCATGTTGACCTTGACCGGCGCAAGCCCCGCGGCAAGCGCGGCGTCGATGCCGCGCAGTACTTCGGCCACGGGAAAGTCCACATCGTTCATCCGGCGAAAAGCCGCGTCGTCCAGCGCGTCCAGACTGACGGTGACGCGGTCCAGCCCGGCGTCCTTGAGCTGCCGCGCCTTGCGCGCGAGGATCGAGCCATTGGTGGTCAGGGTGAGTTCGGGAGCCGTGCCCTCGGGGGTGCGCAGCCCGTGCAGCATTTCCACCAAGCGCTCCAGGTGCTTGCGCAGCAGCGGCTCGCCGCCGGTCAGCCGGATTTTGCGCACACCCAGATCGATGAACACCCGCGCGGCGCGGGTGATTTCCTCGAAACTCAGCAAATCGGCATGGCGCAGGAATTCGTAATGGCTGTCGAAAATCTCCTTCGGCATGCAGTAGGTGCAGCGGAAGTTGCAGCGGTCGGTCACCGAGATGCGCAGGTCGTGCAGCGGGCGGTGCAGACGGTCGATGGGCGGCACAGACCCTTGGCCGGCATGCGGCGGAATCGGCGGCACGCTGGCTGCATATTGATGATCGACAATGGGAATGATGCGCTCGGACATGGCGTGATTATCGACAAAGCGCAGCGCCTTGGCGCGTGGCCATGCGCCGGAACCCTTCATATCACGCTGATTTGCAGCGCCAGCGCAAAAGAGGCGAGCAGCATGCCCAGCACCGCGCCGACCACCACATCCGACAGGTAGTGCAGCCCGAGCACCAGGCGCGAGCTGGCCACGAGCAGCGCAAACGGCACTGCAACCCAGCCCAGCATCGGCGCGAAAAACAGAATCTGCAATGTGAGGTTCACCGCATGCAGGGTGTGGCCCGAAGGGAAGCTGAACTGGTCGAGCGGGGGCTCGCTCACCACGATGCGGTGACAGTGTTCACTGGGCCGCGGCCGGGCCGCCAGCCGTTTGATCGACAGGTACAGACCGACGCCGATGCCCGTGGTCACCGTCATCCAGACGATGGGCATCACCGCCGCCTTGCCGTCGAGCAGCAACATCGCACCCATGAGCGCGGCCCAGCCCCAGCCGTTGCCCAGCCGGCTGATCAGGGTGAACACGCGGCGGACCCAGGCCCGCCGGCTGAGACGGTTTGCCGACACGGTCAGCGCCTGCTCCCATGACAGGTAGCGATGGAGCAGGCCGGGCTGTCGCTGGTGCATGGCGCAGTAGGGTGAATGTGAGTGGGTGAAACACTGGCAAGCTGGATTGTTCCACCGTCGGGCCGTCAACCGGAAAACGCGCACGCTCTACCATTGCAGACATTCGCGCGTGTGGGCATGGCCGCTCGCGCGCTTGCTCCTCGAGGACACAGCATGACCTATTCGATCGAACTCTCCGGGCGCGTGGCCCTGGTCACCGGCGCCTCCAGCGGGCTAGGCTGGCGCTTTGCCGAAGTGCTGGCGCAGGCGGGTGCCGCGGTGGTGCTCAGCGGCCGGCGCATGGAGCGGCTCAAGGAGCTGCGCGCGCGCATCGAAGGGCAGGGAGGCGATGCGCATGTGGTCGAGGTCGATGTCAACGATCCGGCCAGTATCCGGGCTGCGGTGGCGCATGCCGAAACCGAGATGGGCCCGATCGACATCCTGGTGAACAACGCGGGCATTTCGATGCAGCAAAAGCTGCTGGATGTCACGACGGACGATTTCGACGAGGTTTTCGCCACCAATGTGCGCGGCGCGTTTTTCGTGGCGCAGGAAGTGGCGCGGCGCATGGTCGCACGGTCGCTGGGCATCACGCCGGGCACTTGGGCAGGCGGGCGCATCATCAATATCGCCTCGGCCGCCGCGCTGCGTGCCATGCCCCGGCTCGGGGTCTATGCGATGAGCAAGGCCGCGGTCGTGCACATGACGCGGGCAATGGCGGTGGAGTGGGGGAAGTACGGCATCAATGTCAACGCCATCTGCCCCGGCTACATCGACACCGAGATGAACCACCATCACTGGCAGACCGAATCAGGCCAGCGGCTGCTGCAGATGCTGCCGCGCAAGCGTCTGGGCAAACCACAAGACCTCGATGGCCTGTTGGTGTTGCTGGCCAGCGGGCAAAGCGGTCTGATCAACGGCGCGACCGTCACCGCAGACGACGGCTTCAGCCTCTGAGGAGAACAAAGAGATGCTGCGCTTTGACATTCCCGAGCAGAAGGATCTGAATCTGGTCCACACCATGGCCATCCCCATCCGCTGGGGCGACATGGACATGATGGGTCATGTCAACAACACCGTCTATTTCCGCTATATGGAAATCATCCGGCTGGAATGGATGCGTGCTGCCGGGGTGCCCGCCAACCCCAATGGATTCGGGCCGGTGATCGTCAACGCTTTTTGCAACTTCCAGACCGAACTGACCTACCCCGGCGAGGTGCTCGCGCGGCTGTACACCGCGGATGTCGGCCGTACCAGCTTCGACACCTACACCCTGCTCAGCCGCACCGACGACCCCGACACCATCTACGCCAGCGGTGGCTCGCGCGTGGTTTGGGTGGATTTTCCGAAACGCAAGAGCGTGCCCTTGCCCGAGATGCTGCGCGCCTTGCTCACCAGCGGCCCGGCCGCAACCCTGCGCTGAACCCTGCCCGGAGTCCAACATGCTCGAGACGCAACGAGACGATCAGCCCATGTGGGTGCCTTCACCACAGCGCATTGCAGCGTCGCACATCGAAGCCTTTCGCAGGTGGGTCAACGCCCGCCACGGTCTGCATCTCGATGATTACCAGGCGCTGCTCGACTGGTCGGTGGCCGAGCAGGGCAAATTCTGGGACGCGGTCTGGGAGACCTCGGGCGTGATTGCGCAGCACAAGGGCGAGCGTGTGCTGATCGATGCCGAGCGCATGCCCGGCGCACGCTTTTTCCCGGACGCGCGGCTCAACTTTGCGCAGAACCTGCTGCGCCGCGAGGACGACGCGATCGCGCTGCATTTCTGGGGTGAAGACCGGGTGCAGCGCAGCCTCACCTGGCGGCAGCTGCATGCCGAAGTCTCGCGGCTGCAGCAGGCGCTGCGCAGCTGGGGCGTGGTTCCGGGAGACCGGGTGGCCGCCTACATGCCCAATCTGCCGGAAACCGTGATTGCCATGCTCGCGGCCACCAGCATCGGCGCCACCTTCACCTCCGCCTCGCCTGACTTCGGCACGCAGGGCGTGCTCGACCGTTTCGGCCAGACCCGGCCCAAGGTGCTGATCGCCTGCGACGGCTATTTCTACAACGGCAAGATTTTTTCCACCCTGGACAGGCTCACTGCGCTGATCGACCAGTTGCCCGGGCTGGAAAAGACCGTGGTCGTGCCCTATGTGGCGCAGGCCACAGGGCAGTCGACGCAGGCCGCGGCAGTGCCTGGTGCGCAGCTGTGGGACGAGGTGCTGCAGCCCTTTGCGCCGCAGCCGGTGCAGTTCACGGCGCTGCCTTTCGATCACCCGGTCTACATCCTCTACTCCAGCGGCACCACCGGCGCGCCCAAGTGCATCGTGCACCGGGCCGGCGGGGTGCTGCTCAAGCACCTGGCCGAAATGCGGCTACAGGCGGATGTGCATGCGGGCGACCGGGTGTTCTTTTTCACCACCTGCGGCTGGATGATGTGGAACTGGTTGATGTCCGCGCTCAGCCAGGGGGCGACGGTCTGCCTGTACGACGGCTCGCCGGGGCTGCGCGGCAACGCCATTCTGTTCGACTACGCCGATGCGGTGGATTTCACCCACCTGGGAACCTCGGCCAAGTTCATCGAGGCGCTGGGCAAGTCGGGCCTGGAGCCCAGGCGGACGCACCGGCTCACCAGCCTGCGCACCCTCATGTCCACCGGCTCGCCGCTGGCGCCCGAGGGGTTCGACTATGTGTATGAGAAGGTCAAGCGCGACATCTGCCTGAGCTCGATGTCTGGTGGAACCGACTTGGTGGCCTGCTTCATCGTCGGCTCGCCGATGAATCCGGTATGGCGCGGCGAACTGCAGGCCTGCGCGCTGGGCATGGCGGTGATCGTCGCTGATGACGACGGCCGGCCGCTGCCCGACGGACAGAAGGGTGAACTGGTCTGCACCAAGCCGTTTCCGTCGATGCCGCTGGGCTTTCTGGTGGAGGGCAGCCTCGAGCGCGGCGCGCAAAAGTATTTCGAAACCTACTTCTCCCGCTTTCCGAACGTCTGGTGGCATGGCGACTTCATCGCGCGCACTCCGCACGGCGGATACATCATCTTCGGCCGCTCCGACGCCACGCTCAACCCCGGAGGGGTGCGCATCGGCACGGCGGAAATCTACCGCCAGGTCGAGCGCATCGATGCGGTGCTGGAGTCGCTGGTCATCGGCCAGAACTGGCCGCCCGGGGCGGTGGGCGACGTGCGCGTGGTGCTGTTCGTGCGCCTGCGCGACGGCATGGTGCTCGACGATGCGCTGATCGACACGATCAAGCGCCAGATCCGCGACAACACCACGCCGCGCCACGTCCCGGCGCGCATCGTGCAGGTGCACGACATTCCACGCACCAAGAGCAACAAGATTGTCGAGATCGCAGTCCGCAACATCATCCACGGCGAGCCGGTGAAAAACGTGTCGGCGTTGGCCAACCCCGAGTCGCTCGAGGAATACCGCGCGCTGCGCGCCGAACTCGAGCGCAGCTAGGGCCTGTTCACGCTATTGGTGCACCCGCGTTGCCCCCAGGCGGGGATGGATGCAAGGCGCAGGCCCGGGGCA
>JBMFIE010000098.1:0-7537 GCA_049976465.1 Thiomonas sp. | reverse complement strand
CATGAACACGACGATGGCGACAAAGCCCCAGGTCACCGAATGGAAACCCTGGTTGATGTTCTGCTGCCCCAGGCTGGGGCCGACGGTGCGCTCCTCGACGATGGTCATCGGCGCGGCCAGCGCACCGGCGCGCAGCAGCAGTGCGGTGTCGTTGGCCTCCTGCACGGTCATATTGCCCGAAATCTGCACCCGGCCGCCGGCGATCTCGCTGCGGATCACCGGGGCGGTGACGATCTCGCCGCGACCGCGGTCGAACAGAATCATCGCGGTGCGCTTGCCGATGTTTTCGCGGGTGACGTCCTGAAAGATCCGCGCGCCCTTGGAGTCGAGGGTGAGGAACACCGCCGGCTCGTTCGTTTGCTGGTCGAAGCCGGGCTGCGCGTCGGTGAGGTTGTCGCCGGTGAGCAGCACCTCGCGTTTGACCACGAGCTTGCCGCCGCCGCGCTCGGGGAAGATCTGGTCGCCGGGTGGCAGCGGCCCCTGGCCGGCGAGCGCGGCCAGCGCCGCTGGGCTGTCGTCGACCATGCGCACCTCGAGCGAGGCGGTACGGCCGAGGATGTCCTTGGCGCGCGCCACGTCCTGGATGCCCGGCAGCTCGACCACGACGCGGTCACGCCCCTGCTGCTGGATGATGGGCTCGGCCACGCCGAGCTCGTTGATACGGTTGTGCAGCGTCTGGATGTTCTGCTTGATCGCGTACTCTTCCTCCTGTTTGACCGCCGCCGGGGTCAGCGTCGCGCTCAGGCTGTTCGGCCCGGCCGGAGGCTGCGCGGCAATCTGCAAGTCGGGGTGTTCGCGCGAGATGAGCTGGCGCGCGGTGTCGAGCGCCGCGGCATCGACGAACACGCCCTGAATGCTGTCGCCGACGCGCTCGAGCTTGGTGTAGCGCGCGTCCTTGTCACGCAGCGCGCGCCGCAGCTCGCCGACGATGGAGTCGAGTTTTTTGTGCACCGCGGCCTGCATGTCGACCTGCAGCAAAAAGTGCACGCCGCCGCGCAGGTCCAGGCCCAGATACATCGGATGCGCGCCAAGGGCCTTCAGCCACTGCGGCGAGCGCGACAGCAGATTGACCGCGACGACGTAGTGCGGATCGGCCGGGTTGGGGTTGAGCGCACGCGCCAGCACGTCGCGCGCCTTGAGCTGCACGCTGGTGTTGCTGAAGCGGTAATTCACCGTGGTGCCGTTGAAGTCGGCCGATTCGGGCTTGAGCCCGGCGGCATCGAGAATCTGCTCGCCCTTTTGCAGCAGGGCGTTGTCCACCTTGCTGCCGCCTATGCCGGAAATCTGCACCGCGGGCGACTCGCCGTACAGGTTGGGCAGCGCGTAGATCACGCCCACCACCAGCACGACGACCATGATGAGATATTTCCACCAGGGATAGCGATTCATAGCAACAACCTCGATTCGGCCGCGCATGCGCTGCGGCGTCGAAAGAAAAAACCGCGCAGGCCCGGCCCGTGCGGTGTAGTGCGCGCAGGCGTGCCGACGTGCGCTGCGGTCACACGCCGCTCTTGATCGTGCCCTTGGGCAGCACCATGGTCACGGCGCTGCGCTGCACCTGCACTTCGGTGTTCGGGGCGATTTCCAGACCAATGTAGTTTTCGCCGACCTTGGTGATCTTGCCCACCAGGCCGCCAGCGGTCACCACCTCGTCGCCCTTGGCCAGCGCCGCGAGCATGGCGCGCAGTTCCTTTTGCTTTTTCATCTGCGGCCGCAGCATGACGAAGTAGAGAATGACGAACATCACGATGATGGGCAGCAGGCTCATCAGCGTGGAGCCGGCGCTGGGCGCCGGGGCGGCCGCTTGGGCATGGGCAACGGAAATGAGATTCATGGGCGGTCGAAAAGGGTGAGAAACATCGGCATCCCGGCAAGCCGCCAGGGTCGGTCCATCGTCTATTGTCGCAAAGCTGTGCCCCGGCACCGCGATTCCAGGATTTGGGGCGACACGGAACGAGTCCTGCTGCGCATACCATGAGAGGGTTTTGAATCTGACGACCCACACCATGAATCCTCTGCGCATCGGCATCGTTGGCGGCACCGGCTATACCGGGGTGGAACTGTTGCGCCTGCTGGCGCGCCATCCGCATGCAGAGCTGGTGGCCATCACCTCGCGCAAGGAAGCCGGCATGCCGGTCGCCGAGCTGTTTCCGAGCCTGCGCGGGCAGGTCGATCTGGTGTTCTGCACCCCGGACGAGGCGCCGCTGCACACCTGCGATGTGGTGTTTTTCGCCACCCCGCACGGTGTGGCCATGGCGCAGGCGCGCAGACTGGTGGACGCCGGGGTGCGGCTGATCGATCTGGCCGCCGACTTCCGGCTGCAGAATCCGGCCGAATTCACGCAGTGGTACGGCATGGAGCACGCCTGCCCGGACCTGCTGGCCGAAGCGGTGTACGGCCTGCCCGAACTGCACCGCGCGGCCATTGCCAAGGCGCGCATCGTCGCCAATCCCGGGTGCTACCCGACCACGGTGCAGCTCGGGTTTGCGCCGCTGCTGCGCATGCCGGGGCTGGTCGATGCCAGCCATCTGGTAGCCAACTGTGTGTCGGGCGTGTCCGGCGCGGGACGCAAGGCGGAAATCGGCTTTCTGTTCAGCGAGGCGTCGGACAATTTCAAGGCCTACGGCGTGGGGGGCCACCGTCACGGCCCGGAAATCAACGAGCAACTGCGCCGCATCGCCGGTGTGGCGCAGGGCAGCAGCGCGGTGGACTGCCTGTTCGTGCCGCATCTGGCACCCATGATCCGCGGCATGCACTCCACCCTTTATGCCCGGCTGACGCCAGAAGGACAGGCGATCGATCTGCAGGACCTTTATACGCGGTTTTACGCCGAGGAGCCCTTTGTCGATGTGCTGCCCGCCGGCAGCGCACCGCAAACCCGCTCGGTGCGCGGCGCCAATGCGCTGCGCATCGCGGTGCACAAGCCGCGGCCAGATACCGTCATGATTTTGGTTGTGCAGGACAACCTGACCAAGGGCGCATCGGGTCAGGCGGTGCAGAACATGAACGTGATGTTCGGGCTGCCGGAAACCACCGGCCTGGACGGCCTGGCGCTGCTGCCCTGAACGTCAACGACAATGCCGCTGCGCACCGCAGGGTCTTGCACGGCCCTAAAATCAAGGCTCTTTGAAGGAGAAATCCATGAGCGCCATGCCTGACACCTCCCCCACCGCCGAAATGGCCGCTCCGCCAGCACCGCTGCTGTTCACCGACAGCGCCGCGGCCAAGGTCAAGGAGCTGATCGACGAGGAAGGCAACCCCGATCTGAAGCTGCGCGTGTTCGTGCAGGGCGGCGGCTGCTCGGGCTTCCAGTACGGCTTCACCTTCGACGAAGCGATCAACGAGGACGACACGCAGATGGTGAAAAACGGCGTCACCCTGCTGATCGACGCGATGAGCCTGCAATACCTGATCGGCGCCGAGATCGACTACAAGGAAGGGCTCGAAGGCGCGCAGTTCGTGATCAAGAACCCCAACGCCACGACCACCTGCGGCTGCGGCTCGTCGTTCTCGGTCTGACGGTTTCGCTTCCCCCGGCAACGAGAACCGCCCTTTCAGGGCGGTTCTCGTTTTTTAGCGTCACACCCAGTGCCCGGCGGCCTTGCGCCGGTGCGTCTCGCCCGCGGCGTCGATCTGCAGAATGTGCAGCCAGCCGCCATCGACCAGTTCGCGCACCAGCTGGTGCCGGGCGATGATGTCGTCGATCGCCTCCTGCGGCGCTTCGAGAAACACCGACAGCCGCACCGGTTCGTGCATCCATTGCTTTCCGTCGTGCACCGATTGCAGTGGCAGACCCACGCGCAGGTCGCCGCCGTTGCCTTCGAGCACGCCGATCGCACCGCCGACGATGTTGTGCAGCACCTTGTTGCCGCTGCCCAGCCGCGCGGCATCGACCACCGAGCCGTAGTACTGCAGGTTGATCCAGTTGGCCACGACCATCGGCGCGGTCATGATCAGCTCGAGAATCTTGAACCCCGGATCGTTCTGCCAGACATAGTCGTGCAGGAAGGCGCGTCCCTGCAGGTCGAGCCCGGCGGTGCGCTGGCGCGGCGCGGCAATGAATGCGGCGTTGTTCGCCAGTGCCCATTCCGGCCGCACCTGCGCCCAGTCGCGGCTGCGTTTTTGCACCTCGTCGTGCACCTTGTGGTCGGGCAGGTGCGAAAGCCCCAGCAGGGCAGCGCGCTCCATGCGGGTGAGGTCTCCCGCCTGCTCCAGCCACTGCCGGGTCTGCGCCAGATCGTCTTGGAATTCGGCGGGCAGATCGTCGGTGTCGAACACCCGCACCTCGTCGGTGGTGGTGTCGTGCAGCGCGGGCAGGAACCAGGTGTCGTGCGGGATGGCGATGCCGCGCGTGCGCAGACCGTCGCGTACCGCGGGCTGGTTGAGCAGCGCGGCGACCACCCGCGCGCTGGCCTCGCCGGTCTGCCCGGCGCAGGCGCCGCAGTCCAGACTGGTGGCGTGCGGGTTGTTCACCGTGGTGCTGCCATGCCCGACCAGCAAGACCAAGCGGGCGAACGGTCCGGTCAGCGCCATGGCGCGCAGGATGCGCTCGGCGTTGTCCACCCGGTCGGCCTCGGGGATGCCCACGGGCAGCACCCGGCCCGCGTGGCTGCAACTGCCGGCCCCGTGCGCCGAAATGACCGGCCGCAGCCGTGCAAAGGTGCCGCTGTCCAGCCCCTGTGTCACCGGATCGGGCACCGGCCGCGTCCAGCCCAGGCTGTTGGCCAGCAGCTTGGGCGCGTACGTCAACCCTGCGGCCTCGACGAAGGAAAAGCACGACGCGGCAGACAGCTTGAAGCCTTTCCACGCCTTGGCCAGCGCCAGACGATTGCGGCGCTGCTGCGCGACCTGCGGCGTGCTGCTGCCCTCGACCTGCTCGGGGATGCAATAGCTCGGGTTGAAGATCACCGGCACATGCGTGCGTCCGCTGTCGGCGCCCAGCGGCAGCACCTCGATGAAAATGCCGAAGAACCCAGCAAAGCCCACGGTCTGCACCTGTGGCGCCACAGTTTCCAGACTGCGGCGGAACACCTCCGAGCGCACATCGATGCAAAACGCTGCCTGCAGCGCAGGCCGGGGCGGCTTCGCCGGGGATGCGCGCTTGAGCCCGCGGGCGATGTGGCGCTGCACCCCGACTTCCATCGCCAGCAGCAGGATGCGGTCGATCTCGGCGGCGGCCTGGCGCTTGGCCGAGGGTGGGCGCATGCTCGCGGCCAGCATCTCCTGCCAGCGCGCCACCAGCGCCGAGCTGCGTTTTTCCTGGTAGAGCAGCACGTCCCACATCAGCCGGATGGCCAGCAGATCGACGATGGAGTCGTCGCGCCCGCCCTGCAGTTCGGCCTGCCAGCGCAGGTAGCGCGTCCAAGACGCCCAGCCGTTGATGCTCAGCAGCGCGGCATGCAGATAGCGCTCGACCGCGGCGTCGGGAATCCCCAGCTGCGCCAGCGCCCAGGCGATCGCCTCGCGCGGTTTGTCGGGCAGGCGCGCGACCGCGGCGCGAAAGTCGCCCAGGCCCATCATCGCCGGGCTGCGGTCGATCATCGCCGCGGCCTTCCAGCTGGCGTAGAGACCCTGGCCGCGCCAGGGCATGGTCACCAGCGCCTGCCCGAGGTCGAAATACGCCGCGCAGTGCAGGCTGATGCGCTCGGTGACGAAGCTGGACCACAGCCCGCCCTCGACCCGCTCCAGAATCACGCTGACCGGCGCCATGCCCAGCCGCGGCTTGGGCGCGCGGGTGGACAGGGTGTGCAGCACGTCCTGCACGTCGAGCGCGCTGCCCAGGCGGGTGAGCGCTTCGTCGATGTCATGCGGCGTGATGCGGCCGCTGTCCACCTGCGCGCGCCAGTAGTCCCAGGGCATGTACAGGCTGCTGCCGGCCACCCGCGCGAGCAGGTCGGAGGCATCCTGAAAATGCAGATCGCGCAGACCGAAATACGGGTTGACCGCGACGAAGTGCTTGAGCGGCCACAGCGGGGCGATGCGCGCGCACGCGGCGTCGATGCGGGCGTCGAGCTGCTCGGCGGCGGCAAGCGCTGGGGTGGCGTCGGTGAGGTTCATGTCAGGCTCCGGTGGAAATAGGGGACGGGGTTTGCAGCGTCGGCGAGGGCCAGGCGCGCTGCAGCACCCGGGTGATCGCCACGTCGATATACAGGCCGTTGTAGAGGTGCACCCACAGCCGCTGGCGCAGCGCCGAGGGGCTGGTGGCGATGAAGCGCTGCGCGGCCAGCAGCAGCAGGAAGACGCCAACGACCAGCGGCACCAGCCACACCTGCGCTGCGGCGGCATCGGGCTGCAGCGGTGCGACGCTGCCGCGCAGCAGCGCATCGAACGCGGCGTGCAGCGCGTAGTAGGCGGCGCAGACGACTGCCGCCAGCCCCACCGCGCGCAGCCACTGCGCCGCGCCGAGCACCGCGGTGGTTTGCAGCATCAGCTGCGCGCTCGCCACCGACACAATGGCCGCGGCGGCGATCAGCGCCGGCTCGTGCCGCCAGTCCAGCCCGAACGCGGCCGCCAGCCCGACCGACAGCGCAGCCGCCAGCGTGAGAATGGCCACCGTCTGCAACACGCCGGTGCGGGCGCCGGCGTAGCGCACCACCGGGGCACGAAAGCCGTCCACCCCGCTGCCCGAGGCGAGGAAGGCGTGCGCCTTGTACAGCGAGTGCGCCACCAGGTGCAGCATCGCCAGGCTGTAGAGCCCCAGGCCGCATTCGAGCAGCATGAACCCCATCTGCGCGGTGGTGGACCAGGCCAGCGACACCTTGATGCTGGTCTGCGTGAGCATGACCAGCGAGGCCAGCGCCAGCGTCACCAGACCGATCAGCGCCAGCACCGACAGCGCCAGTGCCGACTGCGACATCAGCGGACTCATGCGCAACACCAGAAACGCCCCGGCGTTGACGATGCCCGCGTGCAGCAGCGCCGACACCGGCGTGGGCGCTTCCATCACCTGGATCAGCCAGCCGTGCAGCGGGAACTGCGCCGACTTCAACGCCGCACTCGCCACCACCAGCAGCGCCGCCGCCTGCAGGCCCAGCGGCAGCGGCTGCAGCGGCACGGCCAGCCGGGCGTACAGCTCGGGCAGTTCCAGGGTGTGCAGATGGCTGCCGATCAGCAGCACCGCCAGCAGCAGCGCGGCATCGCCGATGCGGCTGGCGACGAATTTCTTGTGCGCCGCGAGCATTGCCGCCGGACGCTCGCGGTAGAAGGTGAGCAACTGATGCAGGCACAGGCTGGTGGCCATCCACGCCAGCGCGAACAGCAGCAGGTTGCCGCTGACGATCAGCGTCAGGATCGCCGCCAGCGTCCACATCAGCCACAGATGAAACTGCCCCTGCCCGGGCTCGCGGTCGAGGTAGGTGCGGGCGTAGCGCGACACGATCACGCCGACGAAGGACACCAGCAGCAGCATCACCAGCGTGACCGCGTTGAGGTAGACGCTGAGCGAAAACGCGCCCACATTCCCCGGCAGGGGCAGCGAAAACGCGGTCCATGCCACCGGCGGCTGCAGCGCGAACGCCGCGGCAATGCCCAGCGCGGC
>JBMFIE010000097.1:0-7630 GCA_049976465.1 Thiomonas sp. | reverse complement strand
GGTCGTGGCCAGCTACAAGGCCCTGGCCGACATCGAGCGCGGCTTCCGGGTCCTCAAATCCGAGATCGAGATCGCGCCGGTGTTCCACCGGCTGCCCGATCGCATTCGCGCGCATGCGATGCTGTGCTTCATCGCCCTGATCTTGTACAGGGTCATGCGCAGCCGCCTCAAGCTCGCAGGTGCCGAGGTCTCCCCGGAGCGCGCCCTCGAACAACTGCGCGCCATCCAGCGGCACCGCGTGCGCATCAACGATGCCGAGCCCATCGACGGCATCTCCAGCATCGACGACCAACAGGCGCATCTCCTCCAGGCCCTCAAACTGCCAAAACCGACCCGCGACGCCCAGATGCCCCTGCTGTAGTGGCAATTTTTTAGCCGCCATCAACAAAAACAATGGCTTGGCGCGGTTGGTGTCGAACTCCGGTGAACAGGCCCTAGGGCAAATCGACGGGCATGCCATGCCAACGTGCGGGCCCTTCGCCGGGCCCGGCATGCCGATCGGGAAATCCCTAGAATGCCACGCTGATTCGCAGGCAACCCGCCCGACCGTAGTCTGGCCCGCCGGTTGCACCAAAACCCTTGAACCCTGCCATCACACAACCCATGCCCCGTGCGACTGCTCTGGTCCAGATCGATGCACTCGATTTCGGCTACGGCGACCGGCTGGTGCTGCGCCAGATCGACATGACCATCCATACCGGTCAGGTGGTTGCGGTCATGGGGGCGTCGGGGGGCGGCAAGACCACGCTGCTGCGTCTGATCAGCGGTCAGGCTAAGCCGCAGCGCGGATCGGTGCGATTCGAGGGCCATGACCTGGCCGCGGCGAGTCAAAAGCAGATTTTTGCCATGCGGCGGCGCATGGGCATGTTGTTCCAGTTCGGGGCGTTGTTCACCGACATGACCGTGTTCGACAACGTGGCGTTTCCACTGCGCGAGCACACCGATCTGCCGGATTCGATGATCCGCGATCTGGTGCTGATGAAGCTCAACGCGGTCGGTTTGCGCGGCGCGCGCGACCTCTATCCGGCCGAACTGTCCGGTGGTATGGCGCGGCGGGTGGCCATGGCCCGTGCGATCGCGCTCGATCCGACGCTGGTGATGTATGACGAGCCGTTTGCCGGGCTCGATCCGATCTCGCTGGGCATTTCGGCGCGGCTGATCCGCAGCCTCAACGATGCGCTGGGGCTGACCAGCATCGTGGTGTCGCACGATGTCGAGATCACCTTCGAGATCGCCGACCATGTCTACATCCTGGGCAACGGCAGCCTGATCGCGCATGGCACGCCGCAGGAGATGCGCGCCAGCACCGATCCGCTGGTGCGCCAGTTCGTTCGGGGAGAGCCCGACGGCCCGGTGCATTTCCACTACCCTGCAGCCGCCATCGAGACGGACTTCCTGGGTGCTGCGCAGCGGGGGCACGCATGATGGTGACGGACCGGCTGATCGCCATCGGCTCCGGCACGCGCAGACTGCTGGCCGACCTCGGCTATGCCGCGCGTCTGTTCGTGCGGCTGATGCTTTTGCTCGGGCGGGTGTTGGTTCGACCCAGTCTGTTGATCCAGCAGATGTATTTTCTCGGCAATCTGTCGCTGGTCATCATCGCCGTATCCGGGCTGTTCGTTGGCTTCGTGCTCGGGCTGCAGGGCTACTACACCCTGTCGCGCTACGGTTCGTCGAGCGCGCTCGGTGTGCTGGTGGCGCTGGCGCTGGTGCGCGAGCTCGGCCCGGTGGTCACCGCGCTGCTGTTCGCCGGCCGGGCCGGCACCTCGCTCACCGCGGAAATCGGTCTGATGAAAGCCGGCGAGCAGATCGCCGCGATGGAAATGATGGCGGTCGATCCGGTGGTGCGGGTGCTGGCGCCGCGGTTCTGGGCCGGGGTGGTCGTCATGCCGCTGCTCGCAGCAGTGTTCAGCGCGGTGGGCATCCTCGGCGGCTATGTGGTCGGTGTGGTGATGATCGGGGTCGACGCCGGCCAGTTCTGGTCGCAGATGCAAAGCGGGGTCGATGTGTTCAAGGACGTCGGCAATGGCGTGATCAAAAGCGTGGTGTTCGGTCTGGCGGTCACGTTTGTCGCGCTGCTACAGGGCTGGCGCAGCCAGCCCACGCCGGAGGGCGTCTCTCGAGCGACGACCCGCACCGTGGTCATCGCGTCGCTGGCCGTGCTGGCGCTGGATTTCGTGTTGACCGCCATGATGTTCAGCACCTGAGGACATGAGGCACTGGAGTTGTCGCAAATGAATCAACGAACCATCGATCTCTGGGTCGGCGTGCTGGTCGTGCTGGGCGCAGCCGCGCTGCTGTTCCTTGCGCTCAAGGCCGGAAACCTGTTGCAGATCAACTGGGGCCCCACGTACGAGGTGACTGCACGCTTCGACAACATCGGCGGGCTCAAGCCCGACGCGCCGGTCAAGAGTGCCGGGGTGGTGGTCGGCCGCGTGACCTCGATCACCTTCGACAACCAGACCTTTCAGGCGGACGTGCACATGGCGATCGACCAGCGCTATAAGTTTCCGGTCGATACCTCGGCCAAGATCCTCACCGCGGGGCTGCTGGGCGATCAGTACATCGACCTCAGCCCTGGCGGCAGCGAGAAAAATCTGACCAACGGCTCGGTGATTCGCAACACCCAGTCGGCCGTGGTGCTGGAAAACCTGATCGGTCAGTTCCTCTACAACAAAGCCGCCTCCAGCGGCGCGGGAGACGGCAAATGACACAGGCGGTACGAATTGCTGCGCTGCTGGTGCTGGCTGTGCTGGCCGGGTGTGCGACGCACAATCCCCAAGACCCGCTCGAGCCCTACAACCGGGCGATGTTCACCATCAACGACAAGGTGGACAGGGCGGTGGTCAAGCCTGCGGCGACGGCGTACAAGGCGGTCACACCGACGCCGATCCGCCACGGCGTGACCAATTTTTTTGGCAATTTCGGCGACATCTGGTCGATGGCCAATGACTTCCTGCAAGGCAATGTCAAAGACGGGTTGAGCAGCTTCATGCGGGTTGGCGTAAACACCGTGTTCGGCCTGTTCGGCACCCTGGACATCGCCACCGAAATGGGCATCTACAAGCACCCCAACGATTTCGGACTGACGCTGGCGCGCTGGGGCGTGGGCTCGGGGCCCTATCTGGTGTTACCGTTCTACGGGCCGAGCACGGTGCGCGATGGTGTTGGCACCGGCATGTATCTGGCCTACGGGCCGAGTGCGCAGATCAGCCCGCCCAGTGCGAATTACGGCGCGCTGGCGCTGAATCTGGTCAACACCCGCGCCAACCTGCTCGACGCCTCCAATCTGTTCGACCAGATTTCGCTCGACCCCTATGTGTTCGCCCGCAGCGCGTATGAGCAGCGGCGCAAGGCGCAGGTGCAGGAGGTGCGCGATCGTCCGATCATCGATCTGGGCGAGCCAGACCCGCTGGCAAAGTACAGCTACGGCCCGAGCGAGGGGAGCATCTTCAACTCCGCGCCGATACCGCCGCAGCAGACCGCCAGCTCGTCCGAGTCTGACCAGAAACGCTGAGTCGCTGCCACTGTCATCGCCTGCCGGGCCGATCCGTTAACCGTATAACCCCCAAGAACCGGAGAACATTCCATGCTTCGACGCGCATTCCTGGCCTTATCCCTGACCTGCACGGCGCTGGCTGCGGGCCTGCCCGCTGCCGCCCAGGCGGCCCAGGCGCTGACGCCGCCGCAGTTGATCGAGACCATGTCCAACGAGATCATCCGCGACGTGCAGCAGGACCCGAAGCTGCGCAGCGGCAATCCCGAAGTGGTGATGCAGTTCGTCGAGAAAAAAATCCTGCCGAACGTGGATTTCCAAAAAATCACCCAAAGCGCAGTCGGCCGCTACTGGCGCGAAGCCACGCCAGCGCAGCGCGCCGAACTGGAGCAGCAGTTCAAGCAGTTGCTGGTCTATACCTATGCCGGCGCGGTGCGGCAGATCAAGGACCAGAAGGTCAAGCTGCTGCCATACCGTGAGCCTGCCGATGCGCAGGAGGTCACGGTGCGCACCCGGGTGATCAACAACGGCGAGCCGCTGCAACTCGACTATCGCCTGGAGAAGACCCCAGCGGGCTGGAAGATCACCGACGTCAATGTCATGGGCATCTGGCTGGTGGACAACTATCGCAGCGTGTTCGCGCAGGAAATCGGGCAGAAAGGCATCGACGGCCTGATCGCCACGCTCAAGGAAAAAAATCAGAACCTGGCGCAGGCCAAGGCCGCGGGCTGATTTCTGCCGCTATGCCTGCGTTTTCCCTGCCAGCCGAACTCACGTTGAACACGGCCTCTGCGGTGCGCCGTCAGGCGCTGGCCGCGCTGTCGGCGCAGCCAGGGCCCTGGCAGGTCGATGCCAGCGGGTTGCAGACCTTCGATTCCTCCGGGCTGGCACTGCTGCTCGAATTGCGCCGCGCCGCGCCGCAGCAGACGCTGCATGTGCGCGGCGTGCCACAGCGTCTGCATGACCTGGCCAAAGCTTACGGGCTGGACTTTCTTTTCGCCCAGGCTGCGCCGCAGTCCTGAACGTCTTTCCGCTATCCGCCACTGCCGCGCATTGCGCGGTCGTGCCGTGTGCCCGTCGTTGCCCGATGTCCTCCACCGCTGCAGTCTCGTTTGATCATGTCGTGAAGCGCTACGGCCGGCACACCGCGGTCGATGGCATTGCGCTGGAGATTCTCGAGGGCGAGTTTTTCGGCCTGCTCGGCCCCAACGGCGCGGGCAAGACTACGCTGATCAGCATGCTTGCCGGACTGACGCGGCCGAGCTCCGGGCGGGTGTTGGTGCATGGTCATGATGTTCAGCAGGATGCCGCGGCCGCCCGCCGGCTGCTGGGTGTGGTGCCGCAGGAACTGGTGTTCGATCCGTTTTTCACCGTGCGGCAGGTACTGCGCATCCAGTCCGGGTACTTCGGTTTTCGTCGCAACGATGCATGGATCGACGAACTGTTGCACAACCTCGGGCTGACCGCACAGGCGGACAAGAACATGCGCGCGCTGTCTGGTGGCATGAAACGCCGCGTGATGGTGGCGCAGGCGCTGGTGCATCGCCCGCAGGTCATCGTGCTCGACGAGCCGACCGCTGGAGTGGACGTGGAACTGCGTCAATCGCTGTGGGAATTCATCGCCCGGCTCAACACCGAGGGTCACACCGTGCTGCTGACCACGCACTACCTCGAGGAGGCCGAAGCGCTGTGCAAGCGCATCGCGGTGATCAAGGCCGGTCAGGTGGTCGCACTCGATCGCACTGAGGCTCTGCTGCAACGGTTTGCCGCGTCGGTGCTGTATTTCCGCGTGGTCAAGGGAAATCTGCCGCCAGAGCTGGGCACTGCCCAGGGCGGACGGGTCGCGGTTGCGGTGCGCGATGCGCTGGATGTGGAGCGCAAGCTGGCCGCGCTGCGCCAGGCGGGCTGCGAAATCGACGAGCTGGAGCTGCGCCGCGCCGATCTGGAAGACGTGTTTCTCGAACTCATCGGAGCCGCCAAGTGACCGGCCTGATCACCCTGCTGCAAAAGGAGCTGCAGCGTTTCCTCAAGGTCGGTTTCCAGACTGTGGCCGCGCCAGTGGTCACCGCGCTGCTGTATCTGCTGATTTTCTCGCATGCGTTGACGGCACATGTGCAGGTATTCGGCCATGTGCCATACACCGCCTTCCTCATCCCGGGGCTGATGATGATGAGCGTGCTGCAAAACGCGTTTGCCAACACCTCGTCGTCGCTGATCCAGTCCAAGATCACCGGCAATCTGGTGTTCGTGCTGCTGTCGCCGCTCAAGCCGTGGGAGCTGTTCGTGGCCTACGTGGGCGCGTCGGTGCTGCGCGGGCTGGTCGTTGGTGCCGGGGTGTTGCTGGTGACCGTGTGGTTCGTGCCGCTGAGCTTCGTCCATCCGCTGTGGATCGCGGTGTTCGCCGTTCTGGGGGCGAGCATGCTGGGTGCGCTCGGGTTGATCGCCGGCATTTGGGCAGACAAGTTCGACCAGATGGCCGCGTTCCAGAATTTCATCATCACCCCGGCGACCTTTCTGTCGGGCGTGTTCTACTCGGTGCAAAGCCTGCCGACGTTCTGGAAGCTGGCCTCGCACCTCAATCCGTTTTTCTACCTGATCGACGGCTTTCGCTATGGCTTTTTCGGCGCGGGCGATGTCTCGCCCTGGATCAGCCTGCTCGCAGCGATGATCGGCAATCTGCTGTGCGGCGGCATCGCGATGCTGATGCTGGTGCGCGGCACCAAACTGCGCAACTGACCATGTCCTTACCCACCCCGCAAGACCTCCACCGCTTCATCGCCGCTGCTCTGGACTGCACGCATCTGCAGGTCGAGGGCGACGGCCAGCATTTCCACGCCTTGATCGTCAGCCCGATGTTCGAGGGACGCACCCGGGTGCAGCGACACCAGTTGGTCTATGCCGCACTGGGCGAGCGCATGCGCGCCGAAATCCACGCCTTGTCGATGAAGACCCTCACCCCGCAGGAATTCGCGGCATTGCCGAGCGCCTAAAATCGCGTTTTTGTCGCAGGCGCCTATGCCTGCCTGCCGCGCAGCGCATCGCTGCCGGTTCTCGAAGCGTTCATGGACAAACTCAAAATCACTGGGCAGCGCCCATTGCAGGGCGTGGTGCAGGCCAGCGGGGCGAAAAACGCCGCGCTGCCGTTGATGGCCGCCGCGCTGCTCACCTCTGACGTGGTGCAGCTGCACAATGCGCCGCAACTCATGGATGTGCGCACCCTGGCCAAGCTGCTGCGCAGCCTGGGTGCGCAGGTCGAGCAGGAAGGCGCTGAGATCCGTCTGGACGCCTCGGCGGTGAACCACTTCGAGGCGTCGTACGACCTGGTCAAGACCATGCGCGCGTCGATTCTGGTGCTTGGGCCGTTGCTGGCACGCTTTGGCCAGGCGCGGGTGAGCCTGCCCGGCGGCTGCGCCATCGGGGCGCGTCCGGTCGATCAGCATATCAAGGGTCTGCAGGCACTGGGGGCGCAGATCGTGGTGGAACACGGCTACATCGTCGCCCGCGTGAACACGCCCAGCGGCCGTCTGCGCGGTGCGCGCATCACCACCGACATGGTGACCGTCACTGGGACCGAGAACCTGATGATGGCTGCCGTGCTGGCCGAGGGCGAGACTCTGATCGACAACGCCGCGCGCGAGCCCGAGATCGTCGATCTGGCCAATCTGCTGCGCGCCATGGGGGCGCAGATCAGCGGTGACGGCAGCTCACAGATCCGCATTCAGGGGGTGCGGTCCCTGCACGGCGCGCAGCACCGCATCATCCCCGACCGCATCGAGGTCGGTACCTTTTTGTGTGCAGCGCTGGCGGCGCGTGGCGACGTCACGGTGCAGGGCGCCGAGCCGGCGCATCAGGACGCGCTGATCGACAAGCTGCGCGAGGCCGGTGCTCAGATCGACATTGGCGCAAACTGGATTCGCCTGCGCGCCGATGCACTGCCGGGCGGCCGCCCGCGCGCGGTGTCGGTGCGCACCAGTGAGTATCCGGGCTTTGCCACCGACATGCAGGCGCAGTTCATGGCGGTGAACTGTCTGGCCGACGGTGTGGCGCGCATGACTGAGACCATTTTCGAGAACCGCTTCATGCATGTGCAGGAACTGGTGCGGCTGGGCGCGCAGATCGACATCGACGGCCACA
>JBMFIE010000096.1:0-7727 GCA_049976465.1 Thiomonas sp. | reverse complement strand
GCTCCGGCGGTGGCCGAGGCGGCGGCCAAAAGCGGTGTGGCGCGCCGGCCCATTGCCGACATGGACGCCTATCGCGACAGCCTGCAGCAATTCGTCTATCAGTCCGGCGCGCTGATGCGACCGCTGTTTTCGATTGCGCGCAAGGCGGAGAAAAAACGCATCGTCTACGCCGAGGGCGAGGACGAGCGCGTGCTGCGCGCGGTGCGCGTGGTGGTCGATGAACACTTGGCGCGGCCCATCCTGGTCGGGCGGCCCGCGATCATCGCGCAGCGCATCGACCGCTTCGGCCTGCGTCTGGAACAAGGGCGCGACTACGACGTAGTCAACACCGATTACGACGAGCGCTACCGCGACTTCTGGCAGACCTATCACCAACTCGCGGGTCGCAAGGGGGTGACCCCGGCGATGGCCAAGATCGAAATGCGCCGCCGCCTGACCCTCATCAGCTCCATGATGCTGCACAAAGGCGAGGCCGACGGCATGCTCTGCGGCACATGGGGCAATACCCATATCCACCTGCACTACATCGACCAGGTCATCGGCCGCCGCCCCGGGGCCAACGTCTATGCCGCGATGAACCTGCTGGTGCTGCCCGGCAGGCAGCTTGCACTGGTCGATACCCATGTCAACTTCGATCCCAGCGCCGCGGAGATCGCCGAGATCACCGGCATGGCGGCAAAGGAATTGCGGCGCTTTGGCATCACGCCCAAGGTGGCGCTGCTGTCGCATTCCAACTTCGGCTCGTCGCCGGCGCGCAGCGCGGTCAAAATGCGCGAGGCGCTGACGCTGCTGCGCGAAAGCGAACCAGAGCTGGAGGTCGACGGCGAAATGCAGGGCGACACCGCGGTCGATCCCGCGCTGCGTGCCAGTCTGCTGGCCGATTCCACCCTCAGCGGCGAGGCCAATCTGCTGGTATTTCCCGATCTGGATGCGGCCAATATTTCCTACAACTTGCTCAAGGCCACGGCCGGCAACAACATTGCCATCGGCCCCATCCTGCTGGGCGCGGCCAAGCCGGTGCACATCCTCACCGCGTCGAGCACCGTGCGCCGCATTGTCAACATGACCGCGTTGACCGTGGCCGAAGCCAATCTCTGAACTGCTGCAGCGCGGCAGCGATCCGGCGCAAACCGTCGGGTCGTTGCCGCTCGACCCGCGCAGCGGCGGCAGCCCTGCCTGTGAGGCGGCTTGTAAAGCCTGCTTAAAAAATGGGCGAATCCTTGTGTTTTAGTGGCGATTTCGCTACGATTCTCACTTTCCCTCTACGAGCTTTCAAGCAGCGCCGCGCCTGAGTTTGCCGGCCATCTGCTCGTACTTCCGCGCTTTTGCGTCCAACTGCCTCGATCGCGCATGAATTGCGCGCTGCAGCATGAATCGCCGGTGCATCCGTTCCACGCTGCGTTCCCTGATCCTGACCGGGCTTTTGCTGGCCGCCCTGCCGTTTGCCCCGTCCGTCTGGGCGCCGGCGATGTGGTCGGCCTGGCCTGCGGCGCAGGCTCGCGAATCGCACGAACTCCCCGACAGGGCAGGCAAATCTGGCGCGGTCGGAGTGATTTCGGTTGCCGACCTGCCGGTGCAGGCGCGCGAGGTGCTGCGGCGCATCGAGCAGGGCGGGCCGTTCGCCTACGAGAAAGATGGCATCGTGTTCGGAAACTATGAACGACAGCTGCCGTCCAAACCGCGCGGCTACTACCGCGAATACACCGTACCGACTCCAGGCGCCCGCAATCGCGGGGCGCGCCGCATCGTCTGCGGTGGAGCCCGGCACCATCCCGAAGTCTGTTACTACACCGATGATCACTATGCCAGTTTCCGACGCATCGAACATTGATGCCGATCCCGCCGAACTGCTCAAGGCGGTGCGGCCGAACATCGTGCAGTCGATCCGGGCTTACCGCGTCGCCCAGCTGCAGGAAGCAGCCGAGAGGACCGGCCAGCATTTTCTCTATGCCAACCTTGCCGACGCCACAACCAAGCAAGAAGTGCTCGAGACCATCGCCCGCGCGTTCCTGTTTCCCAAGCACTTCGGCAAGAATCTCGACGCCCTGCACGACTGCCTGACCGACGTGGTGCATGGCAGCGGCCCGCAGCCGGGCTTCGTGGTCGTGCTCGAACAGATCCCGGCAACGCAGCGCTTCGACAAGGAGGCGCGCGAAACCCTGCTCGATGTGTTCCGCGATGCGGCAGACTACTGGGCCGAACGCGGCGTTCCCTTCAGGGTCTTTTATTCTTTTCTGTGACCCGCACTCCTGTCCGGGGGGAGTTGCGGGGCGAAGCGTTACCGGATTCTGGGGTCGAGGCGGTCAAGGCCCGCACGCCGTGGGAAGGCGCGTGGGCGCAGCTTGTCGCCTGAGGCGTTGTGAATCTCTTGGCGGTGCGGATGCACAAATAGCGTGAACAGAGGCCCTAGGCGCGCGGCAGGGACTGCGCCAGTGCGATGTATTCCGCGGTGCTGACCTCCTCGGCGCGGCGTTGCAGGTCGAACTGGCCGTCATACCCCTGACGCTCTAGCCACGGGCCGAGGCTGTGGCGCAGCAGCTTGCGCCGCTGCGAAAACGCGGCGGCCACCAGCGCGGCGAGCCTGTCGCGATCGACCGCGGGCAGCGCATCCGCGGGCAGCGGCACCATGCGCACCACGGCAGAATCCACACGCGGTGGCGGATCGAAAGCCTCGGGCGGCACGTCCAGCAGCTTGTCCATGCGGTAGCGCCACTGCAGCATCACCGACAGCCGTCCGAAATCGCGCCCGCCAGGTGCGGCCACCATGCGGTCGATCACCTCTTTTTGCAGCATGAAGTGCTGGTCGCGCACCTGGTCGGCGACATCGAGCAGGTGAAACAGCAGCGGCGTAGAAATGTTGTAGGGCAGATTGCCGACGATGCGCAAATCAATGCCCAGGCTGGAAAAATCGAAATCCAGCGCATCGGCTTCGATCAGTTCGACCGCACCCGGCGCCTGTCGGCGCCAACGCGCGGCCAGATCGCGGTCGATCTCGATCGCGGTCAGCCGCGGAATGCGCTGCAGCAATGCCAGGGTCAGCGCGCCCAGGCCGGGGCCGATTTCCACCAACCGGTCGCCGGGCTGGGGATCGATGCCATCGACGATGTCGCGGATGATCTGGCGGTCGACGAGAAAATGCTGACCGAAGCGCTTGCGCGCCACATGGCCGCTCTGCGCCGCACCGCGCGGCGGGTTCGCCCGCCTCATGCCGCACCGCGCCGGACGACCTGTTTAGTCGTTTTCCGGGATGTGCACATAGGTTCGGGCGCGCACGTCGCGCACCAGTTCATCGAAATCCTGCGCCGCTTTCTGCCGCTGCAGGATCTCCCTGGCGAGCGCGCGCTTTTGCGACTCGGCCAGCGGGCGCACGGCGCGGTCCACCAGTTGCAGCAGCACCACCTTGTTGCCCACCACGATGGGTGCGGACACATCGCCGGGGTTCAGTTGTTGCAGCGCGGCGTCGAGCGCCGGGTCGAGCTGTCCGGGCAGCACCCAGCCCAGATCGCCGCCTTTGGCTGCGGTCGCAGGATCTTGCGACAGTTCGCGCGCTTTTTCGCTGAACTCGACCTTGCCGCTGCGCACCGCCTGCGCAACGGCGTCGAGCTCGGCGCGGGCGCGCGCGCGCTCGGCGTCGGTGGTGGCGTGCAGCACGATTTCGCGCACCTCGCTTTGCATCGCGGTCGTCGGCGCAGCAGCCTCGCCGCCGACCTGCAGCAGCTTGAGGATGTGAAAGCCGGCAGCGCTGCGGATCACCGGGCTGATCTCGCCGGGCTGAAGGTTGCGCACGGTGTCGACGAACAGGGTGGGCAGCCGGTCGGCCGGGCGCATGCCCAGGTCGCCGCCTTGCTTGGCACCCTCGCCTTTCGAGTCTTGGCGGGCGAGCTGGGCAAAGTCGGCGCCGGCCTTGAGCTGCGCGGCAATGGCATCGATCTTCTGCTTGACCGCGGCGACCTGCTCGGGGCTGGCGTTCTGCGGCACCGGCAGAAAGATCTGCGCGATGTCATACTGGGTCTGCGGGTTGGCGGCGGCGTCCTGCTTGGCGAGGAATTCGTCGATCTGGCTTTCGGTCACCGGTGGCACCTGCGCCATGACGCGTTCGCGCAGGCGGTTGATGAGGATTTCGCGCTTGAGCTGGTCGCGGTACGTGTTCCAGCCCATGCCCTCGCGCTCGATCTCGCGCCGCAGTTCGGCCACGGTCAGCTTGTTGTTGCGCGCGACCTGTTCCACCGCGCGGTCCACTGTGTCTGCGCTCACGCCCAGGCCGGTCTGCTCGGCGTATTGCGCCAGCGCCAGTTCGTCGATCATCTGGTTCAGCACCTGCGCGCGCAGCTGCGCGGGCGGCGGCAGGGTGGCGCCTGCGGCCTGCGCCTGCTGGCGGATGGCTTGCTCGCGCAGCCGCAGGTCGTAGTCGGTGATGACCTGATTGCCGACGATGGCGGCGATACCGTCGCTCGATCGCTTGCTGCCGAAGCTCGAGGGCAGCGCTGGCGGCGCGGCCATCGGCGGTGTGGCCGCTGCCGGCGCACCGCCTGGGGCGGACAGGCCAGCGTCCGCGCCGGGGGGCAGCCGCAGGCCCTGCGCAGACGCACAGACGCTGGCAGCCGCCAGGGCGGCGGCCAGCAGGGCGCGAGACAAATGGGACTTATTCATAGTTGGCAAAGCGGCTCGGTGGCGCGGTGGATTGCTTGAGGATCTGATAGCCGGGGATATTCTGCTTGAGCGCAGACAGGGGATTGTTGCCCAGCCGGGAAAAGCCAACGAGCTCCAGCTGGAACAGCACCCGGGTGTAGGCAGTGGCCGAGGTCAGAGAGTTGCGCTGCAGCACGATCCGGCCAACCCAGCAGCCGCCGTCGTACTCGAAGCCGAGCAGACCGTCGTTGAAGCGCTTGTCCAGAATGCTGTAGTTGGCCTGCCCCACCGAATACCAGCGCGGGCTGAGCTGCCACTGCCACGCGGTGTTGATGTAGCGCAGCGGAATCTGCCCAGACGCCGCGCTTTGATAGAGGTAGCTGGTGCTGACGGTCTTGTAAGGCGCGGGCGACCAGCGCGCACCAAACGCGATCTGCTGGGTCTGCTTCAGGCGCATGTTGTATTGCAGCGCGGCATTGGCGCTCCAGTGCGCATCGAAATTGGCGCTGGCCAGCGCGAAGGTGTCGTTCAGCCCGGCGGGAATGGGGTTGCCGCTGAGCACCACGCGCTGCGGCGAAAACAGCACCCGCTGCGCCAGGGTCAGCCGCCCGAGCTCCTCCCCGGTCTGCGGGTCGAGCAGCCGCGTGGTGACACCGCCGGTCAGATTGTTGGCGTCGGCGATGCGGTCATTGCCCGAGAACACATTGTCGGTGTAGACGGTGGAGAGGTTCAGGTCGAGGTCGGCGCTGTCGAAGTTCGGCAGGTTCTGCTGGTTGCGGTAGGGGGTGTAGACGTAGTAGAGGCGCGGCTCCAGGGTCTGCGTGAGCGGCCGTCCCAGCAGCGTGGTCGGGCGCTCGAACACCAGCCCGCTGTCGAGGCTGAAGGTGGGCACGGCGCGGTCGGCGGTGGTGGCGCCGTCGGGCATCGGGGTGTCGGTGCGGTAGCGGGTGAGGTGCAGCGACAGCTTGGGCGTGACAAAGCCGCCGGGCCGCACCAGCGGGTCGCTGATCTGCGGGTTGAGGTAGAGCCGGTCGCCGGAAATCGCGGTTGAGTTGGTGAAGCGGGTCGCGGCTGCGTCGAACTGCCAGGACAGGCCGCTGTAGTTCGCGCTTTGCAGATGGGTGTAGAGCTGCGGCTGCTGGTTGTACGGCACGCCAATCGGCGCTGCGGCGTTCTGCAGGGTCTGCCAGCGGTTGACGCTGAGTTGCACATAGCCCAGCGGCAGGCCGTAGGTCAGGCTGGCCTGCTGCGGCAGGGTGCGGTTGGCGCCGATGACCGGGTTGACACCGCCGAAGTCCTGCCACCAGTTGTCGTCGGACACCCGTTGGTAGTTCAGCGCATAGCTCAGGCCGTGGCCGAGGTTGCCGTTCTGCTGCAGATACCCGGCCCAGCGGCTGCTGCCGCTGTCACCACTGTCGGACGGCAGCAGGTCGATCTGGCTGCGCCCGGAATAGGTGGGCTGCAGCCAGCGCGTGGCCAGACTGCCCATGAAGCCGCGGCGCAGGATGACGCGGGGGGTGAGCGTGGCGTCGTAGTTCGGCGCGATGTTCCAGTAGTACGGCACGGCCAGGTCGATGCCGTTGCGGCTGTCCACGCCCAGGGTCGGCGGCAGCCAGCCGGACTTGCGCGCATCGGTCAGCGGAAAGCTGGCGTAGGGCAGCGGCAAAATGGTCGCGCCCTTGAACACCACGCGGGCATCGCGCGCAGTGCCGGTGTTGTCCGCCAGGTTGAGGTCGAGGTGCGTGGCCTGCACGAACCAGTCCACCGGGCTGGCGGTGCAGGTGGTGTAGGTGGCGTTGTCGGCCTGCACATGGTCGCGGCCGAGGAAATCGATCAGATCGGCGTGGCCGTGGCCCTGGGTGACGCGAAAGGAATAACTGGCGTCGGGCATCTGGCCGCGGTAGGTGTCGAGCTGCATGCGCAGCGCCGGGCCGGAAAACAGATTGCCGTCGCGCAGCACGCGCACATGGCCGCGCGCGACCGCCTCGTTTTCGACGTAGTAATAGCTCAGCCGGTCGGCCTTGATCACCACACTGTGCTTGCGCAACTGCACATCGCCGCTGGCGTGCACATCCACATTGTTCTGCCCGGTGATTTTGTCGGCGATGACGAACAGCGGCTCGAAGGGCTCGGCATCGGCTGGCAGGCGCTGGAGCAGATCCAGGCTGGGCGTGAGTTGCAGCGGCGCCGATGCGGTGGGGGCGGCTGGGACGGTTGGCTCGGTGCCCGGCTGTTCTGCGCGCGCCGACTGTGCCCAGCACAGAGCGAGTGTCACCGCCAGGGGGGTGAGACGCAGCGCATGACCGACGCATCCGCACGGCCCCGCAGCGCGCGGGCGCGAGGAACGGGGCGAGAAGTGGAAAGGCACGGGAATCGGGGCGGATGGCGGCGGAGACGTCGGTGCAGTCGCCACGAACCTGTGCAGCGCCGAAGCCCGGCGTCTGGCCGCGCGCAGCGATGCCTAAAATGCCAGCGGATTATAGGGAGCGCGTCCTCCCTGCACCGGTTGCCTTCACCCCATGTCCTCCCCATCTTCGAATCCACGCGCGCAGGCACTTGAACACTGGCTGCAGGCCATCGCCCCGCAGCACGGCCTGCAGCCCGAGAGCCTGCAGCCCGCGTCGAGCGATGCGAGTTTTCGTCGCTACTTCCGCATCGCGGCGGACGGCGGCACCTTGATCGTGATGGACGCGCCGCCGCCGATGGAAAACGTCCGCCCTTTTGTGCGCGTTGCCGCGCTGCTGGCCGCTGGCGGCGTGCAGGTGCCGCAGGTGCTCGCGCACGACGAGGAGCAGGGTTTCGTGCTGCTGTCCGACCTGGGCACCACCACCTATCTGCAGGCTTTCAGCGCCCAGCCCGAGCGCGCCGACGGCCTGATGCGCGACGCGCTGGCCGCTTTGGTGATGCTGCAGCGCATCGACGGGGCGAACGTGGTGCCCGCCTACGACCGCGCGCTGCTGCAGCGCGAACTCGACCTGTTTCCCCAGTGGTTCGTGCACAAACACCACGGCCATGCGCTCACCGACGCGCAGCGCAGTGCGCTGCAGCGCATGTTCGCCGCGCTGATCGACAATAACCTGGCGCAGCCGCAGGTGCTG
>JBMFIE010000095.1:0-7737 GCA_049976465.1 Thiomonas sp. | reverse complement strand
CGCGGACTGCGCCGCAGGCGGGCGGAGGCGGCGTTTGCCCGGAACACCGACGCGAACCTGTTTCGCGGCCTTTATCCGTCGTTCGAGGCCGCGCAGGCCAGCGCACCGCGCACCCGGCCACTGGGCTACGACAACCCCGACGCCGCCGGCATGTATCTGGAGCGGACCAGGCGCATCTACCCGAGCGACTATCCGGTGATCTTCTGGCTGCAGAAGCTGCTCGCGCAGGGATGTCGCACGGTGTTCGACCTGGGCGGGCATATCGGCATCGGCTACTACGGCTATCAGCGCTATCTCGACTATCCGCAAGGCCTGCGCTGGACGGTCAGTGACGTGCCCGCGGTGATGGTGCGCGGCGCAGAAATTGCCCGCGAGCGCGACCCCGCAGGTCGCCTAGCCTTCGACGGCGATTTCAACACCGCGGACGGCGCTGATGTGCTGCTGGCGCTGGGCGTGCTGCAATACCTTCCCGACACCCTGGCGCAGCGGCTGGCCCGGCTCCCAGACCCGCCGCGCCACATCATCGTCAACCTCACGCCGCTGCACATGCTGGACAACGGCGGACTCGACTATTTCACCCTGCAGAGCATCGGCACCGCGTTCTGCCCTTACCGCATCGCTGCCTACGGCCCGTTTCTGACGGGTTTCACGCGGCTGGGCTACCAGATCGTCGACCGCTGGCAGAACCCCGACAAGCGCTGCCGCATCGCCTTCGAGCCGGCGCACTCGGTCGACGGCTATCACGGGTTTTATCTCCGCCGGAGCTGAGGCTCAGGCTGCATGCGGCAGGCGGCGCAAACCGGGCACCTGCAGAAAAAAAGGGGCGATGCGTGGAGTCGCTGCCCTTGAAACCCGGGAGGTCGTCCCTATAATTGGCACTCGTTGAAGGTGAGTGCTAACAACGGCTGCTTTCTAGGGCGCCGGTGTTGGCCGCTTCAAGGCGTTCAGTGGCTGGCAGGCTTGCGTATTTCCTGCAGCGGCCGGTCGATCGGCACCGCGTAGGTGCCCGGTTTTTCAAAAACTTCAGGAGATTTGCATGAAATTGCGTCCTCTGCATGACCGTGTCGTGGTCAAGCGTGTCGAACAAGAAACCACCACCGCTTCCGGCATCGTGATCCCGGGCACCGCGGCAGAAAAGCCGGATCAGGGTGAAGTGCTGGCCGTGGGCCCGGGCAAGTACGACGATTCGGGCAAGCTGGTTCCCATGGCGGTCAAGGTGGGCGATCGCGTGCTGTTCGGCAAGTATGCCGGCCAGACCGTCAAGGTGGACGGCGAGGAACTGATGGTGATGCGCGAAGACGACCTGATGGCCGTGATCGAAAAGTAATCGGCACCGCCTGATTCGCATTCCCGCTTCAACTGACATTTACGGAGAATTTCAATGGCTGCAAAAGACGTGATTTTTGGCACTGACGCCCGGGCCCGCATGGTCGAGGGCGTGAATATCCTGGCCAATGCGGTCAAGGTGACCCTGGGTCCGAAGGGCCGCAACGTGGTGCTCGAGCGCTCCTTTGGCGCCCCCACCGTGACCAAGGACGGTGTGTCCGTGGCCAAGGAAATCGAGCTCAAGGACAAGCTGCAGAACATGGGCGCGCAGATGGTCAAGGAAGTCGCCTCCAAGACCAGCGACAACGCCGGTGACGGCACCACCACCGCAACCGTGCTGGCACAGTCCATCGTGCGCGAGGGCATGAAGTACGTGACCGCCGGGATGAACCCGATGGATCTCAAGCGCGGCATCGACAAGGCCGTGGCTGCCCTGGTCGAAGAGTTGAAGAAGGCCTCCAAGCCCTGCTCCAGCAGCAAGGAAATTGCGCAGGTCGGCTCGATCTCGGCCAACAGCGACGAAAGCGTGGGCAAGATCATCGCCGATGCGATGGACAAGGTGGGCAAGGAAGGGGTGATCACCGTCGAAGACGGCAAGAGCCTGGAGAACGAGCTCGACATCGTCGAGGGCATGCAGTTCGACCGCGGCTACCTCTCGCCCTACTTCATCAACAACCAGGACAAGCAGGTGGCGGTTCTCGAAAACCCCTACATCCTGCTGCATGACAAGAAGATTTCCAACATCCGTGATCTGCTGCCCGCGCTGGAGCAGGTGGCCAAGGCCAGCCGTCCGCTGCTGATCATTGCCGAAGACGTGGAAGGCGAAGCGCTGGCCACGCTGGTGGTCAACAGCATCCGCGGCATTCTCAAGACCGTGGCGGTCAAGGCCCCGGGCTTTGGTGATCGTCGCAAGGCCATGCTCGAAGACATCGCCATCCTCACCGGTGGCAAGGTCATCGCCGAGGAAGTGGGTCTGTCGCTCGAGAAGGTCACGCTGGCCGATCTGGGTCAGGCCAAGCGTGTCGAGGTGGGCAAGGAAAACACCATCATCATCGATGGTGCCGGCAAGGCCGCCGACATCGAAGCGCGTGTCAAGCAGATTCGCGTGCAGATCGAGGAAGCCACTTCCGACTACGACCGTGAAAAACTGCAGGAGCGCGTGGCCAAGCTCGCCGGTGGCGTGGCCGTGATCAAGGTTGGTGCGGCCACCGAAGTCGAGATGAAGGAGAAGAAAGCCCGCGTCGAAGACGCCCTGCATGCCACCCGCGCTGCGGTGGAGGAGGGCATCGTCGCCGGTGGTGGCGTGGCGCTGCTGCGTGCGCGTCAGGCCCTGGGCGAGCTCAAGGGTGCCAACCACGACCAGGACGCTGGCATCAAGATCGTGCTGCGCGCCATCGAGCAGCCGCTGCGTGAAATCGTGGCCAACGCCGGCGGCGAGCCCAGCGTGGTGATCAACAAGGTGCTCGAAGGCAAGGGCAATTTCGGCTACAACGCCGCCAACGACACCTACGGCGACATGCTGGAGATGGGCATTCTCGACCCGACCAAGGTCACCCGCACCGCGTTGCAAAACGCCGCGTCGGTTGCCGGCCTGATGCTCACCACCGAGTGCATGGTGGCTGAGGCGCCGAAGGAAGAAGCCCCCGCTGCCGCCGGCGCCGGCGGCATGGGCGGCATGGGCATGGATATGTAAGCCCAGGCTGTACCGTCTGCGCCGCGCCCGTCCGACCTGCCTTGGCCGGGCGAGCGATCCCCAGGCCTGCCATCCGCAAGGATGGCAGGCTTTTTTGTTTGCCCGACAAAACGTCATTGCAACAACAGCAACGATTGCTAACATCAACCCCACTTGCAAAAGGGGATCGCGATGTCACGGTTTTGCACGCAATGTGGGGCAGAAAACAAGGACGAGGCGAAATTCTGCAAACAGTGTGGCGCGTCCATGACCAAACCTGCCGCACCAGCGCAGGCCAGCGCTTCTCGGGACGCTGCAGCGTTGCCGGCATCGCCCGCGCAGCAGACACTGCAGCAGGAGACTACAGGCATCGCACCCGCCGCGCCGGGCGCCGAGAGTGCTGCAGCCGCGGTCGGGCCAGCCGCCGCGCATGCAGGGGTCGAGCAGCCGGCGCAGCCCGCTGACGGTGGACGACCGGCCGGCGGGCAGGAGCACGAACGCCTGCGGCGCGAGCAGGAGCGGCGCGCAGCCACCGCGCGGATGGAGGCAGACATCCAGGCCCGTGCGCGGGAGGCCGAAGCGGCATTGTTTACCGCCGCGCCGCCGCAGCCTCGTCCAGCCACCGCGCCAGCGGCCAGGGGAGGCAATGCGGTGCTGATCGGTGGTGTGGCCACTGCGGTGATTGCGCTGCTGCTGGTCGGCGGCGGCAGTCTGTGGTGGTCGCGCACCCACGCGCCACAGAACCCGGCCAGTGCGCCGCTCGCAAGCTCCAGCGCTGCGTCGGCGGTCGTGCGCCCTGCGTCGGCCGCAGCACCCGCCGCGCTGGCTCGGCCTGCTTCCTCAGCGGCCTCGGCTGCGGTGACCGCCGTGCCCGCGCCGCCCCCAGCATCAGCGGCGCAGACCGCACCCGCGCCGGTGACGACAGCAGCGCCTCATCCGCAGCCGAAGGTTGAAGCGGCGACAACGCTCGCGCCAAAGTCTCGCCCGGAAACCTTCAAGCCCGCGCCGGTGCGCCGTGAGCAGGTCAACCCCGTGCAGATGGCCACGCCGGCACCGGTGCAGCAGGAAGCGCCGCCTGCGGTGCAGCCCGCGCCGCAGCCGACGCCCGTGCCCATCGAGCCGTCTGCCCCTGTGGCGCAACCCCGGCCCGCCGGGAGGCTGCAGGCGCTGCGTGCAGGGCTGGCCGCCTGCGAGCAAAAGGGCAACTTCTTCACCAAGCAACTCTGCATCCAGGAAACCCGCTGGAAATATTGCGGTGCACCGCTGTCGCCCGATCCGCTGTGGGGCAAGGTGCCCGAGTGTCCGAATTCGGCGCAGCAGCACAACACCCCCTGACCCAGGCGTCCTGATTTCAACCACCCACAGTCCTTGGAGGATCACATGACCGTGAAAACCACCAACAACCTCGGCGTGCTGCTACGCAGCTACGAGGCCTTGTACAACTGGCGTGCGCTGGCCATGTTGGCGGGCAGCTTCGTCCTGGGCGGGCTTGCCATCAGCGGCGGTGCGATTGCGGGCGCGAGTTCGGACAGCGCTTTGGTGATGATGCTGATGAGTCTGATCGGGGGCATCGTGATCCTGGCCGGCATGAACGCCAGCGGCCTGATGCTGATGGATCAGGCGTATGACCAGCCGGTGCGCGGCTTCGGCCCGGCGTTTTTTGGTGGCATCCAGTCGGCGCTGTATGTGCTCGGCCTGCTGATCCTGCTCGGTCTAGGCTTTGGCGTGGTGCTGCTGGGGGCGTTCTTGCTGTCGCTGCTGGGACACATTCCCGGAGTGGGAGGATTTTTCGGCTTTGTGCTGGCTGGGCCGCTGGTGGTCGTGGTCGCGTTGGCCTACGCCGTGCTGCTGCTTGCCGGGCCGCTGATGATCGCCGCAGTCTGGCATGGCGAGGGCTTTGTCGCCAGCTTGTCGCGAGCGGTGGGCATCGTAATCAAGCGGCCGCTCGAAGTGTTCATGCATTTTTTGGTGCTCGGTCTGATCGTGTTTCCGGCGGTGGCTTTCATCTTCGCGGTGGTGTTTGTCGGCAGCATGTTCGTCGGTGGTTTTTTCGCCTCAGGCGCGTTGATGGGGAGCGGTTGGGGCGGCGGCGTGTCCTGGATGGGGCGCTATGACGCATTGGGTGCTCTAAGTGCTGCCAGCTTGTCGATCGGGCTGGTGTGGTTTCTGGCGTGGTCGGTGGTCAGCCTGATCTACGTCCTGGGACTGATCTTCGTCTACCGCGCAGTCAGCGAAGGCGTCGGCTCGGAGGCCACGGAAATGGTCGGACAGAAACTGGCCCAGTTCAAGCAAAAGTTCGATGAATACAAACCACGGCCCGCGCCTGACGGGACGCCGCCGGCAGCCCCGGCGACAACCAGCCAGCCCGCCGCGGACGCGCAGCCTCGCGCGGTTTCGGATCAGCCCGCGGTGCCGGCGACAGGGCATTGCCCCGCCTGCGGCGCCGTGGTGCAGCCCGACGACGTGTTTTGCGGCAGTTGCGGCCACAGGTTGAAATAAGGGGCGACGATGGCACGCTTTTGTACCCGATGCGGCACGCAGAATGCCGACGATGCACGGTTCTGCGAGGCCTGCGGCGCGCCGCTGCGCACACCGGGCGCGCCCTTAGCCGGTGCTCCCGCTCCTACCCAGGCTGTGGCGGCCAACATCCCAGCGCCGTCGCGCCGCGGGCTGAGCCAGCGCGCCGGCTGGTTTGCCCTCGCCGGCATGAGCGTGCTGCTGCTGGTGGTGGCCGCTTTGGCCTGGCAGGTGCTGGGTCGCGCCGGCGGGCCGTCGCGGGCCGAGCTGCAGGCGGCGGCGGACACCTGGCTACAGCAACATCAGACCACCATACTTGAACAGGACGCCTGCCTGCGCAATTTCGACTACCGGGCCAATCCGGTCTATGTCAATGCGCTGGACCAAGGCACGCAAAGCTGGCTGGCCGTGTTGGTCAAGGCCGGCATCTACACCGCGCCGGTGCCGGTGCAAAGCGGGTTCATGCAGCAAATGAAATACACCTGGGGCCCGCAGGCCGCGCATTACCTGCGCAATGGTGCATTGTGCGTGGCCGATGGTCTGCGCGTCGAGGATGTGCGGCAGGTGCAACCGGGCAGGGACGGGGTCGAACGCCTGCCGCCCGGGGTGAGCCTGCCGCAGAACTGGGCGATGGTGCGGCTGACTCTGCAGTGGAGCGGCCTGCCGGCCTGGGCGCAGCAGCCGCCGGTGTCCACCCAGTTGAACCAACTGTCCGCGCCATTGCAGCAGACCCTGCTCCTGCGCAAGACCCCGCAGGGCTGGGTACTGCCGTCGCAAGCCGAAGAGATGGGCATGCGCGCGCAGTTGAGCCTTCTCAGCGCCGGCGGCGCGTTCGGTCAGGCGGTGCAGCAGCTGGGCAATCAGCTGGGACAGGCGGCGCAGTCTCTTGACCAGAACACCGCTCCCCCTGCCGCGCAGCAACCCGCACCCTGGAGCGGCTTTGTCGACTGGATCAAAAACCTGTTGAGCTTCGGCGATCCGGCGCGACGCATTCCGCCGCAGTTCTACGACGATGTGCAAAGTGGCCGGTTCGACGCCGCATACGGACTGCTCGGCCCGGATCTGCAAATCCTCGGCCCCGAAAAAATGCGGGCGGCGTTCAAACGGATGCAGGCGCAAATCCTGGCCAAAGGCGGTGTTGCCGACGTCACCATCGTGCGCGTGACCGACCAGGGCGGGGTCAAGGTCGTGCGCTATACCGTGCATTTCCGCGACGGCAGCGCGCATGCCGAGAACATGCGCATCGGCAAGGTGGGTGATCGATGGTTCATTCTGTCCATCGAGGGGGTATGACGCCGGGCCGTGAAAGCACCAGCCGCAGGCGTCTGTTGCTGAGCGGCGCGGCTGTGCTGCTGTCGGCTGGCGGGGCATGGGCGGCACTTCGCCCGTCACCGCCGCGCTACTGGCAGGTGAACGCAGCGCTGCTGCAGCCAGGCGATCTGTTGTTTCGCCGCACCGTCAGCCTGCAAGGGCTGGCTGCGCAGGCGATCGACGCGGCGGGACGATTCAGTCATGTCGGTCTGGTGGTCGGCCATGGTGCGCAGGGTGAAGCGCAGGTGGTGCACGCCTGCCCGCCAGAGCACAGCGCGCAGACCGGTGTGCGTCTGACCACGGCGCGGGCGTTCGTCGATGGCGCCGATGTGCGCGACGCCGCCGCGGCGCGGCTGCCGATCGATGCTGCGCAGGCGGGGCGAGTGGCAGCTTGGGCGCTGCAGCATGTCGGCTGGGCGTTCAACGCCGATTTCCGGCTGGGCGCACCGCACGCGCTGTACTGCACCGAGCTGGTCTGGGCCGCGATGCGCGCAGCCGGGTGTCGCTGTTTGCCGCAGCCCGTGAGCTGGCGAACCCCGCTGGGCGAGCGTGCGGTCGTGCCGATGTCTGCGCTCATCGACCTGCCAGGACTGCACTGGCTGTCCGGTGTGGTCCATATGGCCTGAACGCGCAGTGTGCGAGCAGGCGACAATCGCTGCATGCGCTCCGTTCTTTCGCTGCGTCGTCTACGCGGTGTTCTTGCGTGGTTTCTCCTTGCCCTGGTGTGCACTGCGGCTGCGCCCGTAGAGGCTGCGTCGTCGTCCGCAGCCAACGGGCGGGTGTGTCTGGTGCTTTCAGGCGGCGGCGCCCGCGGCTTTGCGCACATCGGCGCGCTTAAGGCCCTGCAGCAGTTGCATGTGCCGATCGACTGCATCGCCGGTACCAGCATGGGAGCGATCATCGGCGGGCTG
>JBMFIE010000094.1:0-7795 GCA_049976465.1 Thiomonas sp. | reverse complement strand
CTTGCCCCGGGCCTCCGCCTTGCATCCATCCCCGCCTGGGGGCAACGCGGGTGCACCAATAGCGTGAACAGGCCCTAAACTGCGGTTTTCCGCTCTGCCCCACCGCCATGCTGCTTGCCATCTACCCCGGCACCTTCGACCCGCTGACCCGCGGCCACGAGGATTTGGTGCGCCGCGCCAGCAAGCTGTGCGACCGGCTGGTGGTGGCGATCGCCGCCGGGCATCACAAAAACGCCATGTTCACGCTGGATGAGCGTCTGGACATCGCCCGCGAGGTGCTCTCGCCCTACCCGAATGTCGAGGTCAGCGGCTTCACCGGGCTGCTGCGCGATTTTGTGGTGGGACGCGGTGCGCAGGTCGTGGTGCGCGGGCTGCGCGCGGTCAGCGACTTCGAGTATGAATTCCAGATGGCCGGGATGAACCGCCAGCTCATGCCCGATGTGGAAACCCTGTTTCTCACCCCGGCGGATCAGTATCAGTTCATCTCCGGGACGTTCGTGCGGGAAATCGCCATGCTCGGTGGCGATGTGAGCAAATTCGTGGTGCCATTGGTCATGGAGCGCCTGCAAGCCAAGGTGGCCCAGCGGCGCGCGAACTGAAAGACCGGAATCGATCATGGCGCTGTGGATCACCGACGACTGCATCAACTGCGATGTGTGCGAGCCCGAGTGCCCGAACCAGGCGATTTCCATGGGCCCGGAAATCTATGAAATCGACCCGGATCGTTGCACCGAATGCGTCGGGCATTTCGACACCCCGCAGTGCGTGCAGGTCTGCCCGGTGAACTGCATCCCGGTGCGCCCCGACCGCGTGGAAAGCCGCGAGCAACTGCTGGCCAAATATCACAGCCTGACCGCAGCCAAGAGCCTGACAGACCCCTAGGGTCTGCGCTCAGCGCGCCGCAGCGCTGGCCGGCGGTGCAGCAATCGCCTTGCGCCGGGCGGCAGGCGGGTGGCGATGCCGTCTGCGTTCGGTCTGCGCGGCTTGTGCCTGACGTGCGGCAAGGTGCTGCAGGCGGAGGGCATCGCGTTGCGCCCGCAGTGCGTCGGCTCGTTCCCGACGTTGCCGCGCCTGCTCTGCGGCGCGCTCGGCCTGACGCGCGGCGAGCAGTGCGTCCAGACGACGTTGCTGCTCCAGCGCCTGCTCGCGCTGCTGCGGGGTGCGCGCATCCCGCGTATCCACCGGCTTGCCGGCTGCGCAGGGTTGGTGGGAATAACTGTTGCCGCAACGCCAGACCGGCGGTTCCTGCGACGGCGCGGTCTGCGCCAGCGCGCTTCGCATTGCATACAAAGCCAAAGCAATCGACAGCGTGAGCCTGGTCCCGCGCATGGTTACTCCTTGGATTTGACCGCCTGGGTGGCGTTGTGACGACTGCGGTGCAGCCGCATCATCGCCGCCTCGAACTCGCCCGCAAGCAGCTGCGGCAGCACCGCGCGCGCCTCGTCCATCGCCTGCTCGATCAGGGCCAGCTCGGTCTGCGGCGGCTTGCCCAGCACAAAGCCGACCACCGCCGAGCGATCGCCCGGATGGCCGATGCCGATGCGCAGCCGCCAGAAATTGGGCGTGCCCAGATGGGCGATGAGATCGCGCAGACCGTTGTGGCCTGCATGGCCGCCGCCCAGTTTGAGCTTGGCCTGCCCCGGTGGCAGATCGAGTTCGTCATGCGCCACCAGGATGTGCTCGGGCGCGATCTTGTAGAAGCGCGCCATTGCGCCGACCGACTGGCCGCAGCGGTTCATATAAGTGCTGGGCTCGAGCAGCCACAGTTCACGGCCGTGCAGCCGCACGCGGGCGACCTCGCCGAAGAACCCGCGCTCGGGCTTGAGGCGGACACCCGCCGCCGTGGCGATCTGATCGACGAACCAGAAGCCGGCGTTGTGCCGGTCCAGGGCATGTTCCGGCCCTGGATTGCCCAGACCGACGAGGAGCTCAATCATGATGTGGCGCTCTCGGAGAAGCCACCTGCCTCACCGCGCGGCTGGCGTTGCAGCAATCCGCCCAGCGCCTCGCGCGGCGTGAGCTTGCCGTCGAGCAGGCGGCTGACCGCCTCGGTGATCGGCATGGACACGCGGTGCGCGCGGGCGAGCTGCAGCGCGGTGTGCGCAGTGTGCACGCCTTCGGCCACATGGCCCAGGCCGGCGACGATACGATCCAGACTCTGCCCCTGCGCCAGCGCCAGGCCGACACGGCGGTTGCGCGACAAATCGCCGGTGGCGGTAAGCACCAGATCGCCCAGGCCGCTCAGCCCCATAAAGGTCTCAGCCTGTCCGCCGAGCGCTACCCCCAGACGCGAGAGCTCGGCCAGGCCGCGGGTGATCAGCGCGGCGCGGGCGTTGTGCCCCAGCCCCATGCCGTCGCTCACCCCGGTGGCGATCGCCAGCACGTTTTTCACCGCGCCGCCCACCTCCACGCCGATGACATCGGGCGTGGCGTAGATGCGCATCGCGCCGTGGTGCAGCGCCGCCACCGCAAAGCTGCGCAGCGCCGCATCTGCACTGGCCAGCGCAAGCGCCACCGGCAGTCCGCGCGCCACCTCCTGCGCAAAGCTCGGGCCCGACAGCACGCCGATGGCTGGGGTGACGTCCATCCCCGCGAACACCGCGTCGAGCACTGCATGCGGAAGCAACCCGCTGCCCTGCTCAAAGCCCTTGCACAGCCACAGCAGGTGCTGCACCCGTGCGCCCCTGGGCTTGTCGGCATTGAAAATGCGCACCGCCTGCGCCGTGGCGCGCAAGGCCGACGTCGGCACCGCCAGCAGCAGCAGCCCGTGCGGCCCGGCAGCATGGCGCAGCGCGGCGTCCAGATCCGCCGTGGGGCTCAGGCGCGGCGGCAGGCTGATGTCGGGCAGGTAGGCCGTGTTGACCCGCTCGGCCTGCAGCCGCCGCATTTGCGCCGCGTCGCGCCCCCACAGCACCACGGGGTGGTGTGACGCGATCTGGCAGGCAATGCCCGTTCCCCAGGCACCGGCGCCCAGCACGGCGATGGAGCAGGCAACGGGCTGCGCCATGAAGGACCCGCGCGGTTCAGTTCAGCTGACCAGGCGCCTGGTTGGCCGCCTGTTGTTGCTGGGCCCGCTGCTGCTCGTACATGGCCTGGAAGTTGATCTCGGCCAGATGCACCGGCGGAAAGCCCGCGCGGGTGATGGCATCGGCCAGGTTGGCGCGCAGATAGGGATAGACAGTCTGCGGGCAGGCGATGCCCAGCAGCATGTCGGCATGCTCCTGCGGAATATTGCGCAGCTCGAAAATGCCGGCCTGCTTGCCCTCGACCAGAAACAGCACCCGCTCCTGCATGCGCGCGGTGATGGTGGCGGCCACGGTGATTTCGAACAGGCCATCGACCACCGGTTGGGCTTCGACGCTCATCTGCACGTCCACGGTGGGTTGCTGCTGCTCGAGCAGGATTTGCGGCGAATTGGGCTGCTCCAGCGACAAATCCTTCAAATAACAACGCTGCAGCATGAAAACCGGATCGGTGGACTGGGTGCTCTCGGGTGTGGCGCTCATCAATGGCTCTCCATGGAAAAAAGCCCGCGGGGTGCGGGCATCGATTGATTTCAGCGGATTCTAGGCCGGTCGTGTGACACGGCCTGCGCGACCGGGCTGGAGCCGATGGTGCGGTGCCGCCCGGACCGCGCTCAGGCGGCGCCGTGCAGCAGTTCCGTCAAGCCGCCCTTGGCGTCGAGCGCGTACAGATCGTCGCAGCCGCCGACATGGGTGTCGCCGATGAAAATCTGCGGCACGGTGCGCCGCCCGGTGGACTGCATCATCTGGTTGCGTTGCTCCGGATCGAGGTCGATGCGGATTTCCTCGATCGCGGTGACCCCGCGCTTTTGCAGCAGCGCCTTGGCGCGGATGCAGTACGGGCACACCGCGGTGGTGTACATGCGAACCTTGTTCATTGCGGTCTCATCCTTTTTCCACCGGCAGACCGGCCTCGCGCCAGGCGCGCATACCGCCGGCGATCGCCACGGCGTTCACATAGCCCTGCTTGCGCAATTGCGCGGCTGCACGCTTGGCCCGCATACCCGAGGCACACATCACCAGCACTGGCGTGTTCTTGTCCTTGGGCAGTTCGCTCAGACGCTTGTCGAGCTGGCCCAGCGGAACGCTCTTGCTGCCCACCGCATGGCCGGCCTGGTATTCGGCAGGCTCGCACACATCGATCATCACGCCCTTTTCGCGGTTGATCTTGAGCACCGCCTGTGCGGGACTCACCCCGTCGCCCCCGCTGCTGCCGCCGTAAGAGCTCCACAGCAGCATGCCGCCGGAGGTCAGGGCAATCAGAATGAGCGCCCAGTTGTCGATGATGAACTGCACTTGGTTTTCTCCTTGCAAAGCCCGATTTTAAAAGACCCATGCACAGATGTTGATCTGTGGTTTTGGTACCCGCCGGTGCGCCGCGGAAATTGCTGCGCTGCAACGTGACGGCAGTCCTCGACTACTATTCTGCCTGCGCGGCGTCTTGCCGCATTCCGATAAAGAATTTCGCATCCCGAGATTTCCATGCACAAACTCGTCCTGCTACGCCACGGTGAATCCACCTGGAACCAGCAAAACCGCTTCACCGGCTGGACCGATGTGGATCTGACCGAGCAAGGCATCCGTGAAGCCCGTGCCGCCGGGCGGCTGCTCAAGGAATTGGGCTACGTCTTCGATCTGACCTATACCTCTGTGCTCAAGCGCGCGATCCGCACCCTGTGGCTTACTCTGGACGAGCTCGACGCCATGTGGCTGCCCACCGTCCACACCTGGCGGCTCAACGAGCGGCACTACGGCGCGCTGCAAGGGCTGAACAAGGCCGAGACCGCGGCCAAGTACGGCGACGAGCAGGTGCACATTTGGCGGCGCAGCTACGACATTCCGCCGCCGCCGCTCGACGAAGCGCACCGCAAGGAACTGGCTGCCGACCCGCGCTACGCCCGCGTGCCGCTGGCCGAGCTGCCGCTGACCGAGTGCCTGAAAGACACCATCGCGCGTGTGCTGCCGTTCTGGCACGAGGCGCTTGCCCCGGCGATCAAGGCGGGCAAGCGCACGCTGGTGGTCTCGCACGGCAATTCGATGCGCGCCATCATGAAGTACCTGGAGAACATCTCCGACGAGGACATCACCCAGGTCAACATCCCCAACGGCATCCCACTGGTCTACGAACTCGACGCCGAGCTGCGGCCGCTGCAGCGCTACTACCTCAGCGCCACTGGCGCCAAGACCTGATCGCACGGCAAGCCAGCCGCGCCTGCGCGCGCCCGGGTCATGTCCTGCGCTGCCGACGCGGTCTTGACGGGCCCGCCTATACTGCGCGCACTTTGCAGATACTCCGCTTGACCCACCATGGCCAGTAAATTCCGAGTCGCAGCCTGGGTCGCCATTGGTGCCATCACCGGCATCATGGCCACCCTGCAAGTGCAGGCGTTGGCGCGCGGCGCCGTCTCGCCGCTCCCGCTGGAGGAGCTGCAGCAGTTTGCCGCGGTATATGGCCTGATCAAGGCCGATTATTTCGAGCCGGTCGAGGGCAAGAAGCTGATCGAGAACGCCATCAACGGCATGGTCAACAACCTCGATCCGCACTCGGAATACCTGGACAAAAAGGCCTTCAAGGACTTCAAGGAAAGCACCAGCGGCAAGTTCGTCGGCGTCGGCATCGAAATCGCCTCTGAAGACGGCCTGGTCAAGGTGGTCTCGCCGATCGAGGGCTCCCCGGCGGCGCGGGCCGGCATTCACGCTGGCGACCTGATCACCCGCATCGACAACACCGCAGTCAAGGGCCTGAGCCTGAACGAGGCGGTCAAGCTCATGCGCGGCAAACCCGGCACCAAGGTCACGCTCACCGTGCTGCGCAAGGCGGAAAACCGTGTCCTCACCTTCACCATCACCCGAGAGCTGATCCAGGTACAGAGCGTCAAGGGCAAGATGGTCGCTCCGGGTTACGGCTGGGTGCGCATCACCCAGTTCCAGTCGGACACACTCAACAGCTTCGTCAACAAAATCAACGCGCTATACAAGGAAGACCCGAACATGAAGGGTCTGGTGCTCGACCTGCGCAACGACCCTGGCGGGCTGCTCGAAAGCGCGGTCGGCGTGGCGTCCGTGTTCCTGCCCCCTGACGCGGTGATCGTCTCCACCCGCGGCCAGATGCCCGAGGCAAACGCGACCTACCGCAACACCCCGAGCGATTACCTCAGCCGCCCGGGCGACAACCCGCTCGACACCCTGCCCGCCGCAGTGAAGACGGTCAAGCTGGTGGTGCTGGTCAACGGCGGCTCGGCCTCGGCCTCCGAAATCGTCACCGGGGCGCTGCAGGACTACAAGCGCGCCGTGGTCATGGGTACGCTGACCTTTGGCAAGGGATCGGTGCAGACCGTCCTGCCCCTGGGCCCGGACACCGCGCTCAAGCTCACCACCGCGCGCTACTACACCCCCAACGGCCAGTCGATCCAGGGCAAGGGCATCACCCCGGACTACGAGGTCGATCCGCTGGAAAGTGGCGACCCGTATGCCGCGCTGCGCATGCGCGAAATCGACTACAAGAACCAGATTGGCACCGGCAGCGAATCGGCCGACGCCAAGCGGGTCGAGGAAGAGGTGCGCAAGCAGGACGAGGCGCGCCGCCTGCTCGAGGCCGAGCTGCAGAAAGACCCGAACAAGTTTCCCAAGCTGCCCGAATACGGCAGCAAGGAAGACTGGCAGCTCACCCAGGCGTTGAACTATCTCGAGGGCAAGCCGGTGATCACCGCCAAGCACGCGTCGGCTGCAGCCCAGACCAAGGCGCCTGCGTCGCCCGCCGCAGCCAGCAGCCCCGGGCCGGACGGCAGCGGCGCAGTCAAGAACAAGTAAGCAGCCCCGGCCGCCCCTCCGCGCGGCCCGCCTGACATGCCGCTCGACGACGCCCAGCTGCTGCGCTACTCCAGGCACATCCTGCTCGATGAAATCGGCATCGAGGGGCAGGAACGCATCTGCGCTGGGCATGCACTGATTCTCGGCGCTGGCGGGCTGGGTTCGCCCGTGGCGCTTTACCTGGCCAGCGCCGGCGTGGGCCGCATCACCCTGGTCGATGACGACACGGTCGATCTGACCAATCTGCAGCGGCAGATCGCGCACACCGAGGCCAGGGTCGGCCTGCGCAAGGTGGATTCGGCCCGCGAGGCGATGCGGCAGATCAATCCGCAGGTCGAGGTGCAGGTCGTTGCCGAGCGCGCAGACGCTGCGCTGCTCGATGCGCTGGTCGCTGCGGCCGATGTGGCCGTCGACTGCAGCGACAATTTCTCCACCCGGCATGCACTGAACCGCGCCTGCGTGGCACACGGCGTGCCGCTGGTCAGCGGCGCGGCGATCCGCCTGTCGGGGCAGGTCAGCGTGTTCGATCCCCGGCCCGATGCACAGGGGCAGCGCGGCCCGTGCTATGCCTGCCTGTTTCCACCGGACGTCCCGGTCGAAGAAGTGCGCTGCGCCACGATGGGAGTGCTTGCACCGCTGGTAGGCATCGTCGGCAGTCTGCAGGCCACCGAGGCGCTCAAGCTCCTGGCCGACACCGGCACCTCGCTGCGCGGCAGGCTGCTGCTGATCGACGCCCTGGACAGCAGCTTCCAGACCATCGCCCTGCAGCGCAATCCGCACTGCCCGGTATGCGGTGAACCTGCACCACACGATGCACCTCCGGGCTCCACGGGCACATGACACCGGGACTGTTCAGGCTGCATCTAGGGCCTGTTCACGCGATTCGTACACCCGCGCCGGGGGTCTGGGCGGATGCAATGCGAGGCGCAGGCCGCGCCGTGGTGTGTGGCACCACAAGCGGA
>JBMFIE010000093.1:0-7832 GCA_049976465.1 Thiomonas sp. | reverse complement strand
TGGGGCCTTCTTCGTCGCCCATAGCGCCAGCTTTTGCCTTCTCAGTCAGGCCCAAACTGGCGCGCCGCTGCATCCGCCTGCCCTCCAAACCCCAATGAACAATTTGGGTTGAACGCAGCCTGAGCAGGCATCATCCACGCCAGCGACAACCCAAGCCCCAGGACAGTCGTTTTCCACCGATTTTTCATCTTTCTTCCTCCGTTTTCACAGTCTCGCGAGCCTCGGAAGCCATGTTTGAGGCGCGATGACGCCAACATTGCACCCGACGCCCATGACGCGACGGTGACGAGACCGCTCTCGCCTCGGCAAACGCGGCCTGCCGCGCACGGGTGCTGGTGCGGCGCATCGATCGTTCACCCACGGCCCCAGTGGGAGGCCATACCGGCAAGAAGCCCGGCGCCGCCGGCTTGCAGCAGCACGCCGGCAGGTTTGTGATCTCTCACGCCAGCCGCGAAGCCCGCCAGTCACGTCATCACCCTACACCGTTGCAGGTCATTGCTCGCCAATTTTTGCGAATCGTTACTATTTGCAAACGATTGGCTTTTCACGGAGTGTGTGATGCGTTTTTTCTTCTTCGATTCTGCGGTTCGCTCGTTCGTCGCATCTGCGGGCGCCTTGTTACTGGGCTCGCTGACGAGCCTGGCGGTAGCCGGTCCGACCTGCACCGACAAGCCGCCGTCTGCGTGGCGAGACGCCGCGACGTTCCAGGCCGAACTCAGAGCCAAAGGCTACACCATCGACAAATTCAAGACGACCAAAGGCCAGTGCTACGAGATCTACGGCAAGGACGCAGCCGGCAAGCGGGTCGAGATTTATTTCGATCCGGTCGATGGCCGCATCGTCAAGGAGGAGCGGCGTTGAGCTTTCGGCGCATCAGCCCGGCGCTGCGCGTCTATCACTGGACTCTGGCGGGTGGCTGCGCTGTCGCCTGGCTGGTCGAGTCGAGCTCGCGCGAGGCGCACGCCTGGCTTGGCTATCTGGCCGCTGCGGCGGTGGTGTGGCGGCTGGGGTATGCGCTGTTCGGCCCAGCACCAGCACGCGTGGGTGTACTGATGTTCGGCCCGCGTCGGGTCTTGCAGTGGCTGCGCGAACTGCTGCGCGGGCGTGCACCGCTAGCACACGGCTATAACCCGCTTGCGGCGTGGAATGTGCTGGCCATGCTCGTCACGGTGCTCGCGCTCGGCGCGAGCGGCCATCTGCTGCGCACCGATGCGTTCTGGGGAGATGAGACGCTGCAGAGTCTGCACGCGTTGGCGTCGGACCTGCTGTGGGGGCTGGTTGCGCTGCACCTGATTGGCCTCGCCGTCGGTAGCTGGCGGGCGCGCTATCCGCTGCCGCTGGCGATGATCGACGGCAAGGAACCGCCGCACTGAATCGGTACGCCGCCCGTCACGCCAGCGCACGACGGTGCGACGGGCATCATTCGCGCCGATCGCCTTGCAAGCGCAGCATGCTGCCGCCGTCACCCACGGCGATCAGCCCGGCCTCTGCGTAGATACCGAGCTTGGCGCGGGTGTCGGCAATGTCGAGGTTGCGCATGGTGAGCTGGCCGATGCGGTCTGCCGGGGTGAACGGCGCGTCCTCGACCTTTTCCATGCTCAGGCGCTCGGGCGCGTAGGTGAGGTTGGGGCTTTGGGTGTCGAGGATGGAGTAGTCGTTGCCGCGGCGCAGCTCCAGCGTCACCTCGCCGGTGATGGCGCGCGCCACCCAGCGCTGCGCGGCTTCGCGCAGCATCAGCGCCTGCGGGTCGAACCAGCGGCCCTGGTAGAGCAGCCGACCAAGCTTCAAGCCATTGATGCGGTATTGCTCGATAGTGTCTTCGTTGTGGATGCCGGTGAGCAGGCGCTCGTAGGCAATGTGCAGCAGCGCCATGCCGGGTGCCTCGTAGATGCCGCGGCTCTTGGCTTCGATGATGCGGTTTTCGATCTGGTCGCTCATGCCCAGGCCGTGGCGGCCGCCGATTTCATTGGCCTTGAGAAACAGCGCCACCGGGTCGTCGAAGCTCTGGCCGTTGAGCGCGACCGGCTGGCCTTCTTCGAAGCGCACGGTCACTTCCTCGGGCTTGATCTCGACCTCGGGTTTCCAGAAGGCCACGCCCATGATGGGATTGACGATGCGGATGTTCGACGAAAGACTTTCCAGATCCTTGGCCTCGTGCGTGGCGCCGAGCATATTGCTGTCGGTGCTGTAGGCCTTCTCCACACTCATTTTGTAGTCGAAGCCGTTTTTGATGAGGAACTCGCTCATCTCCTTGCGGCCACCGAGTTCGTCGATGAAGGCTTGATCGAGCCAGGGCTTGTAGATTTTCAGCGCGGGGTTGGTCAGCAGGCCGTAGCGGTAGAAACGCTCGATGTCGTTGCCTTTGAAGGTCGAGCCATCGCCCCAGATGTGGACGTCGTCCTCCTTCATCGCGGCCACTAGCATGGTGCCAGTGACCGCGCGGCCCAGCGGCGTGGTGTTGAAGTAGGTGATGCCGCCGGTGGAGATGTGAAACGCGCCGCTCTGGATCGCGGCGATGCCCTCAATCGCCAGCTGGCGGCGGCAGTCCACCAGCCGCGCTTTGACCGCGCCAAAGCCCAGCGCGCGGCGCGGAATGTCGTCGTAGTCGCTCTCGTCGGGCTGACCGAGGTTGGCGGTATAGGCATAGGGCACAGCGCCCTTTTGTTTCATCCACAGCAGGGCGGCGGAGGTGTCGAGGCCGCCGGAAAAGGCGATGCCGACTTTTTGCCCGACGGGCAGGCTTTGCAGAATGGTGGCCATGAGAGAAAGCGTGGTTACGCCGCGGAAGGGCCGAAGTGGCAGATGTAGTGGTAGGGCTCGGTGGTGCGAATCTCGAAGCGGGTGTTGCCCGGTACGCTGAAGCGCTCTCCCGCGCTGGACTTGACCCAGGCATCGCTGCCCGGCAGCTTGTATTCGCAGGAACCGGCCACGCATTCCATGATTTCGGGCGCGGCGGTGTTGAAGGTGAGTGTGGACGGCAGGATCACGCCGACCGACTTTTTGCTGCCATCTGGCAGAGTGATGCCGTGGCTGATGCACTTGCCGTCGAAATACACATTGGCCTGGGTGTGGACGGTCACGCCGCCGAGTTCTGTGGTGCGCATGGAAAGGGTGGGATTGGAATGTCGCAAAGCGGCTATTCTAGGAGGGCGTGCCGTGCACGCACCCGCTTTATCCGCCGCTTTCCCGCCGACATGAACGCACGCACCCTCTACCCCCCGATCGAGCCCTACCGCACCGGCATGCTCGACACTGGTGACGGCCACAGCATTTACTGGGAACTGTGCGGCAATCCGCAGGGCAAGCCGGCGGTGTTCCTGCACGGCGGGCCGGGCTCGGGGTGCGCGCCCGAACATCGCCGCCTGTTCGACCCAGCGCGTTACAACGTGCTGCTGTTCGACCAGCGCGGCTGCGGGCGCTCCACTCCCCACGCCAGTCTGGAGAACAACACCACCTGGCATCTGGTGGCCGACATCGAGCGGCTGCGCACCCTGCTCGGGGTGGATCGCTGGCTGGTGCTGGGCGGCTCTTGGGGCAGCACGCTGGCGCTGGCGTATGCGCAAACGCATCCCGAGCGGGTGTCGGCGCTGGTGCTGCGCGGCATTTTCACCCTGCGCCGCGCCGAGCTGATGTGGTTCTACCAAGACGGCGCGTCCTGGCTGTTCCCGGATTTCTGGGAAGACTTCATTGCGCCGATTCCTCCGGCAGAGCGCGGCGATCTGATCAGCGCCTACCGCAAGCGGCTGACCGGTGCCGACCCGGTGGAACAACTGACCTGCGCCCGTGCCTGGAGCGTATGGGAAGGCCGCACCATCCGCCTGCTGCCGAGCGAGGACAACATCGCGCAGCACGCGCAGGACGCGTTCTCGCTGGCATTTGCCCGCATCGAGAACCATTATTTCGTCCATGCGGGCTGGATGGAAGAAGGCCAGCTGATCCGCAACGCCGGTCGGCTGGCCAATATCCCCGGCGTGATCGTGCAGGGCCGCTACGACGTCTGCACCCCGATGCGCACCGCCTGGGAGCTACACCGCGCCTGGCCGCAGGCCCAGTTCCAGCTCGTGCCCGACGCCGGGCACGCCTACAACGAACCGGGCATCCTGTCACGCCTGATCGAGGCGACCGACCGCTTCGCGGCCTGATACCGGTGTCGCTGGCGGTCAGGCGGCCGCTGCGGCAGCCCGAACGCCCAGCCCCGCGTCCTCGCGCAGCAGCATGGCGCGGTCGGTGGCCTCCCAGCTGAACTCCGGCTCGTCGCGGCCGAAATGGCCGTAGGACGCGGTTTTCTCGTAAATCGGCCGGCGCAGGTCGAGCATCTGGATGATGCCCTTGGGGCGCAGATCGAAGTGACGCCGCACGAGTTGTTCGAGCCTGGCGTCGTCGATCACCCCGGTGCCCTGCGTGGTGACCATGATGCTGGTGGGCTGCGCCACGCCGATGGCGTAGGAAACCTGCACCAGGCATTTTTTTGCCAGTCCGGCTGCGACGATGTTTTTCGCCACATAGCGCGCAGCGTAGGCGGCCGAGCGGTCCACCTTGGTCGGATCTTTGCCGGAGAACGCGCCGCCGCCGTGCGGAGCGGCGCCGCCATAGGTATCGACGATGATCTTGCGCCCGGTCAGGCCGCAGTCGCCCTGCGGCCCACCGATGACAAAACGGCCGGTCGGGTTGATCAGATACTTGATTTCGCCGCGCATGAATTCGGGCGGCAGAACCGGCTTGACGATGTGCTCGATCACCGCTTCGCGCAGGTCGGCCAGGGCGATGTCGGGCGCGTGCTGGGTGGACAACACCACGGTGTCGATCGCCACCGGCCTGCCGTCCTCGTAACGGAAGGTGATCTGGCTTTTGGCGTCGGGACGCAGCCAAGGCAAGCGGCCGTCGCGGCGCAGCTGGCTCTGGCGCTCGACCAGGCGGTGCGCGTAGTAGATCGGCGCAGGCATCAGGTCCGGCGTTTCGTCGCAGGCATAGCCGAACATCAGGCCCTGGTCGCCGGCGCCCTGATCGAGGTTGTCGTCATGCGCGCGATCCACCCCCTGCGCGATGTCGGGGCTTTGCTTGTCGTAGGCCACCAGCACGGCGCAGCTTTTGTGGTCGATGCCGAAATCGGCATCGTCGTAGCCGATGCGCTTCAAGGTGTTGCGCGCCACCTGGATGTAGTCGACCACCGCATTGGTGGTGATTTCGCCGGCGAGCACGATCAGCCCGGTGTTGGCCAATGTCTCGGCAGCCACGCGCGCAGCGGGGTCTTGCGCGAGGATGGCGTCGAGAATGGCGTCGGAGATCTGGTCGGCCACCTTGTCGGGATGGCCTTCGGAGACGGATTCGGAGGTGAACAGGAAGTGATTTGCCATGGCGGCCCTTTCTCACGGTTGGTCTGACGCCACCGTCTGGGTCTCGCACGGCGACGCTTTAGCGGACATCGACACGGCAGACCCGAGGGCCTGCCGCCCCTGTCACCCCGCAAGTTGTCATTAACTCGGTGACAGTGCGATGCATTCTATGCCTGCGCCGCTCGCGCGCCAATCCGTAACATGGCACCCTTTGCATTGCAGGGACATCATGCTGCTTCGCGTCTTCCGCTGGTTGTCCGTCTTGCCCCTGGGCCTGCTCCAGGCGCTCGGAGCGGCGCTCGGGCTGGCGGTTTATGCGCTCTCCGGCACCTACCGCCGGCGCCTGTGGGCCAATCTTCAGCAGGCCGGATACGACCCGAGGCGGCTTGCGCGCAAGGCCGCGGCGCAGGCCGGACGCATGGTGGGCGAATTGCCCGCGGTCTGGTTCCGCCAGGGGGCCGCAGCGCCGGTTCACCGGGTGCGGGTCATCGGCAAGGAGCATGTGGACGCAGCCCGCGCGCAGGGTCAGGGCGTGCTGTACCTCACGCCGCACCTGGGGTGTTTCGATGTGTCAGCGCAGATTGCTGCCACCTGGGGGCCGATCACCGTGATGTACCGCCCGCCGCGAAAGGCCGCGTTGCAACCGGTGGCGCTGGCCTCGCGCCAGCGGCACAACCTCGCGATTGCGCCGGCCAACCTGGCCGGGGTGCGGCAATTGCTGCGCGTGCTGCGCGCAGGCGAGGCGGTGGGCCTGCTGCCCGATCAGGCCCCCAGCAGCGGCGAGGGCGTGTGGGCCGACTTCTTTGGTCGCCCCGCCTACACCATGACCCTGCCGGCCCGGCTGGTGCAGTTGGGCAACGCCCGCATCATTCTGGCCTCGGCACTGCGCCTGCCGCGCGGGCGCGGCTATGTCCTGACACTCGAACCCTTCCCTCAGGTGCTCGACGCCGATCCGCAGCGCGCAGCCGCGCAGATCAATCAGGCGATGGAAGCACTGATCCGCCGCTGCCCCGAGCAATACCTCTGGGGCTACAACCGCTACAAGCGTCCTCCCGGCGCCCCGCCCCCCCCGACGGAGAGCGCAGCATGAAGGCAGTGCTTGCGCGCCTGAGCATTGCGCTGATCTGGCTGCTGCACCTGCTGCCCTACCCGCTGCTTGCCGTGCTGGGCGCGGTGCTGGGCTGGCTGCTGTGGCCGCTGGCCCGCTCGCGCCGCCGCATCACCCTGCGCAACCTCGAGCTGTGCTTTCCCGACTGGAGCGCAGCGCAGCGGCGTGCGGTTGCGCGGCGGCATTTCGTCTATCTGGCGCGCGCCTTTCTGGAGCGCGGCGTGCTCTGGTACGCCAGCCCGCGCCGGCTGCAGCGGCTGCTGCATCTGGATGGCGCGGTGGCCGAGGCGCTCGACGGCAGCCGCAACACCCTGCTGCTTGGATTTCACTTCGAGGGACTGGACGCCGGCTGGACCGCGCTGAGCCTGGTGGCGCCGCGCCCGGTCTCGGGCATGTACACCCCGCAGAAAAACAAGGTGCTCGACCAGTGGGTGGTGGCGCGGCGCAGCCGCTTTCACACCGCGGCCATCGTCTCGCGGCACGATGGCGCGGCGGCCATGCTGCGGCAACTGCGCGCCGGGGTGCCGTTCTACACCCTACCCGACATGGACTTCGGGCCGCGCAGCGCGCGCTTCATCGACTTTTTCGGCGTGCCCGCGGCCACGCTGGACGTCGTGCCGCGGCTAGCCGCTTCAGCCGACGCCCGGGTGTACCCGGTGGTCACCCGCATGCTGCCCGGCGCGCGCGGCTACGCCATCACCGTGCACCCGGCCTGGGCCGACTTCCCAACCCTCGACGCAAAGGGCAAGCTCGCCGACATCGACGGCGATCTGCGGCGCATGAACCGCTTCATCGAAGAGCAGGTGCGCACCATGCCGGCGCAATACCATTGGGTGCACAAACGCTTCAAGACCCGCCCGGACGATCAGCCCTCCGTTTACTGAAAACGCCATGCGCCTGTCCTTTACCAAAATGCACGGCGCCGGCAACGACTTTGTCGTGCTCGATGCCACCCGCGCGCCCATCGCGCTAAGCGCGGCGCAGCTGCGGCTGCTGGCCGACCGGCATGTCGGCGTCGGCGCCGACCAGATTCTGCTGGTCGAGCCCGCGCCCTCGCCCGACGTGGATTTCCGCTACCGTATTTTCAACGCCGACGGCGGCGAGGTCGAGCAGTGCGGCAACGGCGCGCGCTGCTTCGTCGCCTATGTGCACGGCAAGGGCCTGACCACCAAGCGCCGCATCCGGGTGCAGACGCTCTCTGGCGTCATCGAACCCGAACTGCAGGCCGATGGCCGCGTGCGCGTGGACATGGGCGCGCCGGTGTTCGATCTGCCGCAGGTGCCGTTCGATGCGAGCGATTTGTCGCCGCAGCAGGTGGACGGCTGGCAGCAATGGCCACTGGACTTGCCCGACGCGACCGTCTGGGTCAGCGTGCTGTCGATGGGCAATCC
>JBMFIE010000092.1:0-7835 GCA_049976465.1 Thiomonas sp. | reverse complement strand
ACGGATAAGTTCTAAAGCAGGCGAATGTGATGACGAAAGAAGGCAAGCCAGTCGAGTTCGCTGTGGACTACGGCATCAACCTGTGCAGGGACGGCAGCCCGCCGACAGAGGGAATGGACTTGGAGCAGATAGGGAAAGCGCTGGGCCGGCGGTAATCAGATCGTTTCCGCACCCAGCACCGAGCCTGCGCTGGCACAAATCGAGATCGACGTAGCGAGGCTATCACGCGGCGCTCCGCATGCTCATGGGAACGTAAACCCGGAAGTGACCCGGAAGCAATCCCGGAAGCGATGCGTCGCAACGGAATACCGAACTCGCCCAAGTGCTTGATTTTTCTGGTGCCGGGAGCGGGACTCGAACCCGCACGCTTTTGAAGGCGGTGGATTTTGAGTCCACTGCGTCTACCGATTCCGCCATCCCGGCCCTGGGGCTGCAACACCAGCACAAAACAAAACGGGGAATCGAAATCCCCCGTTCGTGTTCCACAATTTTTGGTGCCCAGAAGAGGACTCGAACCTCCACGCCTCGCGGCGCTAGTACCTGAAACTAGTGCGTCTACCAATTCCGCCATCTGGGCAATCAAGTTTTGCATCATAACACAGGAAACGGGCCTGTAAAGAACTGCGCGCCACGAACCGCACTGCATTGCAGAGGCGATAATGGCAGCAAAAGCAACGCCGTGACTCATCCCGTGGGTGAGTCGGCTGAGACATCGCAGCAATTTCGCTGCAGGACAAAGGATTTCCCGTGATTGTTGAAGGTATTGTGCGTGGTCATCGCGATGGTCATGGTTTTGTCACACCCGATGACGGCGGGCCAGATATCTATCTGTCCCCGCAGCAGATGCGTACCGTGCTGCATCTTGACCGCGTGAGTGTGCGGGTCGGAAAGCCCGACCGCCGCGGGCGCATCGAAGGCCAAGTTGTCGCCATCCTGGAGCGCAGCACGCGACCGATCATCGGCCGTCTTCTCCACGAGGGCGGGACCTGGCTGCTGGCCCCGGAGGATCGTCGTTATGTGCAGGACATTCTGATTTCGCCCGATGGCGTGGGCAAGGCGCGTGCCGGGCAGGTGGTCAGTGTGCAGATCACGCAGCCGCCGCTGCCGAACGTGCAGCCGGTTGGGCGGGTGCTGGAGGTGCTGGGTGAGTTGGACGACCCGGGGATGGAAATCGAAATCGCGGTGCGCAAGTACGGCGTGCCGCATGTGTTCTCCGCCGGCGCGCTGCAAGAGAGTGCCGCGCTGCCCGACGCGGTGCGCGATGAGGACATGGCCGGACGGATTGACCTGCGTGATGTCGCACTGGTGACCATCGACGGGGAGGATGCCCGGGATTTCGACGATGCGGTGTACTGTGAGCCGGCGCGCGTTGGCCGCGCCAAGGGATGGCGCCTGCTGGTGGCGATTGCGGATGTGTCGCACTATGTGCGCGAGGGCACCGAGCTCGACGCCGACGCGCTGGAGCGGGCAACCTCGGTGTATTTTCCGCGCCGGGTCATTCCCATGCTGCCGGAGAAACTGAGCAACGGGCTGTGCTCGCTCAACCCGCAGGTGGACCGGCTGTGCATGGTGTGCGACATGCTGATCACGGCGCAGGGCGAGATGAAGGCCTACCAGTTTTACCCCGCCGTGATGCGTTCGCATGCGCGCCTGACCTACACCGAGGTGGCAGACATTCTGTCCAACACCGCCGGCAAGCTCGCGCGCGAGCGCGCCGAACTGGTGCCGCATCTGCTCAATCTGCACGGCGTGTTCAACGCTTTGCTGCAGTCGCGGCAGGTGCGCGGCGCGCTCGATCTGGACATCCCTGAAACGCAGATCGTGGTGAACGCCGCCGGCAAGATCGAGGCCATCATTCCGCGGCAGCGCAACGATGCACACCGCCTGATCGAAGAATGCATGCTCGCAGCCAATGTCTGCGCAGCGCACTTTCTGGAGAGTAACCAGCAGCTCGCGCTATACCGGGTGCATGAAGGGCCCACGCCCGAGAAGCTCCAAACCCTGCGCACGCTGTTGCGCAATCTGGGTCTGAGCCTGGGCGGCGAGGGCACGCCGGAGCCGGCGGACTACCAGGCCCTGGCCAAGTCGATCGAAAACCGGCCAGACGCCCTGCAAATCCAGACCTTGCTGTTGCGCTCGATGCAACAGGCCATCTACACACCGCACAACAGCGGGCACTTCGGTCTGGCGTATCCGGCCTACACGCATTTCACCAGCCCGATCCGGCGCTACCCGGACCTGCTCACCCACCGCGGCATCAAGGCGATTCTCGAAGGGCGGCGCTACACCCCGCGGTTCAGCGCGCGGGTGGAAATGAACCGCGGCGAGCAAAACGCGCGCCGCGCCCCGCAGCGCAGCGCAACCAGCGTGGCGCCTGCTGCGCCGCTGTCGAAGCAGCAGGCGCAGGACATGCCGATCTGGGAAGCGGTCGGCGTGCACTGCTCGGCCAACGAACGCCGCGCAGATGAAGCCAGCCGTGATGTCGAGAGCTGGCTCAAGTGCTGGTACATGCGCGACAAGCTGGGCGAGGAATATGCCGGCACGATTACCGCGGTCACTAGCTTCGGTCTGTTCGTACAGCTCGACACCCTGTTCGTCGAGGGCTTGGTGCATGTGTCGGAGATCGGTGCCGACTACTTCCGCTACGACGAGGCGCGCGGTGAACTGCGCGGCGAGCGCACCGGGGTTCGCTACGCGCTGGGCGGGCGCTTGCTGGTGCAGGTCAGCCGGGTCGATCTGGATGGACGCAAGATCGACTTCCGGTTGGTCCGCGAAGGGGCCAAGCCCAGCCCGTCGAACAAGACGCTGCCGACTTCAGGCGAGATCAAGGGGCTGGACGACGACCTGTTCACCCTCAATCCGCAGACCTCCGCAGGTCTGCGCAAGTCGCGCGTGTCCGCCGCCAGCGCCGTGCCTGCTGGTGGAAAGAAGACACGGCGGGCGGCCGCCACTGGCGCGCAGGCCAGCCCATCCGCAGCGGCGCCCGGGGGAGCGAAAAAGACGAGCGGAAGCGGCAAGGCCGGCAAGGGCGGCAAGCCCAACGGAGCGCGCAGCCGCGGGCGGTGAATGCGGCTGCAGGCGAGGATCAGGCCACCGGGGGCGGGGTGAGCGCGGTGGTGGCCTGATGCTTGCCTGCGGCGTGGCGCGCAGGAAGGCGACCGCGGTCTGACAGCCGCATCCACATGCGCAGTGCGATCAGGCTGCCCAGCACCATCGAGAACGATCCGGGAATCCAGAGAATCAATCCACCCAAGTGCTGATCGGTCAGCGGCTCGAGGTTGATGGCGCGCCCGCAGATCTGGTAGATCGGGTAGTAATCGGTCGTGCTTAGCGCCAGAATTGCACCCCAGACCATGGTGGGCAGCATCGCCAGCAGAGGCAGCAACACGCGCTTGCCCGGTGAGAGATGCGCTGGCGGGCTCGGACGCGTGTCCAGCACCAGCCACCAGAACAGCAAGCCATCGAGCGCCATGCTCCAGTTCATCAAGCGGTAGGTCGGCGCGTTGAGCATGACAAAGGGGTGGAACGACGGAATCAGCCACAGCAGCGCCATTCCGCCGAACAACACCGCGGCGATCGCCGGGTTGAACAGCACCAGTTTGACTGCGCGCACGACCACATTGCGCTGCAGTGGTTTCAGCCAGCGCAGCCGCCAGCTCAGAGGAATGCCCGCACGCAGGGTCGGCAGCGGGTAACTCCACATGATGAGCAGCGGCGCAATGTCGTGCAGCGTGAGTTGCTGGGTGATGTGCACGAAAAACTGATGCTCCGCGTAATAGTCCCAGCGCGTCTGGAACGCCTGCCACATCAGCACCCATCCCAGCCAGAACCGCAACTGACGCGACACGGAAGGACGATGGCGCCGGCAACCGCGCAAATACACGATCGCTGCCAGTGCCAGCAGTGCCAGTGCGGCGACGGACAACTCCCAGGGGATGAACCAGCGCAACAACGATTCCATGCAGGCTTCGGGACAGGTGAGTTCATGCGCACTTTAACCGGTGCGTGCGGCCAGCGACGCAATCGGTGCAGCAAGCCATGAAAAACCCGGCAGACCGACGGGTCGCCTGCCGGATCAATCGATGGTCTGCAGCACCTCGCGGATGGTCGACATGATCTGGTCGATCTGGTTGCGTTCGATGATCAGCGGTGGGGACAGCGCAATGGTCTCACCGGTGTAGCGTACCAGTACACCCCGCTCATAGCAGCCGATGAACGCCTCATGCGCACGCCTGCCGAACGCGCCCGGACGGGACTGCAGCTCGATGCCGCCGATCAGACCGATGTTGCGCAGATCCTGCACATGGCGCGCGTCGCGCAGCGCGTGCAACGCCTGTTCCCAATATGCGGCGATGCCCTCGTCCCGGATACGGGTCAACAGATGCTCGCGCCGGTAAATCTGCTGCGCGGCCACGGCCGCAGCCATTGCCAGCGGGTGCCCCGAATAGGTGTAGCCGTGGAAAAACTCCACCGTGCCCTCTGGTGCGGCATCGACGACGGTGTCGTAGATACCGTTGCGCACGAAAACCGCCCCCATCGGCACGGCCGCATTGTTGACCGCCTTGGCCGTGGTGATGATGTCTGGCGTGACCTCGAAGTATTGGGCCGCGAACGGCGTGCCGAGACGGCCGTACGCGGTGATGACCTCGTCGAAGATCAGTAAGATGCCGTGCTTGTCGCACAGACTGCGCAGACGCTGCAGATACCCCTTGGGCGGAACGAGCACACCGGTCGAGCCAGCCACCGGCTCCACGATCACCGCGGCGATATTGCTTGCATCGTGCAGCGCAACCAGCCGCTCCAGATCGTCCGCCAGGTGCGCGCCCCACTGCGGCTCGCCGCGCGAAAACGCTTGATGCTGCGCTGAATAGGTGTGTGGTAGATGATCGACATTCGGCAATAACGCGCCACGGAAAACTTTGCGGTTTGCCACCATCCCGCCCACCGAGATGCCGCCAAAGCCCACGCCGTGATAGCCCCTCTCCCGTCCGATGAACAGGGTGCGCGTGCCGTCGCCGCGGGCGCGGTGATAGGCCAGGGCGATTTTCAGCGCCGAATCGACCGACTCCGAGCCGGAATTGGTGAAAAACACCTTTTTCAGATCGCCCGGCGCGATGTCGGCCAGCAGAGCGGCCGCCTCGAACTGCAGCGGATGGCCCATCTGGAACGGCGGGGCGTAGTCCATTTCCTGCGCCTGCCGGGCGATTGCAGCGCTGATTTCGGCGCGGCCGTGCCCGGCGTTGACACACCAAAGGCCTGCGGTCCCATCGAGAACCTGTCGCCCGTCGTGCGTGCGGTAATACATGCCCTGGGCGCCGACCAGCAGGCGCGGTGCGGATTTGAACTGACGGTTGGCCGTAAACGGCATCCAGAGGGGCCCCATCGCGGGCAGCTCTGGCATGGCGACAGCGCCATGCTGCAAGTCGGCGTGATCCATGCTGTCTTTCCTGTGAACGGTGAGAGAGACATCAGACTATATCGCTGCAGACGGTGGTCAGTCCGGCGCCGCCGGAAACAAAAAAGCCCCGCAGAGCGGGGCTTTTTGCTGGAGGCCGCGATTTACTTGGTGACCATGTGCGTGCCAACCACTTCCACCACGGCGCGGCGGTTGGGGGCCTGGCACTCGACCTGCTGCTTGAACGTGCCCTTGCAGCTCTTCGGATCGACGCGGAAGTCGGTCTTGCCCTTGCCTTCCACATAGATCTTGTCCGCCGGGATGCCCTTGCTCACCAGATAGGCCTTGACCGCTTCGGCACGGCGTACCGAGAGCTTCTGGTTATAGGCCACGCTGCCGAAGCTGTCGGTGTAGCCAGTGGAAATCACGACTTCCAGATTGATGCCTTTGATCTTCTCGGCCAGTTCGTCCAGCTTTTCCTTGCCAGCGGGCAGCAACACAGCCTTGTTGAACTGGAAGAAGGTGTCGGCGGAGTAGGTGACCTTCTCGCTCACCGGCACCGGAGCAGGGGCGGGGGCTGGAGCAGGCGCCGGCGCGGGTGCGGGAGCCGGAGCGGGCGCGGGAGCCGGAGCAGGCTCAGCCTTGGCAACCACGGGCAGGCCGCAGGCCTCGCTGGAGGCGGTCGCGGGCGTCCAGAAATTGTCTTGCCAGCACAGCTTGTTGTCGCCGTTCATCCAGGTTAGACCGTAGGGGTCTTGCCAGTTGTTGATGCTGCGGCTTTCGGCGGCATGTGCGGCGGTCAGCGACGACGCAGCGAAGACGGCTGCCGCGAACAATTTGGCGATTTTTTGGTTGTGGCTCATGTTTTTTCCTCTCGGTCGTAGATCATTCATCGCAGCATGAACTGCGTGTGTTCATGATAAGCGACGGGCGTTTGGGCTGCGAAGGCATCATTCGACACCGCTTTTACCCTGCAGGCCTGTCGCTCGGCGAATGCGTTACAGATAAACCCGGATTGATTGTGCCACAGCGACCGTGACGATCAATCCTGATGTGGACAGGCTTTACGGTCTGTTGCGATGTGACGCGTGAATTGTTGTCAGAAGGCAACGCAAACGCCGCGCATCGCGGCAACGGGCCAGGGCCTGTCCACGCTGTCTGTTTGTGCACCCGCGCGGCGGCGGCTGTGCGAGGCCGGGCTGCTAACATGACCGGCTTGCCTTGGAGCGTCCCGGGGGCGCATCAGACCTGCCGCGTGCCGAGCCTGGCGGGCTGCGCAGGGCCGCAGATGCGCAAAACGACCGCCGCACACACTTTCCATGTCCGTCTTCGCCAAAGAAACACTGCCGATCAGCCTCGAGTCGGAAATGCGCCGCTCCTATCTGGATTACGCCATGAGCGTGATCGTGGGGCGGGCCCTGCCCGATGCGCGCGATGGGCTCAAGCCCGTGCATCGCCGGGTGCTGTATGCCATGCACGAATTGGGCAACGCTTGGAACCGGCCGTACAAAAAATCTGCGCGCATCGTCGGTGATGTGATCGGTAAATACCATCCGCACGGCGATCAGTCGGTCTACGACACCATCGTGCGCATGGCGCAGGATTTTTCTCTGCGCTACATGCTGGTGGACGGGCAGGGGAACTTCGGCTCGGTCGATGGCGACAACGCCGCGGCCATGCGGTACACCGAAATCCGGCTGTCGAAAATCGCGCATGAAATGCTCGCCGACATCGACAAGGAAACGGTCGATTTCGGTCCAAACTACGACGGCTCGGAGCAGGAGCCGCTGCTGCTGCCCACACGCCTGCCCAACCTGCTGATCAACGGCGCATCGGGCATTGCGGTGGGCATGGCCACCAATATTCCGCCGCACAACCTCGGTGAAGTGCTCGACGCCTGCCTGCACCTGCTGCGCCACCCCGAGGCGACGGTCGAGGAACTCATGGAGCACGTGCCGGCACCGGATTTCCCCACCGCCGGCATCATCTACGGCACCTCCGGCGTGCGCGATGCGTACCGCACCGGTCGCGGCCGGGTGGTGATGCGCGCGCGCTGCCATTTCGAGGATCTCGACAAGGGCCAGCGTCAGGCCATCATCGTCGATGAACTGCCTTATCAGGTGAACAAGCGCACCCTGCTGGAGCGCATCGCCGAACTGGTGCAGGAAAAGAAGCTCGAAGGCATCAGCCACATCCAGGACGAGTCGGACAAGTCCGGCATGCGCGTGGTGATCGAGCTCAAGCGCGGCGAAGTGCCCGAGGTGGTGCTCAACAACCTGTACAAGCAGACCCAGCTGCAGGACACCTTTGGCGTCAACATGGTGGCGCTGGTCGACGGGCAGCCGCGCCTGCTCAATCTGCAGCAGCTCATCGCGGCGTTCTTGTCGCATCGCCGCGAGATCATCACCCGCCGCACCGTGTTCGATCTGCGCAAGGCGCG
>JBMFIE010000091.1:0-7893 GCA_049976465.1 Thiomonas sp. | reverse complement strand
AATCGCCATGATGCCCTTGCTCTGCCGATCCCTGACCGCCTCCCGCTGGCTCGTGTTCGTCACCGCGCTGCTGCTGTCTGCCTGTGGCGGTGGCGGTTCGTCGAGCGGCAGTTCATCGAGCAGCGCTCCGTCTAGTGGCAGTTCGTCGAGCGGCAGTGCTGGCTCCCCTGCTTCCAACCCGACCCCGACAGTTTCTTTGGCAAGCAACGTCGTTCCGGTCAGCATCCGCCAGTTGGCGTCGAACAACACCACGCTGACGGCCAACACGCCGTATGTCGATGTGACCCTCTGCGCACCATCCGGCGTCTGTCAGACGGTGAGCGATGTGCTCATCGACACCGGATCGTCCGGGCTGCGGCTGTTTGCCTCCGCGCTCACTGCGCAGATGCAAGCGGCGCTGCCGCCAATCGCGTCCGGCGGCGGGCAGCTCGCCGCCTGTGCGCAGTTTGCCTCGGGCTACGCCTGGGGCAGCATGCGTCAGGCAACGATTCGCCTCGGCGGAGAAGCCACCAGCAGCGCGGTGCCGATCCAGTTGATGAACGACCCCGGCCTGCCTGGCGCGCCGGCCGCGTGTTCGGGGCAGGGGGTCGATTTTGCGAGCAGTTTCGCCGGCATCGCCAACGGCATCCTGGGCATCAGCAATTTCAAGTACGACTGCGGCCAGGCCTGCGCCCAAAGCACTCTCGGCGGCTTCTACTACACCTGTAGCAACGGCAGTTGCAGCCCGACCACCGCCACGCTGGCGCAGCAGGGCATCAACCCAGTTGCCGCGTTTGCCACCGACAACAACGGCAGCATCCTGCAACTGCCCGCCGTTTCGATTCCCAATGGGGCGCCAAGCGCCTATGGAACGCTGACTTTTGGCATCGGCACGCAGAGCAACAACACCCTGGCCGCAGCGCAGCTGTACCCGCTGGATGCGCAAGGCAACCTCAAACTGAACCTGTCCGGTGTGGTGCAAACCGGCTTTGTCGACAGCGGCTCGAACGGGTACTACCTCGATCTTTCCGGCGTTCCCACCTGCTCCAACGGTTTTTACTGCCCAAGCGCGACCCTGAGCAGCACGGTGCAGCTTCAGACCGCAAGCGGCGTGTACGGCAGCGCGCAGACGATCTACATCGGCAACGCCCAGGCCATGTTCGCCACGCAAAACGCCGCGCTGCCTGCGCTGGGCGGCCCGGCGGCGATCGCCGGGCTGGTCGATCTCGGACTGCCGTATTTCTACGGCCGCGCGATCGCCACCGGTCTGCAAGGCACCAACCCCAGCGCGCCCAACGGCTATCTGCTCTATTGACCGCTGAACAGATCGCCGCCCGGGCGCGGCGGTGCAGCCAGGCCCAGGTGGGCGTAGGTGGCCGCGGTAGCGATGCGCCCGCGCGGGGTGCGCTGCAGATAGCCCTGCTGGATGAGATAGGGCTCGATCACGTCCTCGATGGTCTCGCGCTCCTCGCCGATGGCCGCGGCCAGGTTGTCCAGCCCGACCGGGCCGCCGTCGAAGCGGTGCACCACGGCTTCGAGCAGCTTGCGGTCCATCACATCCAGGCCCAGCGGATCGACATCGAGCATTTTCAGCGCCGCATCGGCCACCGCAGCGGAGATGCGTCCGGCGGCCTTGACCTCGGCGTAATCGCGCACGCGCCGCAGCAGGCGGTTGGCGATGCGTGGCGTGCCGCGGGCGCGCCGCGCGATTTCCTCGGCGCCCTCGGGGTCGATCGCCGCGCCCAGCAGACCTGCCGAACGCAGCACGATGCGGGTGAGTTCTTCCGCAGAGTAGAACTCCAGCCGCGCGACGATGCCGAAGCGATCGCGCAGCGGGTTGGTCAGCATGCCCGCGCGCGTGGTCGCGCCCACCAGGGTGAAGGGCTGCAGGTCGATTTTCACACTGCGCGCACCCGGCCCTTCGCCGATCAGGATGTCGATCTGATAGTCCTCGAGCGCCGGATACAGGATTTCTTCGACCACCGGTGAGAGGCGGTGGATTTCGTCGATGAACAGCACATCGTTGCGCTCGAGGTTGGTCAGCAGCGCGGCCAGATCGCCGGCGCGCTCGAGCACCGGGCCGGAGGTCGCGCGCAGATTCACGCCCATTTCCCGCGCGACGATGTGCGCCAGCGTGGTCTTACCCAGCCCAGGTGGGCCGAACAGCAGCACATGGTCGAGCGCCTCGGCACGCTTGCGCGCCGCGCCGATGAAAATGTCGAGCTGCTCGCGCACCCGGGTCTGGCCGACATAGTCGTCGAGCTGCTGCGGCCGCAGCGCGCGTTCGACCACCGCTTCCTGCGGCGACACTGGCGCGGCATCGATCAACCGCGCCGCAGCAGGGGCAAAGGCATCAGGTTGAATGGGCACGTCGAGGGTGGCGGAAAACTCGGGTTGTGCACAGCATAAGTCATCCGCGCAGCAGCGCCTCCTCGGCCATGGCCAGCGCATCGGGCAGGCCAGAGAGCACCACGGTATCACCTGCGCGCAGCCGCAGTGAGGGCGTGGGCTTGAGCACCTGACCGTCGCTGCGCCGCACCTGCGTCACCCGCGCGCCTTCGCGGCTGACCGAGCCCAGCGTCTTGCCCACGGCGGCGGCCTCGGCGGTGAGCGTCACCGACTGCAGCCGGGGTTGATTGGCCTCATCGAGCGAGGCATCGTCGCTGCCGTGAAACCAGTCGCGCAGCAGGCTGTAGCGCGCGGCACGCGCATGCCGCACCCGCTTGAGCACGCGCGGCAGCGGCACGCCCACCAGCGCCAGGGTGTGCGAGGCCAGCATCAGCGAGCCCTCGAGCACCTCCGGCACCACTTCGGTCGCCCCGGCCTGGCGCAGTTCTTCCAGCGGGCCGTCGTCCAGCGTGCGCACCACCACCGGCACATGCGGCGCATGCGTGCGGATGAGCTGCAGGATACGCAGCGCCGACTGGGTCTGCACATAGGTGATGACCACGGCACTGGCCCGTTGCAACCCTGCGGCCTGCAGCGTGGCCAGCCGTGTGGAGTCGCCATACAGCACGTTCTGCCCTGCGGCCCGGGTCTGCGCCACCCGGTCCGGGTCGAGGTCGAGCGCGATGTGCGGGATGTGCTCGGTATCGAGCAGCCGCGCCAGGTTCTGCCCGCAGCGGCCAAAGCCGCAGATGATCACATGGTTCTGCGCGGCAATGCTGCTGCGCGCGATGTCGGTGAGCTGCAGCGAGGCCAGCATCCAGTCCGCCGACGAGACTTTCAGCACGATGCGGTCGATGTACTGTCCCAGCAGCGGGGTGTAGAGCATGGAGATGACCATTGCCGCCAGCACCGGATTGAGCACCTCGGGCGGAATCAGCCGGTTGTTCGCTGCAATGTTGAGCAGCACGATGCCGAATTCCCCCGCAGGCGCCAGCCACAGCGCCACGCGCAGCGACAGTCCGGGCGGCGACTGACGCAGGCGTTCGATGCCGAACACCAGCGCGGCCTTGAGCAGCGGCGGCAGCACCGCCAGCAACAGCACCAGCCACCACTGCGCCAGCACCAGCCGCCAGTCGAGCAGCATGCCGATGGTGATGAAAAACAGCCCAAGCAACACGTCGCGAAACGGCCGGATGTCCGCCTCCACCTGCGCCTTGTACGGCGTTTCGGCAATCAGCATCCCCGCCAGAAACGCCCCGAGCGCCAGCGACAGCCCGGCCCGCTCGGTGATCCACGCCAGGCCGAGCGTGAGCAGCAGCAGATTGAGCATGAACAGCTCGTCCGACTTGCGCTTGACCACGATGCGCAACCAGGGCTGCAACAGCCGCCCGCCGGCCAGCAGAATGACCGCCAGCACCAGCGCCGCCTTCACCGCGGCAAGACTCAGCAGCCGCGGCAGATCGGCGCTGTGCGAGGCCAGCGCCGGAATCAGGATCAGCAGCGGCACCACCGCCAGATCCTGGAACAGCAGCACGCCGATGATGTGGCGCCCATGCTCAGAATCGAGCTCGATGCGTTCGGACAGCAGCTTGACCACGATTGCGGTCGAGGACATGGCGAACGCGCCGCCGATGGCGACCCCTGCGCTGACCGGATGCGCCCCGATCGGCCCGATGATCAGACTGATGCCGATGCTGCCGATCACGGTTGCCGCCATCGCCGCAGCCACCTGCGCCGCACCCAGCCCAAACACCAGCGAGCGCATCGCCTTGAGCTGCCCCAGGCTGAACTCCAGCCCGATGGAAAACATCAGGAACACCACGCCGAATTCGGCCAGATGCTGCAGCCCGGTCAGGTCGCCGGCCAGCGCCAGGGTGTTGGGGCCGATGACCACGCCCACCGCCAGATATCCCAGCATCGGCGGCATCGACAAGGCGCGGAACACGGCCACGCCGATCACCGCGGCGACGAGATAGAGCAAAGTGAGTTCGAGACCGGTCATCGGGCGGCTGAGGGGCTGGGGGCGGATTTGTCACAGCCCGCAAAGCATAAATCACGCCCGGTCTGCGACCGGCGATCGAGATCAACCGGCACGCGTTCGAAAAAGCGAGTACACTACGCTTCGTAGTAAACGCAAAAGTAGGTCGTTTTGAAGAAAATCGTCAAATCCCAATCCGTTGTTTCGCAGCGGTTTGCGGCCTGATTGAATTCCCCAAGTGATTTCTGGCGTGTTTCTGCACTGCGCTGGCATGTTGCTGCGCAGCTCACTGACTTTTTAAGGAATTGAAAAATGGCTATGCAAACTGGCTCTGTCAAATGGTTTAACGAAAGCAAGGGCTTCGGCTTCATCGCGCAAGATGGCGGCAATGCCGACCTGTTCGTGCATTTCAGCGAAATCCAGGGAAACGGTTTCAAAACCCTGGCTGAAAATCAGCGTGTGCAGTTCGAAGTCAAGCAAGGCCCCAAAGGTCTGCAGGCATCGAACGTGACCGCGATCTGATTTCGCCGTCCTTCGCAATAAAAACCGCAGCCTCGGCTGCGGTTTTTTTATTTCTTCGCGTCCCCGCCCGGCGGTTTCAGGCCGAGGATCCAATGGGCGAGGTCGTGCGCCTGCTGGGGGTTCAAATCGCCGTCGGGCGCATACGCCGGCATCGGAATCACACCCCAGCTGCCTTGATGGCCGTTGAGAATGGCGTCTTGCAATATGCGCACCGCGTCGGGGTCGTGCGCGTAGCGCTGCGCAATCGCCGTGTATGCCGGGCCGACCTTGCGGTGGTCGATCGCATGGCAGGAAAAACACCCTTCGCTGCGCGCCAGTCGCACCATGTCTGCGGCGCGGTCGTCCGCGGCCTGCGCTGCAGAGGGCAGCGCGGCACACAACAGCAGCGCGGCGAACCGCCCGCACCACCTGTTTTTCATTTGAACTGCTGGCCCATGGTTGCACCCTTGGAGAGCAGGGTCAGATAGGCCACCAGATCGACCATTTCCGGGCTGTCATAACCCGGCGGCTTGCCCATGATGCCGGCACGCACGCAATGCACGATCTGCCGCTCCAGGGTGTAGACCGCGTGTTTCTTGGCTTTGTACTTGGGATATTTGGCGGCCGCGCCGATCAGGCTGGGCAGGTGCGCGCCCGCAGGCGTGGTGCCTTCAGTCTTGCCGCCATTGGTGTGGCAGGCGGCGCAGGTCATCAGGTGGCTGCTGAACGCATTGGGCGGAACCCAGGTCTGCTTGGTGCCGAAGGTGTCGTTGGCGAAAATCTGCGCGCCTTGCGCCGCGGCTTCGTCGACCGACGACACTTTGGACGTGGCAGTGAATTTACCCGGCGGGGCGGTCGCCGCCCAGGCCATGCCCGAGGCGTCGTAGCAAATCGCTGCCAGTGCGACCGCACTGACCAGCCGTGACCCGCGTGAAATCAAATGCCAGGTTCGCATCGCTCGTCTCCTTGGAGGTCAAACCAACAACCCGCCCGATTGTGCGGCGGGGCAGACCGGCGTGCGGTGAGCAGATGTGACGAGTTGCGAGCAAATTCGCCGAATCAGACGTTGTGAATGAATCGGGCGTGGAGGGTTTGTTCACAGCTTCTCAGGGCCAGATCACCGGCAGGCCGAGCGCCTGCCATTCGTTCATGCTGCCTTGATAGACCTTGAGCCCGCGCAGGCCCATGATGCGTTCGAGGATGAACCAGGCCGCTGCCGCATACTGCCCGGTGTTGCAGTAGATGATCGAGGCGTGTCTGGGCGGCGTCCAGCGCGCGGCGGCGAGGATGGCGCGGTAGTCGCGCGCGTTGAGAAAGCGCCACGATCCGTCGTCGGCTTCGCGCAGCTGGATTTCGCTGGCGACTGGCACACTGCCGGGCAGTCGCCCGGGATGCGGCGCGACCGGCGAGGTTTCGAGTCCGGCGAATTGCGCCAGCGGCCGGGCGTCGAGCAGCGGCTGTCGCGCGCGGATCGCTGCTTGCACCTGCGCGGTGCTGGCCAGCAGCTTGGCGTCGGGCTGTTTGGCGGTCCATTGGCTCGGCGTCATGGGTGCAATCGCGTCGGTGTCGACGGGATAGCCAGCGGCGATCCAGGCATGCGTGCCGCCATCGAGGATCGCGATCTGATCGGCAGGAACGCCAAACACCTGCAGCTCCCACGCAAACAACGCAGCCTCCTGCATCGAACTGGCATCGTCGCCGGTTGCGGCAATGACGATCGGCTTGCCCGGCTGCAACTGCACGCCCTGCATCCGCTGCTGGAAACTCTCGGCGCTCGGCAGCAGAAAGTCGATGGTCTTGCCCTGCACCTCGCGCTTTTCGCGCAGGCCCCAGAAATTGACCGAGAGCGCATCTGGGATGTGCCCGCCGACGCGCACCAGCACCTTCTTGCCGCCCTCGGTGCGGTATTTCGGATCGTCGGTCAGGGTGTTGAGATCTTCGCGCACATCGACGACTTGCACCTCGTGCGCGTGCTCTTTGAGCCACTGCGCGCTGACCACCGGCCCCGGCAGCACCGCAGCAGCCGCCGCAGCCAGCATCCACCAGGCAAGCAGCGCGCCGAAGAGCGTCTGGCGAGCCATGTGTCGCAACAGCGTCGATTGCATCATCATCTCCTCATCTGGGCGATCGAAACGCTATATTTTGCGAAACGCATCGCGCAGGGCACGGCTATCGACAGCTGGTTTGCGCTGGATCAAATGCGCTGCATCACCGCGCCAAAATCGGCCGCTTTGGCGTTGTAGAGGCTGGAAGTCACCAGCACATCGACGCCGCTGGCCGCGTACTGCGCGGCGTTGTCCTCGCGGATGCCGCCCGCGGCGTTGATGATCAGGCGCGGCTGCGCCGCGCGCAGCTTGGGCACCAGCGCGGCGAGCCGCTCGGGCGTCATTTTGTCGAGCTGCACGCCGTCGGCCCCGGCACGGGCGGCGGCAAGGGCGTCGTCCTCGCTTTCGGCTTCGATCAGCACGAATTTTTCCGGGCTGTGCGCCTTGGCGCGCGCCACCAGTTGCGCCGCATCCAGCCCGGGCAGAAACGCACGGTGCTGGGCAAAGATCAGGATGGTTTCGGACAGCCCGGCGCGGTGAATCATGCCGCCGCCGCACAGCACCGCGTAGTGCTGCAGCTTGCGCGCGCCGGGATGCGCCTTGCGCGTGCCGGCGATCTGCACCTTCGGGCTGCCGGCGCGCGCCGCCTCGACCATGCGCCTGGTGGCGCTGGCGATGCCGCCGAGGTATTCGAGCAGGTTCATGCCCTGCTTCCAGGCGATGTGCAGGGCGTGGGCATTGCCGTGCAGTCGCAGCACGGCCTGTCCGGGCGCGGTGGTGTCGCCATCGGCGGCCAATGGCTCGGCGCGCAGATCCAGCGCCTGCGCCAGACGCCGCAGCGGTGCCATGCCGGCGAGCACGCCATGCTGCCGCGCGGTGTAGGTCAGGCTGCCCGCAACATCGGGCAGGCCGAGCGCGCGGGTGGTTTCGTCGTGCAGCGGCAGGTCTTCGATGATGAGCTGATCGATGTCAGCCTGGGTGAAGTACATCATGTTTGGCAAG
>JBMFIE010000090.1:0-8140 GCA_049976465.1 Thiomonas sp. | reverse complement strand
GCCTTTTGCGCGTTGATCTGCTCACCCAGCGCCTTGAGCTGCGACTCGAAGCTAGCGACATTGGCGCGGTCGGTATCGACCACCGCCTGGCTGACCGCCTGCACCTTGAGCTGCGCCTCGTCGCGCCGCAGGTTGATGCGGGCGAGCTCGAGCTGCGCCTGCACCTGGCCGAGCTGCGCCTGCAGTTGCGCCAGTTGCGCGCGCTGCGGGGCATCATCGATCTGCACCAGCAGCTGCCCGGCACGCACCTTCTGCCCCGACTCGAAGTGGATCGCCTTGACGATGCCGCCGACCTGTGCGCTCAGGTTCGCCTGCTGGCTGGCACGCAGATTGCCCAGCGCCTCGACCGTCGGCTGCCAGCGCGAGACCTCGGCCACGATGGTCGAGACGGTCTGCGGCGGGTTGGACTGCCCCTTGATCGCCTTGGCGATCATGGTGTTCTTGAATCCCTGGAACCACACCACCCCGCCGACGATCACGCCTGCGACGATGAGCATGATGATCATGCGCTTGGTTGTGCCTTTGGTCATGTGTGCACTCCGAAATGGCTGTTGGTCTGCTTCGATGCGGCGGTGCGCAAGGCGGGATCAGCGGCCGACTGCAGCCGTGGCGGTAGCGGCTGCGCCGCCAACCACGCCGCCGCCCATGGCCTGGTAGAGCGCGGCGCTGTCGGCCAGGCGCTGCGCCTGCGCCGCGATCAGCCCGATTCGCGTCTGCTGCGCCTGCTGCTGGGCGGTGAGCAGTTGCAGATAGCTTGCGGCGCCGAGCTTGTACTGTTGCTCGATCAGCTTGAGCGAATCCTGCGCCGAGGCATCTGCCGCGGCCTGCGCCTGCAGGGTTTGCGCGTCGTTGTCCAGCGCGCGCAGGACGTCGGCCACATTGCGCAGCGCCTGCAGCACGGTCTGCTGATAGTTGGCTGCGGCGGCTTGCAGGCTGGCCTCGGCTGCGTTGGCGCCAGCCCTCAGTCCCTTGTTGAACAAGGGCTGCGCCAGCTGTCCGGCCAGCGCCCAGACCGTGGAGCCGGGGCCGAACAGGGCGCCTGCGGTGAGCGCTTGTGTGCCCAGACTGGCGCTGAGGTTGATCTGCGGATACAGGTTGGATATCGCCACCCCATACTGCGCGGTCGCCGCATGCAGCAGCGCGGCGCTGGCCTGGATGTCGGGTCGCTGCTGCACCAGCTGCGACGGCACCACCACCGGCAGGGTCTGCGGCAAGGCGAAGTCGGCCAGGCTGAAACGCGGAATCTCGGCCGCGCCCGGTGCCTGCCCGAGCAGAGCGGCGAGCAGGTGATCGGTTTGCTCCAGCCGGTTGCGCAGCGGCGGAAGGCTGGCGCGGGTCTGCTCCACCTGGGTCTGCAGGCTCAGCACATCGGTGCGCGCGGCCGCGCCCAATTCGAAACGCTTGCGCGCGATGTCGAGCTGATCCTGCTGCGCCTTGAGGATGGCCTCTGTGGCGGCGATCTGCGCGGCGAGCTGCGCCTGGGTGACCGCTGCGGTCACCACATTGGCCGCCAGGGTCAGCCGGGCAGCGTCGAGCTGATACCGCTGAAAGTCGGCCTGCGCCGCCAATGCTTCGAGCGCGCGGCGGTTGCCGCCGAACAGGTCGAAGTTGTAGTTGACTGCAACCGTCGCGTTGTACAGATTGAACACATTGGTGCTCTTGCTGCTTTGCCCGAACGACGCCGTGTTGGTCTGGTTGCGGCTGACGCCGAGCTTGGCGCCCGCCGTGGGGTACAGCGTGGAGCCGGCCTGCGCCGCGTAGGTCTGCTGCGCCTGCCGCAGCGTAGCCTCGGCGGCGGCCAGGGTGGGACTGTTGCGCAATGCGGTGCTCACCAGCGTGTCGAGCGTGGCCGAGCCGTAGGCGCGCCACCAATCGGGCGCGAGCTGCTCGACCGTCTGGAACCGCTGCGCTGCGCCCAGCGCGCCCGGCGCAGAGGCGGTCTGCGCCGGCAGGGCCCGCCGGGTGTACTGCCCGACTTCGGGCGGTGCCGGGCTCTTGAAGTCCGGGCCGACCGTGGTGCAGCCCGCCAGCAGCGCAGCGCAGAGGGCCATCCAGCTTGCGCGAGAGGTCGCGGGAAATTTCTGCATGAGAGACATTCCTGAAAGACAGCCGAGCGACACGTCGGGGCGCTGCCGGCAACGATTTGCGTCGCGCGCCGCGGCAGCGCGCTGCAAGACTGGGAAGCCGGGCGATTCTAGGCGCCTGCTCTTACGCTTGCCGGGCGCGGGGCACACGGTCAACAGCACAAGCCAATACATGCTAAGGCAGACATTTTTGGCCGAGTGGCTTTACGATGCCAATGAATATCGCAAATCTGCCAAAACCAGCCCCAACCACCCCCTGCCCGATGCAAAACCCCTCCCGCACCTTGCGCGACGCGTCGGTCAGCACTCCGCAGGAGCTGCTCGCGTTGATCAACCGCCTGGACGGCGCCGAGCTGATCGCGGTCAACGTGCGCAATCCGGTCGCGCTCGACCCGACCACGCACTGCCTCGCCCGTGGCACGCTGTTTTTGCTCACCGAAGGGCTGGTCGTGGTCGAGACCGCGCAGGGACGGCAGCTCGCGCCGTCGCACAGCCTGAGCTGGATGCCGCCCGGGACGGAGCACGCGGTGCGCTCGTACGGGCCGACCGCAGGCGTCGGCGCCTTTGTGCTGCCGCAGCTTTGCGTCCACCTGCCGCGCGAGCCGGCGAGCTTTGCGTTCAACCCGCTGATCGCGCTGATCCTGCAGCGCGCCTTGTCCTGGCCGCACGCGCAGCCGCTCGACCCGGCACGGCTGCGGCTGGTGCAGGTCCTGCTCGACGAGCTGCTGCAGGCGCCGACGCGGCCGCTGCAACTGCCGTGGCCTGCCGACCCGCGGCTGTTGGCGATCGCCCGCGCGCTGCTCGAGCAGATCGCCAGCAGCCGCACACTCGAGCAATGGGCGCGCTGGGGCGGGATCTCGCCACGCACGCTCAGCCGCCGCTTCGTGCACGAGACCGGGATGAGCTTTGCGCAGTGGCGGCATTGGGCGCGGCTGACCCGGGCGCTGGAGTGGCTGGCCACCGGCCGCACGGTCAAGGACGTGGCGCTCTCTCTCGGCTACCGCAGCGTCAGCGCGTTCATCAAGGCCTTCCGCCAAACGCTGGGCAGCACACCTGCCGCCTACCTGCAGACGCAGCGCGCGCGGCAGCGGACGAGCGAGCCGGACATCGCTTGATTGCATATCGATCCAAGCAAAGATTGTTTGGCGCCAAAGACGGCTGGCGCTACGCTTTGCGGCTGGATCAAGACAGCGGGAGATGCGCGATGCAATTCGAAACCCTGGCGGTACACGCCGGCTACCAACCCGAGCCGACCACCCGCGCGGTGGCGGTGCCGATTTACCAGACCGTGTCGTATGCATTCGATGACACGCAGCACGGCGCCGATCTGTTCGACCTCAAGGTGGCGGGCAATATCTACACCCGCATCATGAACCCGACCAACGACGTGCTGGAAAAGCGGGTCGCTGCGCTCGAAGGCGGTGTGGCGGCGCTGACGCTGGCCTCGGGCATGGCGGCGATCACCGCGGCGATCCAGACCATCGCCGAGGCCGGCGACAACATCGTCTCGAGCAGCCGGCTCTACGGCGGCACGTTCAATCTGTTTGCCCACACCCTGCCGCGGCAGGGCATCGAGGTGCGGTTTGCCGACCCGCGCGACCCCGAGTCGTTCGCCCGGCTGATCGATGCACGCACCAAGGCGGTGTATTGCGAAACCATCGGCAACCCGCTGGGCAATGTCACCGATATCGGCGCGCTCGCTGCAGTGGCGCATGCGCACGGGGTGCCGCTGATCGTCGACAACACCGTGCCATCGCCCTACCTGTGCCGCCCGATCGAGCATGGCGCGGACATCGTCGTCCATTCGCTGACCAAATACCTCGCCGGGCATGGCAACAGCGTCGGCGGTGCGATCGTCGATGCCGGCCGGTTCGATTGGGCAGCGCACGGCAAGCGTTTTGCGCTCTTGAGCGAGCCCGATGTGAGCTATCACGGCGTGCGCTACACCGCGCAGTTCGGCCCGGCGGCGTTCGTCGCCCGCGCCCGGGTCGTGCCACTGCGCAATATGGGCGCGGCGCTCTCGCCCCTGAACGCCTTTCTCATTCTGCAAGGCATCGAGACGCTGCCGCTGCGCATGGACCGCATTTGTGCCAACGCGCTGCGCATCGCCGAGCACCTGCAGCGGCACCCGCAGGTGGCCTGGGTGCGCTACGCCGGCCTGCCAGACCATCCCGACCACGACATCGCGCAGCGCCTGATGCACGGCCGCGCCTCGGGCATCCTGAGTTTCGGGCTGAAGGGCGGACGTGAGGCTGGCGCGCGCTTCCAGGACGCGCTCGGGCTGTTCACCCGTCTGGTCAACATCGGCGACTGCAAATCGCTCGCCTGCCACCCGGCCACCACCACGCACCGTCAGCTCAACGCCGAAGAACTGGCCGCCGCCGGAGTGAGCGAGGACATGGTGCGGCTGTCGATCGGCATCGAACACGTGCACGACCTGATCGCCGACCTCGATCAGGCGCTGGCCAAGAGCCGGCAGGATTGATCCGGCACGCGGACCTTCGCGTCGCTTTGCCCAGGAGTCTTTCGGGCTTGCGAGTCGCGGCGCGCCGGATCAATCGTTCGAGCACTTCCCGCGGCGCTGTCGGCACGCGGCCTGGCCGGTGCGTTAAGAGGGCGACAAACCATTTCAGGAGAGAGTCATGTCATCCAATCTTCCCCAAGCATCACCCACCGGCGGCAAGGGTGTCTGGGTCGCGGTGTTCGCGATGGGCGCGGTCATCGTGGCGCTGCTCGCAGCCGTGCTGTACAAGCTGAGCCAGACGTCAACCAGCACGGCAGCGCCAACCACACCGGCAACGGCAGCGGCGTCCGCACCTGCCAACCCGCTGCAGCCGGCTCTCGCCGCGTCGAAGGCCAGCACGCCGGCAACCGCGACGTTGGCGCCCTCCACGCAAACTACGGCAACCGCGACGCATCCCCCGCTGCAGGAGGCGCGCAGACAGTCTGCGCAGCCCCCCGCACGGCAACACACGACCGCCCACCTCGTGGCCACGCCGCAGCCCACCCAGGTCGCGCAGAACCCGATGGCGCCGCAGCAATTTGCCCCGCAGCAGTTCGCGCCGCAACCCATCCCGAGCCCAACGCAGACACCGCCCCAGCAGCCGGTGTGCACCACCTGCGGCACGGTGATCGCGGTGACCGCGCAGCAGGTGCAGTCGCAGCAGAACAATCCGGTCGGGATCATCGCCGGGGGTATCGTCGGTGGCCTGCTGGGCAATCAGATCGGTGGCGGTGACGGGCGCAAACTCGCCACCGTGGCGGGCGCGATCGGCGGCGGTCTGGCGGGCAACGAAATCGCCAAGCGGGTGGACACGCAGACCATCTACAACGTTCAGGTGCGGCTCGACGATGGTCAGGTGCGCACCCTGCAGCTCAAGGTTGCGCCGCCGGTGGGACAGCGGGTGCAGATCGGCGCAGACGGCGGGCTCAACCCGATCCAGTAGCCACACTGCACCACACGGGCGGCGCCCAAAACCGCCTGTTTGCGGGTGAAACCACATCTGCAGACGCGATTGACAGGCAAGAGACCGCGTTACAAAATGGATTGAACTTTCCGCGAGATTTCCGCACAGAATAGGCGCTACTGTGGTTCGAGTTCACGCTCAATCATGTGGCCCTCCAAGTTGCCCGGTTGTCTGCTCTACAGACTCTCCCCCCGATCCGGGCATTTCCAGCCAGGTGCGCAAGGCACCTGGCTTTTTTTTGCCCGCAGCTGACCAGCCGAGGCCGTTCGTCCTGGAGTCACTGCGCGGCCAGCGCGCGGCGCAGTTGCATGGCTTCGGCCAGATGCGTCAGCGCGATGTCCTGCGCCTGCGCCAAATCGGCGATGGTGCGCGCCAATCGCAGCACGCGGTGCGTGGCGCGCGACGACCAGCCCAGCCGCGAAATGGCCTGCGCGACGAACGCCTTGCCGGCGGCGTCCAGCTTGCAGTGCGCATCGAGCGCAGCACCGTGCAGCTGCGCATTGGGAACGCCCTGCCGCTCCTGCTGCACCGCCGCTGCCGCGGCCACACGTGCCGCGATCTGCGCGCTGGTCTCCCCCTGCGGCAGTTGCAACAGCGCCTCGGGATCGATCGCGCCGACCTCGATCTGGATGTCGATGCGGTCGAGCAGCGGGCCGGAAATCCGGCCCTGATAACGCGCCACCTGGTCGGGAGTGCAGCGGCACGTCCGTGTGGGATGGCCGAGATACCCGCAAGGACAGGGATTCATCGCCGCGATGAGCTGAAAGCGCGCCGGAAATTCGGCCTGCCGCGCCGCGCGCGAGATGTGGATGCGCCCGGTCTCCAACGGCTCGCGCAGGCTGTCGAGCACACCGCGATCGAACTCGGCCAGCTCGTCGAGGAACAGCACATTCTGCGTGGCCAGGCTGATCTCGCCCGGGCGGATGGTGCCCACTCCGCCACCCACGAGCGCCACGGCGGAAGCGGTGTGGTGTGGACTGCGCAGCAGGCGCTGGCCCCATTGCCGCGGATCGAAGCGGCCGACCAGACTGAGCACGGTGGCGCTCTCCAGCGCCTGCGCGCGGGTCAGCGGCGGCAACAGCCCGACGAAGCGCTGCGCCAGCATGGACTTGCCGCTTCCCGGCGGCCCGACCATCAGGACATGGTGCCCCCCAGCCGCGGCGATTTCCAGCGCACGCTTGGCCGCGCTGTGGCCGCGCACCTCGGCCATGTCCGGCCCACTCTGATGCACGATACCCGTGCTGGGCGCGACGACCTGCTGCGCCGCACCGTCCTGCTGCAACAGATACGCCACCACCTGCTGCAGATCGCGCGCGCCCAGCACCACCACCGCCTGCGCCAGCGCGGCCTCCTCGGCGCTGGCCAGCGGCAGCACCAGACGTTGCCCGGCTTGCGGCTGCGCGGCCTGCGGCGCCAGCGCACAGGCCATGGCCAAGGCGCCACGCGTGGGACGCAGCGCGCCGGTCAGCGACAGCTCGCCGGCAAAGACATGGCCCTGCAGTCGCTCGGACGGGATCAGCCCCTGCGCGGCCAGCAGGCCGATGGCGATCGGCAGGTCGAACCGCCCGGATTCCTTGGGCAGGTCGGCCGGCGCCAGATTGACCACGATACGCTTGTTCGACGGAAAGCCAAACCCGCTATTGATCAGCGCGCTGCGCACCCGGTCGCGCGCCTCGCGCACCTCGGCCTCGGGCAAACCAACGATGGTGAAGCCGGGCAGGCCGGGCGAGAGATGCACTTCCACCGTGACCGGCGGCGCCTCCATGCCCAGCAGTGCCCGGCTGGCAACCTGCGCCAGCGACATGAACCGCGAACCGGCGCGGTTCAGCGCCAGGCGTCTTCAGGCGACGCCGCGGCGTCTGGCGCGGCGGCGTCCAGCCGCGCCTGCAGTTCGCGCACCTGCGCCTCCAGGGTATCGATCTGCTGCCGCGCGGCCAGCAGCATGCGCTGTGTGGCCTCGAATTCGTCGCGCGTCACCAGATCGAGCCGCCCCGCAGCCGATTGCGCCAGCGCGCGCAGATTGCGCTGCGCATCGTGCAGCGGGGTTTTTTCGATGAGTCGACCGAGCTGGTCGAAAAACGCGGTGTTGCGTTGGCGAAAGCTGTCGTTCATCGCTGTGCTCCGGAAAATTTGCCGTTGCGCATTGTGACCGATTTCTCCGGCGCGATGCGCCGCAGGACTTTGGGTTCTTGCGCCCAGCCAAGGATTCGACCCGACAGGGTTTTGCACCACCGCGGTGCAAATGCTTTGCAACGCACAAAACAAGTGCGGCAATTCGCGCTCAACCCGCGTCAGGCGAGCGACAACGACACGACAGGCCCCAAACAGCCCTGGCACGAAAGCTGCAGATGTTCCCTGGCATTTCACAGTGGGCGTCTTGCCCGGCAGCATGCACAGGAGAAACTCGGATGAACAAAATTGCAATCGCCGCAGCCGTTGCCGCTGCTCTGGCCGGCACCGCCGGTGTCGCCTCGGCCCAGACCGCACCGGCCCCGGCTGCCCCCGCAGCACCTGCCGCACCGAGCCTGGGTGCGGTGCTGGCTGCAACGCCGGGCTTGAGCGTCACGGGCTATGTCGCCGGTAGCTACA
>JBMFIE010000089.1:0-8174 GCA_049976465.1 Thiomonas sp. | reverse complement strand
GTCAGCGCCGCCGCCGAGGTCACGCGGGAAGAAACCCTGGCTGGCGCGGTTGACCTGCAGGCGCAGGGCGCTCAGGTGCGGGTGGGTGCCGAGATGGGTTCGCTGGCACGCGCCGGACAGCCGCCGCTGCCGCCGGTGCGCCTGCTGGCCGCGCCGGATGTCTCTGCCCTGCCGACCCGGTTCGAGCAATTGCCGCTGAGCTTTCCGCTGCCCGCACAGACTGGCGCGGCATCGTGGTTCGGGCAGGTGCTCGATGCAGACGATCCGGCGCATGTCGTGCTGCAAAAAACCACCAGCGGGAAAGCGCTGAACATCGCCGATCTGCCCAACGGGCGCTATGTGCTGCGCCTGCGCGCAGTCGATGCCAATGGGCTGCAGGGCCTGGACGCCATGCATGCCTTCACCGTGTTTGCTCGGCCGTTTTTCCCGATGTTGACCGCGCCCGCGGCGGCTGCGACGGTGCGCGTTGCGCGCCCGACGCTGCGCTGGACGACTGTGCTCGATGTGGCTCGCACGCATGTGCAACTGGCCACGACAGCCGATTTCTCGCATCCCCTGTTCGACGTGCTGACAAAGGACACGCAGTGGACGCCGACCGCCGATCTGCCTGCAGGCACCGTGTTCTGGCGAGTGGCCAGTGTGGATGCGCAAGGGCAGCAGGGACCGTGGAGCCCGCCGCAGGCCTTCAAATACGTGCCCGGCCCCGGCCCAGCCGATCTCACCCGGGCTGCGATTCGCTTCGATGCCGATCACCTGCTGCTCGATCTGCCCGCGGCTCCCGCCGGCCAGCATTACGCGCTGACCCTGTCCCGCCAGGCCAGCCTGCAGCCAGAGCTGGCACAGGCCGAGAGCGCCGGCGGTGCGCTGGCCTTGCCGCGACCGCCTGCGGGCAAGTGCTATCTCGGCGCTCGGCTGGTGGATGACAGCGACGGCACCAGCGGCCCGCCGGTGGTGCAGGTCATCGAGGTGCCGCCGCGTTATCCCCACCTCTGGCTGCTGCTGATTCCGCTGCTGCCAGCGCTCTGACCCGAGCGCATCGTGGCCGCGGTCTGGCATTCGCTCAAGCATCTCGCGGGCATGCTCGGTCGCCTGCAGGGTTGGGCCCGGGGCGAGCCGGCGCGATCCGCCCCGACAGATGCGCAAAGCCGCGCCGCGCAGTCCAGTGGCGTGCCTGAGCAGTACGCTGTTGGTCACCGAGCCTTGCAGGTGCGCGTGGAAATCCTGCGTGTGGGCGCGCTGCTGCTGGCCCTGGCGCTGGGGCTGGCATGGTCCGGTTGGATGCAGCGTCTGGATCATCTGGTGTTCGACCTCGGCCAGCGCCTGCAGCCCGCTGCAGTCCCCCACGGTGTGGTGATCGTTGCCATCGACCAGCGCAGTCTGGACCGCATCGGCGCCTGGCCGTGGCCGCGCGCCACCGATGCACGCCTGGTCGATGCGGTCTGCCGTGCCGGGGCTGCAGCCGTGGGACTGGACCTGGCCCTGACCGAGCCGGGCCGTGATGCCGCGGGTAACGCCGCGTTGACCCAGGCGTTGCGCGCCTGCGGCCGCGTGGCGCTGCCGGTGGTGCTCGACACTGCGCGCAATGGCGGGCAGATCGTCGAAGACCTGCCCATCCCTCAGCTGGCCAGCGCCGCAGCTGGCCTGGGGCGTGTCGGCGTGCAGCTCGACAGCGACGGCGTCGCCCGCAGCGTCTACCTGTGGGAAGGCGTGGGCGCACCGGTCTGGCCGCTGCTGGCGCAGACCCTGCTGAACATTGCCGGTCAACCGGTGCGCGGCAGCACCGCGCCGCCCGCAGCCGGCGCGCTGCCTGCGCATCCCTACGCCCTGATCGCACGCGATCGGCGGCTGCTGCGCTATGCCGGCCCGCGCGGCACCGTGCCGTCGCTGTCTGCCGACGCGGTGTTGCAGGGCGCGATCCCGCCCGCGGCGCTGCGCAACCGCATCGTGCTCATCGGCGCCACGGCGGCCGGGCTGGGCGACTTTCTCGCCACCCCGGTCACCACGCAGGGCGCGCCGATGCCCGGCGTCGAAGTGCTGGCCAACACCCTGCTGGCCCTGCGCGACGGCAGCCTGATCCGCGCCTTGCCCGATGGCTGGGCGCTGGCGCTGACTGCCCTGCTGGCCCTTGTGCCGCTGCTGTGGTTGCCCCGGCTGATGCCACTCACCGGCCTGCTGGCCAGCGTGGGTTGGGTGTTGGCGTTGCTGCTGGCCGCAGCAGCCCTGCCGCTGCTGCTGGGCTGGTGGTGGCCGCCCAGCGCGGCGCTGGCTGCAGCGGTTGCCGCTTATCCGCTGTGGGGATGGCGTCGGCTGGAGGCCGCAAGGCGCTATCTCGATGCGCAATTGCATCAATTGCGCCAAGCCGGACGCGATGGCCCAGCCAGCGATGCTGGCGACCCTGGCCGACGCCTGGGTTTCGAAGGGCGGATCCTGGCGGTGCAGGCGGCGCAGCAGCGGCTCAGCGAGCTGCAGGCCCGGCGCGATGAGGCGCTGGCCTTCATCAGCCACGATGTGCGTGCGCCACTGGCCGCTGCGGTGCAGCGTCTGCAGGCCGGCGCGCTCGACCCCGCGGCCCGGCAGCGGCTTCTGGCCCAATTGCAGCGCGCGCACGATCTGGCGCAGGGTTTTCTCGACCTGACCCGTGCGCAGGCGCTCGAGCCTGCCGCCCTGACCGAACTCGACCTGGGTGCGGTGCTGCATCAGGCCGCAGACCTGGCTTACGAGCACGCAGTCGCAGCGGGTGTGCGCATCGTGCGGCAGTTGCCCGATACGCCCATTTGGGTACGCGGAGATTTTGGCGCGCTGGAGCGCCTGGTCGGTAACCTGCTGCGTAACGCGGTGCAGCACAGCCCGCGCGGATCGAGCGTGACCCTGACCGCCACCTTGTCTGCGGGTGCGGTTTGCGTGTCAGTGCAGGATCAGGGGGCAGGGCTCACGCCAGAGCAGACGGCGAGGCTGTTCGAGCGCTTTGCGCGCGGCCAAGCGACACAGAACCCCGGCAGCACCGGGCTGGGGCTGTATTTCGTGCGGCTGGTGGCGCAAAAGCACGGCGGCACCGTGGGCGTGGATTCCACACCGGGCGCAGGTGCACGCTTCTGGGTGGAACTGCCCCGGATGGACTGATCTCCGTTACGCTCCGCCCGGTTTTTTCAGCGTGTCCCGAATCTCGCGCAGCAGCAAGATGTCTTCCGGCGTCGGTGCAGGTGGGGCGGGCGGTTCGGCACGCTTGAGCCGGATGACCATACGCACCATCAAAAAGATGATGAACGCAAGGATCAGGAAGTTCACCAGGACGGTGATGAAGCTGCCATAGGCCAACACCGGCACGCCGGCCTTTCTCATCGCCGCCAGCGTGGGCGGCGTGCCGGCGGGTACATGGCCGAGCACGATGAACAGGTTGGAAAAGTCGAGTTTGCCGAAAATGGCGCCGACGATCGGCATGATGATGTCGTTCACCAGCGAATCGACGATCTTGCCGAAGGCGCCGCCAATGATCACCGCCACGGCCAGGTCGATGACATTGCCTTTGACGGCAAACGCCTTGAAATCTTGCATCAGGGACATACTGGCTCCTCATCGATGGGGAAACCGTGCAGATACCTCACGGAGTGTCGGGATTTTGCTGGAAAAATCGGTACTCATGCCATCTGTGTGCCAGTTTGCTGCAAGTTTTACAGTCAATGCGGCAGGCAGCGTCAATGTGGACGGGTTGCTGTGTAGAACCGCACGAGTTCGAGCTGTACCTGGTCGGACAAGGCGTTGAAGGCCCCGCGCAGCAGAGCTGCCGCATCTTCCGGACGGCCGTTGCGACTGTTGAGCAGCACCTGGCCTGCAGTCAGGTGGAACTCGGCGTGGACCTTGCGCAGCCGGGCATATTCCGGCAGATGACCGTAGCGCGCGCGAGCCTGGCCATTGAGCCACTGCCCCAGCGTGCACAGGTCGTCTGCGGCGACCTGAATGATGTCCACATCGTCTTGCTGTCCTTCGACGACAATGCTTTTGAGCCGCTTTTTCCAGGCCAGATGACTCTGTACGGCCTGCCCGAGGTACAGGCCCTCGAACAGGTCCTCCTCCGGATCGATCTCCGGGGCGAGATGTGTATCGGTGGGGGGAATTTGGCCGGCATCATGCCGGCGCAGCCAAGCGAGAAGTCCCATGACTATCCTCTTACTGTGATTGGATCGGTGAACGGGTTGCGCCGCAAGACGTGATCTCATCAGCGCTGCTTGCACTTTAGGAACGCCAGGCCCGCGTGGTCGAGGAATGTGCAACGCGATTTACGCTTGCATGCGGCAAAGCGTGAGATTGTTCACATCCCATCCAGCCGAGGATCGTCCTGGGTGGTGGAAACGCCAGGTCACAGTTGATACATACTGGCCCTAGTTTCCGGGGCAGCAACTGCCTAAAGTGCGCTCACCCAGGTTTTGCTCCTCGTTGTCGTAAAGCTTGGTCAGGCGACATTCGGTTGTACCGCCGGATGACGCCGCCTCGTTGCGTAGGGAGTGCGCCGTGGCACTGCGCTGGCAGGCCAGGGTGCTGTCGACAACAACAACGATTCGTGGAGAAGCCAGGCGGCGACAGATGCTGCGCCGCGTGCATCACAACACCCGTCGAATGTCCGACCGCTTGTGCCGTGAGGTCGCAAGCTGGGCATGCCATGCCGCCACCCCGTCCCGGGCGTGCGGCACAACCCAATCGCTGACCATCGAGATCGGCGAATGTTCCAACCCTGAGAGGAGCCAAATGAAACTAGCCAAAACCCTGATCGCTGCAGCCCTGGGCATCGGCGCCGCGCATGCCGCCTTTGCCATGGATGTCCCCGGCCCGCTGGTCACGCCGCAGTGGCTCAAGGCCCACCAGAACGAAGTCACCATCGTCACCATTGGCGACAACCCGGGAAAGATGTTCACCTCGGCACCGCAACTGGGCAAGGATCACGCGGTGATCAAGGTCGGCGGGCATATTCCGGGCTCGCTGCTGGTCGATTTCGGTGACATCCGCCAGACTCGGGTGGAAGACGGCGTCAAGCTCAAGGCGCTGATGCCCACGGCCGAATTTTTCACCGCGGCGATGGACAAAGCCGGCTTGAACAGCGGCAAGCCCATCATCATCGTTCCCGAGGGCGAGGGGCTGGCGCCGATGGACATGGGCACGCGGCTGTACTTCCAGCTGCGCTACTTTGGTGAGCCCGCCACGCAGGTGGCCATCCTCAACGGCGGCACCGCTGCATGGCTCAACGCCGGATACCCGGTGAGCACCAGTCCTGCACCCAAGGCCGTCGGCGACTGGAAGGCCAGCGGCGAGGACAAGGCGATCCTGGCCTCGATCGATCAGGTCAAGTCCGACCTGCAAAAGGGCAGCGAGCAGTTCATCGACGCCCGGCCGACGCCGCAATACTTGGGCATTGCCAAAAAGCCGATCGACAAGAGCGCGGGCCACTTGCCCGGGGCCAAGTCGTTCCCGACCGATGCCATCGTGCAGACCAAGGACGGCGTGACCCGCTTCATGACCGCAGCCGATTACAAGCGCATTTTCGACGCCTACAACATCAGCCCCAATGCGCCGACCACCACCTATTGCAACACGGGACACCTGGCCTCCGGGGCATGGTTCGTGGTGCACGAAATCCTTGGCAACAAGGACTCCAAGCTGTATGCCAACTCGATGAACGAGTGGACCAATCTGGGCAATCCGACCGTTGGCCTGCCTGGCTGATCCGGGTATGCGCTCGAAAAACCGGCCGCTCTGGCCGGTTTTTTTTCGCCCGGCGTCTGCCTGGCAGGGTTGGATATTGCGCCGCAACAAGTCTCTGTACAACGCTGCTGTGCAGCACAAAAAATTTCATGCAGTACCGAAAGTCCGGGATTGCTGCGCCGCAGCTCAGTGATTTCCCTAGATTTCGAACGGTTGCGCTGTCAGCGCATGGTCAGCAAGGCTGAAAACAATCCGTCATCCGCGACACGTCTTGTCACAATCAGGCGCGTTCGGGGGTGATGCGTAGCGTTGCGGGGCTCGGGTGGCAGACTCAGCGGCGACGCCACGCCCATGTCCACACACAGGAGACTTGAGCATGGCTTCCATTGCAATGGACGCAAAGGCGCGTCCGATGACCTCAGCCGAGAAAAAGGTGATCTTCGCCTCTTCCCTCGGCACGGTGTTCGAGTGGTACGACTTCTACCTCTACGGTTCGCTGGCGGCGATCATCGCCAAGCAGTTCTTCGCCGGGCTGGATCCCGGATCGGCGTTCATCTTTGCGCTACTGGCATTTGCCGCGGGCTTCATCGTGCGCCCGTTCGGTGCGCTGGTGTTTGGCCGGCTTGGGGACATGATCGGCCGCAAGTACACTTTCCTGGTCACCATCCTGATCATGGGCCTGTCGACCTTCATCGTCGGCGTGCTGCCCAATTACGCTGCGATCGGCGTGGCTGCGCCGGTGATTCTGATCGCATTGCGGCTGCTGCAGGGTCTGGCATTGGGCGGCGAGTATGGCGGCGCGGCCACCTACGTGGCCGAGCATGCGCCGCAGGGCAAGCGCGGCGCCTACACCTCGTGGATCCAGACCACGGCCACGCTCGGGCTGTTCCTGTCGCTGCTGGTCATCCTCGGCACCCGCACCCTGCTGGGCGAGGACACCTTCAACGCCTGGGGCTGGCGCGTGCCCTTCCTGGTATCCATCGTGCTGCTGGGCATTTCGGTGTGGATTCGCCTCAAGCTCAACGAGTCGCCGGCCTTTGTCAAGATGAAGGCCGACGGCAAGGCGTCCAAAGCGCCGCTGACCGAGGCCTTCGCACGCTGGAGCAATCTGAAATACGTCATCCTCGCGCTACTGGGTCTGGTCGCCGGCCAGGCCGTGGTCTGGTACACGGGGCAGTTCTACGCGCTGTTTTTCCTCACACAGACGCTCAAGGTCGACGGCGTGACCGCGAATCTGCTGATTGCCGCCGCGCTGTTCATCGGCACGCCGTTTTTCATTGTGTTCGGTGCGCTGTCGGACAGAATCGGCCGCAAGCCGGTGATCCTTGCCGGCTGCGCCATCGCCGCTTTGACCTACTTTCCGCTGTTCAAGGCGCTGACCCACTACGCCAATCCGGCTCTGTATCAGGCGGTGCAGAACTCGCCGGTGACGCTCACCGCCGACCCCAAGGAATGCAGCTTCCAGTTCAACCCGACTGGCACGGCCAAGTTCACCTCGTCCTGCGACATTGCCAAGCAGATGCTCGCGGCCAACTCAGTAAACTACGACACCAAGCCTGGCACCGGCCCGGCGGTCATCCAGATCGGTGACAAGACCATCACCGTGGTCGGCGCCAAGGACCTGCCGCCTGATGAGTTCAAGGCCAAGGAAGCCGCGCTGAAAAAAGAAATCGCCGCAGCGCTCAAGACCGCGGGCTACCCGACCAAGGCCGATCCGGCGCAGATGAACATCCCGATGGTCATCGCCATCCTGGCATTGCTGGTGATTTTCGTCACCATGGTGTACGGGCCGATCGCCGCGGCGCTGGTCGAGCTGTTCCCCACCCGCATCCGCTACACCTCGATGAGCCTGCCGTATCACATCGGCAATGGCTGGTTCGGCGGCCTGCTGCCGACCATTGCTTTTGCTCTGGTGGCGCAGAACGGCAACATCTATTACGGCCTGTGGTACCCGGTCATCGTGGCCGCGGGCACCTTCATCATCGGCCTGCTGTTCCTGCCCGAAACCAAAGACCGCGACATTTACGCGGAAGATTGAACGAACTTCCAGACTCGCAGCACAGCCCAAGGCCCGCTTACGCGGGCCTTTTTCTTGGTGCGCCCGGCAGGGCGCACTCACTTGGAGGTGAAAGTCCTCTACTCGCCCGGCAAGGGGAAGAGTTAGCCGAACGGCAAGGGTGTTCTGGGCGACTGGAAATCTGGAGGAAGCCGAAGGCAAAGTGCTGGCCTGACGAACAGGAAGCGGATACGAGGCGGCACGGCGGGGTGAGCAGGCCAATATCTGTAAAGCCCGAAACTTGCACGGAACGCCGTGACGTAGATCCGACAGGCATAAGCGTGAAGGTGGGTGCGTCATACCCGGGGAGATCTGCACGGGTGCCGAGGGCAACCTTTGTGCTACTGCCATCGTGAGGTGGCGGGAGGCCTGTGCAGAAGTCAGCAGAGGCCATAGTAGGCGCAAGCCGAAGGGCCGAACATGCAAG
>JBMFIE010000088.1:0-8211 GCA_049976465.1 Thiomonas sp. | reverse complement strand
CCCGCGGATAGCCGTCGGCATAGCCGCAGGCCACCACGCCGATGCGCATCGGGCGTGGCGCGGTGAAGCGCCCGCCGTAACCCACGCTCTGCCCGGCGGCCACATGCTGGATGTCGATGAGCTCACTGCGCAGGCTCATCGCCGGTTGCAGCCCCCAGTGCGCGGCGTCGGGGGCGAGCCCCGTGGGCGAGCTGCCGTACAGCGCGATACCCGGGCGCACCCAGTCCGCCGCCACGCGCGGGTCGTCGCCGTGCAGGAGCACTGCGGCCGAGTTCGCCAGCGTGCGCTCGCCCGGCAGGGCGCCCACGCCTTGGGAAAAGCGTGCCAGCGCCGGGGCGATGCCGTCCGCCCGGTCGGCGCAGGCGAAATGGGTCATGTGCGTGATTTCGCCGACCTGCGGCAGGGCGTGCAGACGCTGCCAGGCGGCGGCGTAGGCCTGCGGCTGGAAGCCCAGGCGGTTCATGCCGCTGTTCATCTTGAGAAACACGCGGTGCGTGCGGTTGGCGCGGTGCACCGCCAGCCAGTCGATCTGCTCGCGGCAATGCACCACATGCCAGAGGTTGAGCCGCTCGCACAGTGCCAGGTCTTCCGGCGCGAAACAGCCTTCGAGCAACAGGATGGGGCCGACCCAGCCCAGCGCCCGCAGCTTCTCCGCCTCGGCCAGATCGAGCAGGGCAAAGCCGTCTGCCGCACGCAGCGCGCCGTAGGCGCGGGCAATCCCGTGGCCGTAGGCATTGGCCTTGACCACGGCCCAGATCTTGCTGCCGGGCACGGCCTGGCGCACGCGGGCCAGGTTGTGCGACAGGGCGGCCGTGTGGATGACGGCGGAAATCGGACGGGGCATGCAGGCGCGGGAAAAAAGGGTGATGCGGCCATTGTCGCAAATCGCCTGTGCTATAAACCGCGGCAGCCTGCGGGGGCAGGCAACCGTCGGGCACCGCCCCAATCCGTTTCCGATGTCGCCCCGCGACCAGACACAGGGCCCCGCAGCGTGCGGGCAGCCAATCGATGAAAAAAGGCTTTTACTGGATCATGGCGGCGCAGTTTTTTTCGTCGCTGGCCGACAATGCGCTGCTGATCGCCGCCATCGCCCTGCTGGTGCAGATGCAGTCACCCGACTGGATGACGCCGTTGCTCAAGTTCTTTTTCACCATCTCGTATGTGGTGCTTGCGCCCTTTGTCGGCGCATTCGCCGACGCCATTCTGAAGTGGCAGGTGATGTTCATCACCAACCTGATCAAGGTGGCCGGGCTGCTGCTGATGCTGGTGTCGGTGCATCCGCTGCTGGCCTATGGTGTGGTCGGTCTGGGGGCAGCGGCGTATTCGCCGGCCAAGTACGGCATCCTCACCGAGCTGCTGCCGCCGCAGCAGCTGGTGGCGGCCAACGGCTGGATCGAGGGCACCACGGTGAGTTCGATCATCCTGGGCACGGTGCTCGGCGGCTTTCTGGTCAGCCAGACTGTCTCGGCCGCGCTGCTGGGTCTGCCGGGGCTGGCCGCCATGGGGATCGACACCACGCCGAAGGCAGCCATTCTGGTCATCACCCTGGTCTATCTACTGGCGGCGCTGTGCAATTTGCGCATTCCCGACACCGGCGCGCGCTATGAAAAGCAGAAAACCCGGCTGTTCGCGCTGCTGGTGGATTTTGCGCATTGCACCAAGGTGCTGTGGACCGACAAGCTGGGGCAGATTTCGCTGGCGGTCACCACCCTGTTCTGGGGCGCGGGGGCCACGCTGCAGTTCATCGTGATCAAGTGGGCCGAGTACGCGCTAGGGCTAAACCTGACCATGGCGTCGGTGATGCAGGCGGCGGTGGCCGTGGGGGTGGCGGTCGGGGCCATCAGCGCGGCGCTGCGCGTGCCGCTGAGAAAGAGTTTGACCGTGCTGCCGCTGGGCGTGGGCATGGGGCTGACCACCATCGTGCTGGCGTTTTTCAACCGCGACATGCTGCCCGATGTGCAGTTGCAGCTCGGCGCGGTGCAATTGCCGCTGTCCATGCTGATCGCCTACGGCTTCATGGTGTTCATCGGCGCGCTGGCCGGATATTTCGTGGTGCCGATGAACGCGCTGCTACAGCATCGCGGCTATGTGCTGCTGTCTGCCGGGCATTCGATCGCGGTGCAGAACTTCAACGAGAACGTCAGCGTGCTGGGCATGCTGATGTTCTATGCCCTGCTGATCCGCCTGAACCTGCCGGTGCCCTGGGTGATCACCCTGTTCGGCGTGTTCGTGACCGCCTCGATGCTCCTGGTCATTCTGTGGCATCGGCGCAATCAGCGCGAGCGCGACTGGACGCAGCTCATCGGCGAGGCGCGCCACGACGGCACGCACATCTGAACATGGACGCGCTGCGCCTGGGTCCCATCGTTCTGCCCTGGGCACCGCTGCTGCTGGTGCTGGGGTACGCGGTGGCAGTGTGGGTTGCGGCGCTGGCGCAGAAAGCCGGATGGGGGGATGCCGAGCCGGCGCTGCTGCCGCTGCTGGTGCTGGCGCTGATCGTGGCGCGTGCGGTGTTCGTGCTGCAGCACGCGGCGGCCTATGGCGGTGTGCTGCAGATGCTCGACATCCGCGACCGGGGGTTCGACCCGCTGGCGGGCTGGCTGGCCGCGGCCGCGGGGGTGGCGTTCTGGGTCTGGCGCCGCCCCGGCCTGCGCCGCAGTCTGCCTGTCTCCAGCGCATCGGGGGCGGCTGTCGTGCTGGCTGGTATGGGGCTGCTCAGCCTGCTGGCACCGCCGCGTCCGCCGCTGCCTGCCATCACCTTGCAGGCGCTCGAGGGGCCGCCGCTGGCGCTGACCAGTCTGCGAGGCCGGCCGGCGGTGGTCAATCTGTGGGCCAGCTGGTGCCCGCCATGCCGGCGCGAACTGCCGATGCTGGTCGCCGCGGCGCAGGCGCACGGCGGCGCGCGCATCGTGCTGGTCAACGAGGGCGAGACGGCGGCGCGAGTGGCGGCGTATCTGCGCCAGGCCGGGTTGCCGGCCTCCAGTGTGTTGCTCGACCCCGACAGCCGGCTGCTCGCCGCCTACCAGTCTCCGGGGCTGCCCACCACCTTGTTCGTCCGCGCCGACGGCACGGTGCAGCGGGTTCACATCGGCGAACTCTCTGCAGCCACTCTGCAGCAGGCCATTGCCGGCCTGCGCTGAGGCCCGACCCCGCGCTCAGGTGCGGCTTTCGCGCTGCGCCTTGCGGCGCGCGGCGTGCAGCAGGCGGCTGGCGGATGCATCGGCCAGCTGGCGCCCGTGCTGCGCCGTCCACTCCTGCGCGAGCCGGCCCAGCGCCGTGGTCGGCTGGCGCGGATCGACCGGGTCACGGAAACGTCGTACCCAGTCGGCCACTTGAGCTGCGGGCATGGGTCTGGCCAGCGCGTAGCCCTGCCCGGCATCGGCGCCCAGCAAGGTGGCGGCTTCGACCAGATCGGGCGTTTCCAGCCCTTCGACCACGACCCACAGCCCCAGGCTTTGCGCCAGCTGCACCAGCGCGCCGATGAAGCCGATGACCTGCGCCGGATCGCGTTCGGCCTCGCGCACCAGGCCCTGGTCGATCTTGACCGTGTGAAACGGCAGGGTGCGCAGCCGCAGCAGGCTGCTGTAGCCGCTGCCCAGGTCGTCCATGACCAGCCGCACGCCGGTGGCGGCCAGCGCGCGCACTGCATCGTCGCGGCGCTGCGGATCGTCGAATTCGGCGTTTTCCAGCAGCTCGAACGCCACCCGCTCGGGTGCGACGCCCGCGGCCTGCAACGCATCGCGTACGAGGTTGGGGCAGTCGGTCTGCAGCAGCACTTCCAGCGGCATGTTGAGGCTCAGGCCCAGGCGAATGCCGTCGCCGTCCCAGCGGGCCAGCTGCTGCGCCGCCTGAGCAAGCCCGCTGCGGAACAGCCGCGACAACTCGGCATGACCGAACCAGGGCAGGAACTGCCCCGGCAGGACCAGGCTGCCGTCATCCAGCCGCAGCCGCGCCAACGCCTCCACAGCGTAGGGCTGGCCGGTCTGCAGATCGACCATGGGCTGCATATACATGTCCAGGCCGTGGTCGAACAGGGCGCTGCGCCAGCGCTGGCGCTGGGTGATGGGGACGGGCTGCTGGCGCCCGTGGGCATGCAGCCGCTGCCAGGCGCGGCTCAGCGTCTGGCCCAGATTGTCGAGAAAGCTGCGCGCGGCGCTGCGCTCGAACATCGCGGGATAACCGCCGTACAGGCTGAGCACGACCACCACGCGGCCGTTGCGGTCGACCAGCGGAATCGACGCGGCGCTGCGGATGCCGACCTCCAGCGCCGCCTCGCGCCACGGCGCGCCGGCGGGGTCGAGCGCGTAGCTGGCCAGGGTGCTGATTCGTTCGGTCTGCCAAGCGGTGGCCGTGGGGCCTAGGCTTTCGGCGTGCGCACCCTGCAGCTTGGGCACCTTGAAACCGCCGTAATGTTGGCGCATGGCCTGTGCGTACGCCTGCATGCCGGCGGACAGTTCGACGACGAAATGGCCGTTGGCATCGGGCGCGCCTATGCCGGCTGCGCGCAGACCGGGCAGGGTGATCAGGCGGTCGAGCGCCGCCTGCATGAACTCGCTCCACGGCGCGCCGTCCTGCAGCGCGTGTTCGAGCGCAATCACGCACTGGTGATAGCGTTCGCGCAGGCCTTGCGCCGCTTCCACCTGGGCTTGCAACTCGGTCTGCATGCGCGCGGTGAGCAACTGCACGATGCGTCTGTTCTCGCGCGGACGCACGCGCAGGTGATGGCTGATGTCGATCAGCGACTGCAGGTAAAGCCCAGCGGACTGCACCAGCAGCCGCGTGGGCACGCCAACCAGGGCGTGGATTTCGCCGATGCGGTGCGCCGCAGCCAGGTGCTCGGCTTCCTGCAGATCGGGGCGCAGCAGGAGATGGAAATGGTCCACCTGCCGCGCCTTGAGGTGGGCGAATTCGTCTGCGGTGAGATGGGTGAGGATCTGCGCGGAATCGGGGTCGCGCGCGAGCAAGGCGTAGAACTGGTCGACGAATCCGCTGGCCTTCTGTGCCAGCAGCGGCTGCGCCAGTTGCAGCAAAGCCTGTGCCTGCGCGCCGTAGGGCTGCGGCAGCCAGCTCTCGGCGTCGTCGAGGAATTCGGCCTGTACCTCCTGTCCCCAGCGTAGCCACCACTGCCGACGCGTGCGCTTGTGCATTTTGATGCTGTAGAGCGCGGCGTCGGCGCGGCGCAGCAGCAGCTCGGCGTCATCGCCATCCAATGGGCACAGCGCCAGTCCCAGGCTCAGCCCCAGATGCTGCTGGCGACCGCCGGGCAGATACACCGGCACCGGCAGGTGGGCATCGAGCGCCTGCAGACGCTGCTCGGCCTGCTCCACGCCGTGCAGACCTTGCAGCACCAGCACGAACTCATCGCCGCCGATGCGCGCCAGCAGATCGTCGGGGCCGAGCGCGTCGCGCAGATGCTGCACCACCTGCTGCAGCACCGCGTCACCTGCGGCGTGTCCCCACTGGTCGTTGAGTGCTTTGAAATCGTCCAGATCGAGCAGCGCCACGGCCACCAGGCGCTGCGCGGTGCGTGCTGCGGCAAGGCGCTGCGGCAGCCATTCATCCAGAGCATGACGGTTGGGCAGGCAGGTGAGGGCGTCATGCTGTGCCTGCCACTTCATGCGCTGGTGCGCAGCGCGGCGCTCGCTCACGTCCTGGCCGACCCATACCGAGTCCACGCCGGGTTGACCGCTCACGGCCTGCCCAGACAGCTCGCACCAGAATACGCTGCCGTCCGCGCGGCGCATCTGGACCTCGAGGGTGATGCGTTCACCGCGCGCCATCGCGCCGTACACGGCCTGTCCAGTGGCCTGAAAATCGGCTTCGCTGGCGTAGATCGCGCGGGCGGGCAGACCTTCGAGCGACTTGGCATCGGGGTAGCCGAACATCTCGGCCATGCGCGCGTTGGCCCGACGAATGGTGCGCTCGCCCACCAGCGCGATGCCCACCAGCGCATTGTCCAGCATGGCATCGCGCAGGGCTTGGGCCGACTCGCGCTCGCGTCTGAGCAGGTCCATGCGCAGCAAGGCGCCCGCAATCGACGCGACGAATTCGAGCAGCCGGCGTGCGTCGGCATCGGGCTGGCCCGGCTCCAGGCCGGTGAGCGCAAAGCTGCCGATCACCCGCTCGCCGTCGCGCACCGGCCAGGACCAGCAGGAACGCAGCTTCCACTGCTGCGCCACGGCGCGCAGGTCGTCCCAGCGGGAATCGGTGGCGATGTCGGTGATGAAGGTCGGCGCGTTGTGCAGCACCGCATTGCCGCAGGAGCCAGCGCCGGGGCCGGGCGCCAGACCATCGAACGCCCGGACCAGTTCCGGCGGGCCGCTGGGCACGGCCAGCGGGTGCAGCAAGCCGTCTGCCTCCAGCTTCAGCAGGCTGGCGATGCGCCCGGGGGCGGCCTGTTCGGCCACGCGGCACAGCAGCGCGGCCAGCACCTCGATCGGTTCACCCGCAGCCAGCCGGCGCAGCACTTCGCCGGGCAGGTCGAACAAATCCAGCGGGGACGCCGCCTCTGACATGTGATGATCTCGTGAGGAAAAAGAAAAAAGGTGGCGCGGCCACCGTGAGGGAATCGCGACTTTACAATGTTCCGCGCCGGATCGCGTGTGAAATTTGCCGCAAAACGCCGCGATTTGGCGAGAACAAACCCCGCGCGCATCGCTGCGCCCCTCCTTGCCAGCCTGCGCGTCGCGCCTGCTGCGACGCACGGCGTCTTTCATGCTCACTCTGCGCCAAACCCTGGCCGCGATCGGCGGCCTGCTGCTCAATGCCTTCGTCTGGGGTGTGTCGTGGTGGCCGTGGCGCCGACTCGACGCCTTCGGTCTGAACCCGCTATGGGCCACCGCGGCAACCTATGCGGTGTGCACCGTGCTGATCGTTGCCGCACGGCCGCAGGCGCTGCGGGCGCTGTGGCGTCACCCGCCGCTGTGGGGGATTTTGATCGCCTCCGGGGCGACGAATGCGGCGTTCAACTGGGGCGTGACAGCAGGCGACGTGGTGCGGGTGGTGCTGCTGTTCTATCTGATGCCGGTGTGGGCAACGCTGCTGGCGCACTGGCTGCTGCGCGAGCGGCTCACCCGTCTGGTGGTGCTGCGCCTGGTGCTGGCGCTGGGCGGGGCGATGGTGGTGCTGTGGCCGCCACACGGCGGCTTGCCGCTGCCGCGGCAGGCCGCGGACTGGCTGGGGCTGGTCGGCGGCATGTTTTTTGCGCTGAACAATGTGCTGCTGCGCAAGTACGGACACACCCCCGCAGAGGCGCGCGGGCTGGCGATGTTTGCCGGGGGTGTGATCGTCGCTGGCGGTCTGGCGGCGGTGCTTGGCTGGCAGGGAAGTGTTGCGCCGCCGCCAGCACCTGCACCGGACTGGATGCTCGGGGTCGGGCTGATGGCGCTGGCGCTTCTTGCCGCCAACTTCGGCCTGCAATACGGCGCGCAGCAGCTGCCCTCGGCCTTGACCGCGGTGGTCATGACCACGGAAATCGTGTTCGCCAGCGGCAGTGCGGTGCTGCTCGGTGCGCAGCAGCTCAGCGCGCAGGCCGTGCTGGGCGGCAGCCTGATCGTGCTGGCCATGCTGCTTGCGGCGTGGCGGGAAAAAACCGCACCACCCGCGGGGTGAGCCGCAGGCGTTCAGTGCCGGAAGCCGCCGCTCGCCGTGATGCTGGTGGTGTCGACGTAGTCCGATCCGGAATGGTTGGTCGGCGAGAAGCGCACGATGAAGCCGCCGAGGTTTTCATTGCTCATGCCATTGAGGGCCTCGATCAGTCCGGCGCGGGTGAGGTTCTTGCCGGCCTTGCGCAGCGCCAGCACCAGCACTTTTGCGTCGATATAGCCCTCCAGGCTGGTGAAGTCATAGTCGTTCTTGTGGCCGGCGGCGTTCATCGCGGCCTGATACTCGCGCACCAGCGGGGTGACGGTGGAAAACGGAAACGGCACAACCTGGGTGATGATGACCCCGTTGCCCTGGGGGCCGAGCGCCTTGGCCAGCGCCTCCGAGCCGACGAAGCTGACATTGGCGAACTGGCCGCCGTAGCCCTGCGCGATGGCCTGCTGGTTGAACGCTGCCACTTCGGTATAGGTGCCCACTTCCACGATGAGATCGGGTTTGGCCGGCAGGATGGCGGCCAGTGCGCCCGCCACATCCACCGTGTTGCGCTTGACGGTGCCCGTGGCCACGGGCTTGAGGCCATGTGCGGCCAGGGCTTTCTGCACCCCGCTC
>JBMFIE010000087.1:0-8234 GCA_049976465.1 Thiomonas sp. | reverse complement strand
CCGCCGACTCGATGATGGCTTGCGCCGTGCGCAGATCGAGCTTGCCGAGATCGACATTGGCGGCGGCACACGCCCGCTTGACCAGCGCCAGCGCGCGGATGAACTCGTGCGGCATCCGCTCGGTGGAAATAGCGAAATGCTGCAGCGAACGCTGCGTCTGCGCACCCCACAGATGGGCTTCGGATACCTCGATCGGGCCGAAGGAATCGGTTTCGATGCGCATGCCCTCAGAGGCCTGCGCCGCATGGCTTGGTTCGGTATTCATCGGCGTCTCCGGTTGGGATTTGCGTGGTTGTAGTCCCGTTGCGCCGATCTTGCCACCGGGAGACGGTTTTTCGCGGCGCTGCACTGCCCTTGCGCGATGCGAAGCGGTCGATCTTTCATGCGCCGCTTGGCAATCCACACCGCCATGCGCTTGACCCGCCGCGCGGCAAGCTCCTAGACTGGTGTGCCCCTGCTCGCCCGGGCAAGACACCGTTTACTCCCCGCAATGACCTATCTGTTCATCGCCATTTTTGCTGTCATCGGTGCGTTTGCCCGTTATGGGCAGACCTTGCTCGTGCAAGGCATGCTCGGTCGCACGTTTCCGTTTGCCACACTGTCGATCAATGTGCTCGGCTCCTTCCTGATGGGCTTGCTGTTTTTTGGCGTGCTCGAACGTCTGAACCTCAGCCCCGAACTGCGCACCGGCATCTTGAGCGGCGGGCTTGGCGCATACACCACGTTTTCGACCTTTTCCCTGGAATCGCTCAACCTGCTCGAAAACGGCGAACTGGTCAAGGCAGGGATCTACATCTTGGCCTCGGTCGTGCTGTCGATCGGCGCAGCCATTCTCGGCGCGCACTTGGCACGCAGCATCGGAGTTTCGACATGAACACGCAAGCGGTCACCATGGTGCGGGTCTACATTCGCGAGGGCGACAAAGCCGGCGGCCACAATCTGATGCGCACCATCTTCGAGATGCTGCACGATGAATACCGGGTGCGCGGCGTGACGGTGTTTCGCGGGGTTGCCGGCTTTGGCAGCAAGGGCGAAGTCCACGCCGACGATTTGCTGCGCCTGAACGTGCATTTGCCCTTGGTGATCGAATTTTTCGACACTCCAAGCGTGGTCGACGCCGTGCTGCCGCGTATCGCAGCCATGCTGCCGCCCGGACACATCGTCCACTGGCCTGCGCAGTGCGCCGGCGCCTGAGCGTGCGGCCCTATAGCGACTGGGCTGTGCTTGCCTGCGTTGCAGCGGCTGCCACAAGCTCCTCCTGCTGCGGATCGCGCTGGTCGGGGATGGACACAGCGCGATACGGGCGCAGCCGACCGGCGTATTGATACGCCCGGTTGAACGGATAGTCGCACTGCCGCGCGCGCAGCGCATGCGCCTCGTCGAAGCGGTCTTCGACCACCCCGTTGGGGCGGCTGCCGAGGATCTGGAACAGCGAGATCCAGCCCTGCTCGAAGCCCATTGCCGAGCCGGCAAGGTATAGGCGGTAGGCGCGCAGGGTTTTTTCGGCGCGGTCGCCAAGCACCTTGCGCGCCTGGTCTGCATGCGCCTCGAGGGCATCGACCCAGTGCCAGAGCGTCTTCGCGTAGTGCGGGCGCAGACATTCGAAGTCCAGTGGCTCGAGCCCGCCGCGGGTCATGGCGTCGGCCATCACACTGACATGAACGAGTTGCCCGCCAGGGAAAATGTATTTTTCGATGAAGTCGCCCATGCCGCCGGCAAGTTGGCTGTTGTCCACGCCGCCTGCGGTGATGCCGTGGTTCATCACCAAGCCGCCGGGACGCAGCAGGCGGCGGATTTTGGCGAAATACAGAGGCAGGTTCGGACGGCCGACATGCTCGCACATCCCGACCGAGGCGACTTTGTCGAACGGTTGCGATTCGTCAACATCGCGGTAGTCGAGCAGCAGCATCTTGACCCGCCCCTGCAGGCCCTTTTGCTCGATCAGACGGTTGACGTAGGCGAACTGGTTTTTGGACAGCGTGATGCCGGTGGCCTGCACCCCGTAGTGCTCGGCGGCCCACAGCAGCAGGCCGCCCCAGCCGGCGCCGATGTCGATGAAGCGCTCGCCCGGCTTGAGCATCAGCTTGGTGCAAATGTGTTCGAGCTTGGCCTCCTGTGCCTGCGCCAGGGTCATCGCCGGGTCGGAAAAGTAAGCGCAGGAATACACCCGACGCGGATCGAGCCAGAGGGCGTAAAAATCATCCGAGACGTCGTAGTGGTGCTGGATTTGTGCGGCGTCCTTCTCGCGGCTGTGGTGCGTGTGTTCCCACAGCATGCGGCGCAGGCCATGCCAAAGCCGCGCGGTGGCTGCGGAAGGCAGGTTGCGCGGATCGTCGTCGAGCAGTCTGGGCGCGATGCGCATCAGGTCGCGCAGATTGCCCAGGATGTCCACCAGCCCTTCGACATAGTCTTCCGCCAGCTTGCCGATCTGTCCAGTGGTGATGTGCCACAGCGTCCGTTTGTCGCGCAGCCGCATCTCGATCTGCGCGTTGCTCGGTCCGACACGCTGACCGTCAGGCAGCACCACGCTGCAGGCCAGGGGGAGCTGGGACAGGCGCGCATCGACCTGATCCAGAATGGACGAGGGAATGGAAGCCATGCTGATCTCCTTTCAAAAGCGGACACCGCTGCCCGGATGGGCGGATGAGGCAGTTGTCAAGGGGGCACGTCGCCCGGCGACCCAGCACTTGCGAAGCCAACAGACGCTCTCGAACACTCGAACACTTTGGATGAGTCCATGCGCGGCTTCTTTGCGGTCGACATACACCGCAGTCCCAGACAGCGCGCCTGTCAGGTCCGGCGGGCGCTGATCGCCGGGGCCCTGGCCACATCAAGACATTGAGCAGCATCCTTCATTGCCGTTTTCTGATTTCGAATTTAGGCCATGAACATGACAGGGTCAATGCGTCCCATTGGAACGCTTACATCTGAACACAAGCTGAGTGCAAGGTTGGAAACTCAATATTTCTGCCGTGCAGGGATCACGCCGCGCACCCCGCCGAGCGGATCGTCCATGTCGCCGGCATAGCGGGGAATCAGGTGCAGATGCACATGAAAGATGCTCTGCCCCGCCGCCCTGCCGCAATTGACACCGAGGTTGAAGCCGTCCGGGCGGCGCTCGTGCAGCAGCAGCGCGCGGCCCTGCGCGGCGAGCGCGAGCAGGGCCTGCTGCTCTTCTGCGGTACAGTCAAACCAGTCTGCCACGTGCCGGAAGGGGATCAGGAGCAGATGTCCGGGATTCACCGGCGTGCGGTCGTACACCGCAAAAGCCAGTTCATTGCGCAGCACCCAGGGCATGGCCTGGCAAAACGGACATGGGGATGCAGTGGTCGTGCGCATTTCAGTCCCAGCAGACGCGGCAGTGGTTCTGGATCGGCCGTCAAGGCACGCTGCGCAAGGTCACGTTCCAATTCAGCCGCGCCCATTCCGCAGCCTCCTGCCGCAGACTGTATTCGGTCAGCGGATTGGCCTTGAGCCAGCGCGCTGGCGCGACGATGTCGAGCGCACTACGCAGTCCCGCAAGGCTCAGCCCGGTGGGCTGATAGCGCAAATGCAGGCCATCGAGATCGACCGGCGCGCGATTGCGCGCCAGGATCACCGCCAGCCGCAACGCCATCACTGCGTCGAGATCGAGGCTCTCCAGATCGGCCGCACCGAGTTTTTTCAGCTTGCCGGCGTGCGCCAGGATCAGCGAGGCCAGCGCCGCCTGCTCGCCGCGCGAGAATCCGGGCATGTCGGCATTGGCCGCGATATAGGCCGAATGCTTGTGATACGCGCTGTGCGAGATCGACAGCCCGATTTCGTGCAGCTGCGCGGCCCAGCGCAGCAGGCGTTGCTCGGCCTCGCTGGCGTCGGGGCGCAGCTGCGCATACAGCCGCAGCGCCACCTCGCTCACCCGCTGCGCCTGCTGCGCGTCGGCGCCGTAGCGCTGGATGAACTGCAGCACCGTGACCTCGCGCATGTCCTGCGACTGCTCTCGCCCGAGCAGGTCGTAGAGCACGCCCAGACGCAGCGCGGCGTCGGTCACCTCCATGGTCTGGATGCCCAGCTCCTCGAACACGCCGAGCATGATGGCCAGCCCGCCTGCGGCCACCGGCACGCGGTCGGGCTTGAGCCCTTCGATGCGCAATTTGTTGAGGTTGCCCGCGCGCACGAAGGTACGCCGCAGTTCGCGCAGGCCCTGCAGCGTGATGTCGCCGGGCTGATCGGGTGGGTTGAGGCGGCTGCCGGCGATCATGTCGGCCAGCGCGCGCGCCGTACCGCTGGAGCCAACCGCGTGGTTCCAGCCGCTGCGCTTGAAGTCGGCGGCAATGATCTGGATTTCCTTGCGCGCGGCAATCTCGGCATCGCGCATGGTGGTTTCATCCACCTGATTGCCGGGGAAAAAGCGCTGGCTCATCGACACACAGCCGATATAGAGCGATTCCATCAACCCCGGCTCATAACCCTGGCCAATGATGAACTCGGTGGACCCGCCGCCGATGTCGACCACCAGTCGCTTGCCTTGCACCGCTGACACCGAATGCGCCGCGCCGATGTAGACCAGACGCGCCTCCTCTCGCCCGGCGATGACCTCGATCGGAAAGCCCAGCGCCTGCTGCGCGCGATGCAGGAACTGCGCTGCATTCTTGGCCACGCGCACGGTGTTGGTGGCCACCGCGCGCACCCGGTCCGGGTGAAACTGCCGCAACCGCTCTCCAAAGCGCTGCAGGGTCTGCAGAGCGATCTGCTGCGAGGCTTCGGAGAGGAATTTTCTGTCGTCCAGTCCGGCCGCCAGCCGCACCGGCTCGCGCAGTGAATCGACCGGGTAGATCTGCACCCCCGCGGCACTGTCCTGCACCCTGCCGATGAGCATACGAAAACTGTTCGACCCCAGGTCGACCGCGGCCAGATGTTGGTTCAGAAGATTGGGCATGGGGCAATTGAACGTCAGGACGATGACGGCTTTTTGAACCTTGTCATCAAGGTTTCATTCGATGCCTGCATTCTCGCTCGGTTTGCCCACCGCACTGGCAAAATGCCGGCTATCCCAGCGTCACTCACCCTCCATGTCCGATCCCGCCTCGTTTCCCCGTCTGCTCAACCGCGAACTCGGCACCCTCGAATTCAACCGCCGTGTGCTGTTTCAGGCGCTCGACGACACCAACCCACTGCTCGAACGTCTGCGATTTCTCAGCATCGTGTCGAGCAATATGGACGAATTTTTCGAAACCCGCGTGGCCACGCTGCAAGACATGCTCGAGGCCGATCCGAACTCGCGCACCCCGGACGGCATGCTGGTACGCGATGCGCTGGCCGAGATTTCGGTGCGCGCCCACGCGCTCATCGCAGATCAATACCGCGTGCTGCAGCAGGCGGTGTTGCCCGCGCTCGAGGTGCACGGCATCCGGCTATACCGCGTGTCGGACTGGACCGAGGCGCAGCGCGCCTGGGCGCAGCACTATTTCGAGACCGAGGTCTCGCCGCTGCTCACGCCCATCGGCCTCGATCCGGCGCATCCGTTTCCGCGGGTGATCAACAAGAATCTGGTGTTTGCCGTCCAGCTCGAAGGCACCGACGCCTTTGGGCGCAACATCGAGCTTGGCGTGGTACAGACGCCGCGCACTCTGCCGCGCATCGTGCCGATGCCGCCCGAGCTGTGCGACGTCCGGTACGGCTTCATGCTGCTGTCGTCGTGCATGCAGGCGTTTGCCGGCCAGCTCTTTCCGGGGCTGGAGGTGCGCGGCGTGCATCAGTTCCGCGTCACGCGCAACAGCGAACTGTTCATCGACGACGACGACATCACCAATCTGCGCGCCGCGCTGCAGGGCGAGCTGCGTGCGCGTCACTTTGGCGACGCGGTGCGGCTGGAAGTGGCAGCAGACTGTCCGCCCGAGGTCATCGACCGGCTGCTGCGCGAAAACAACATCCTGCCGCAAGACTGCTACCGTGTAGACGGGCCGGTGAACATGGTGCGGTTGCAGGAAATCCTCGATCATGTCAACGAGCCGCAGCTGCTGTTTCCGCCCTATGTGCCAGCGCTGCCTGCCAACTGGCCCGGCGTCGATCCCGAGATCTTCGACCGCATCCGCGAGCGCGACCTGCTGCTGCATCATCCCTACGATGCCTTCTCCCCGGTGGTCGACCTAGTGAAAACCGCGGCGCGCGACCCGGCCGTGGTCGCGATCAAGCAGACCATCTACCGCACCGGCGGCAATTCCGAACTGATGGACGCGCTGATCGAGGCCGCGCGCAACGGCAAGGAAGTCACCGTGGTGCTCGAACTCATGGCAAGGCTGGACGAGGAGACCAATATCAACTGGTCGTCGCGGCTGGAGGCGGCCGGCGCGCACGTGGTGTTCGGCGTGGTCGGCTTCAAATGCCATGCCAAGATGCTGCTGATCGTGCGCCGCGAAACGGACGCCGACACCGGTCGCAGGCTGCTGCGTATGTACGCGCACCTGGGCACTGGCAATTACCACGCGCGCACCGCCAGGCTCTACACCGATTTTGGCCTGATGACCGCCCACCCGGAAATCTGCGAAGACGTCCGGCGGGTGTTTTTGCAAATCACCGGATCGAGCCAGGTGCAGCAACTGCGTCGGCTCTGGCAGTCGCCTTTCACCCTGCTCGACAACGTGCTGGCGGCGATCGCCCGCGAGGCCGAGCATGCGCGCAACGGCAAACCGGCGCGGGTGTGGGCACGGGTCAACGCGCTGCTGGAGCCCACGGTGATCGAGGCGCTGTACAACGCCTCGCAAGCAGGGGTCGAGATCCGCCTGCTGGTGCGCGGCGCCTGCATGCTGCGTCCGGGGGTCAAGGGCCTGTCGGACAACATCCGCGTGCGCTCGACCATCGGGCGCTTTCTTGAGCATTCACGCGTGTTCTACTTCCACAATGGCGGTGAGGCCGAGGTGTACATCTCATCCGCCGACTGGATGGAGCGCAACCTGCGCCGTCGCGTGGAAATCGCCGTGCCGCTCCTGGACAACAAGATCAAGGCACAGGTCATCCGCGAAGGGCTGCGGGTCCAGTGGCAACACCCCGGCAACGCCTGGGAGATGGATAGCGACGGCAACTACCACCGTCCGCGCGGCTCGCGCAGCCGCCTGAGCTGCCACCAGGTGCTGATGCACTCACGCCTGGTCGGCAAAAACTAGGGCCCCCGACATCCGCCTTCGCCGTTCCCGCCAGCAAGACTTCAGGCGGCCTGCAGCGTCTGGACCTGGTGATCGACCCGCACCAGCCGGGCCGCCGGAAAGCGCACGACAAACCGGCTGCCCTTGCCTGGTACGCTGCTGACCAGCAGTTCGGCCTGGTGGCGCAGCAGCACATGCTTGGCGATCGCCAGTCCCAGCCCCGTGCCGCCGGACTCGCGCGAGCGCCCACGGTCGACACGGTAGAACCGCTCGGTCAGCCGAGGGATGTGCTCGGCGGCAATGCCAATACCGGTGTCGGTCACGCTGAATTCGGCGTATTTCGGCTGGCCGTCGTCGAACACCGCATCCCACTCCAGCCGAATGCTGCCGCCATCGGGCGTATAACGCACCGCATTGCTCACCAGATTGGACAGCGCCGAGTGCAGTTCCTGCGGACTGCCGCGCACCCCCAGCTCGGTGCGCACATCCGCCGAGATCTGGTGCCTGCCACCCGACAGCGCCAGCGCCTCGCTTCTGTACTGCGCCATCATCGCGTGCATGTCGATGACCTGCTCGAGCGGCGGATGCGGATCGCCCTCCAGGCGCGCCAGCACCAGCAGATCGTCCACCAGATGCCGCATGCGGTCGGACTGCGCCTGCATCATGTCAAGCACCCGCTGGCGCTGCGCGTCGTCCAGCGGCATGTCCCGCATGGTCTCGACAAAGCCGCCGAGCACGGTCAGCGGCGTCTTGATCTCGTGCGACACATTGGCCACGAAATCGCGCCGCATCGCCTCGGTGCGCTCGAGCTGGGTGATGTCTTGCGACAGCAAGAGCTTTTGCCGGTCGCCATACGGAAAGATCTGCACGCTCAGCGTGAATTGTCCGCGCCCGCCGGCACGGTGCATGTGCAGCGGTTCGTGATACTGCTGCGCCTGCAGATAGGCCACGAACTCCGGATTGCGGATGAGATGCACGGCGTGCTGCCGCAGGTCGCGCTGCGCGTCCAGTCCGAAGTGATGTGCCGCCGTGGCGTTGCACCAATCGATCTGGTCGTTCTCGTCGAGCAGGATCACGCCATTGGGCGAGACCTGCAGCGCTTCGATGAAACGCTCC
>JBMFIE010000086.1:0-8260 GCA_049976465.1 Thiomonas sp. | reverse complement strand
GGCGCAAGAGGGCGCAGCCTGACGACGGTCATCAACGAACTCAACCCGATCCTGCGCGGCTGGGCGGCGTACTTCAAGCTGACCGAGACCAAGCGGGCGCTGGAAGAGCGCGATGGCTGGATCAGGCGCAAGCTGCGCTGCATCCTGTGGCGACAGTGGAAACGCCCCTATACGCGCGCCAGGAACTTGATGAAGGCGGGACTGAGGCAGGAGCGGGCATTCCGCTCGGCGTTCAACCAACGCGGGCCGTGGTGGAACAGTGGCGCAAGCCACATGAACCAGGCTTACCCGAAGTCTTTCTTTGATCGATTCGGTCTGGTGTCGCTGCTCGATACGACGCGACGACTCCAGTGTGTTCAATGAACCGCCGGATGCGGAACCGCACGTCCGGTGGTGTGAGAGGGCGACGGGGGCGACCCCGTCCCCTACTCGATCCCTCAACGCCAGTGTTGGCGCGGGCTCCGGCCTTGGCCTCTTGAGCACGCCCCTCCTGAAGTCGCCGTACCGAGCGCGCATTCCGCCGTTTTTCTCTCCCTGTTCTCTGCGGCCCTCTTGGCCTCGGTGCGAGCCGTGCTGGCCCACGTCGAATGCACCTTCACCGCCTTCGGTACGTCGGTCGGCGCGATCACCGCGCGGCGGTTTCCGCGCTGCAAGCCGCCAAGGCACGAAGTACATGCCTCACACCGCGTTGGGTTGCAACCGCGGCACCAGCGGTTGCGGTTCTGGCACCGGCAGCTTCTTAGGCCAACGCTTGCGCGTTTTCCCTTACGTTCATACCGCCAAATTTGGCCTTCTGCGCGCAAGAACTCGCCTGCTGAAACTGTGCTTTTTGCACAGTTCTTTGACCTGCAATCCGGCTTCGGCCTCGTGCGGAAGTCGGCGCACTGCCTCTTTGTCCATTCACTCCCATACCAGAGCACCCATAAAGTTCGGTCTTTATCGTGCCGGATCAGTAAGCAAGCGGGGTCTGTCAATCCGGCAGGAAGTGCTCGAGCAGGTCGTTGAGCATGTCAAAGCCAAGCGGTGTGGTCTTCAGCACCGCGGGGTCGTGCTCCAGCAGGCCCTTGTCCCGCAGAGTCTGCAGCGACTGGGCGATGGCGGAGGGAGCAAGCCCGGTGCGCTCGGTAAATAGTGTGGCAGGCACGCCGTCGCGCAGGCGCAGGGCGTTGAGCATGAATTCGAACGGCAGGTCACGGCGTTTGACGTCGTGCTCATTCTCGACCGCGTTGCCCTGCATCGCTTGGTCGATATAGCGCAGGGGATGGCGCCAGCGCGCCTGCCGCACGATGCGGTGTGCGAAGCTGATCTTGGAATGCGCCCCGGCGCCAATGCCCAGATAGTCTCCGAACTGCCAGTAGTTGAGGTTGTGGCGGCAGCGGTGGCCGGCGATGGCGTAGGCAGACACTTCATAGCGCTGCAATCCGGCGGCCTGCGCCAGCGCAGCCACGCGCTGTTGCATGTCGGCGCTCAGGTCTGCGTCGGGCAACGGCGGCGGGTGGACGGCGAACAGTGTGTTCGGTTCGAGGGTGAGCTGGTAGAGCGACAGATGCGGCGGCTGATGCGCCAGCGCAGCACGCAGGTCGGCCTCGCAGCCGGCCATGTCCTGCTGCGGCAGCGCAAACATGAGGTCGAGGTTGAAGGTTGGAAAGTGCCGGGCCGCCTCGTCCACTGCGGCGTGAGCCTGACGCGCATCGTGTACGCGACCCAGGGTCCGCAGCCGCGCGTCATCGAAGCTCTGCACGCCGATCGACAGGCGGTTGACCCCCGCCTGCGCGAACGCCGCGAACCGGTCGCGTTCGAATGTGCCGGGATTGGCCTCCAGGGTAATTTCCACATCGGGCACGAGCTGCAGCCGAGCCCGCACATCGGCAAGCAGTTGGTCGATCGCGTCGGGCGAGAACAGGCTGGGTGTGCCGCCGCCGATGAACACCGAGATGACCCGCCGCCCCCAGATCAATGGCAGGGCGGCATCGAGGTCGGCGCGCAATGCGGCAAGGTAAGCCTGCTCGGGAATCGGACCGCTGTCGCGCCATGCATGCGAATTGAAATCGCAATAGGGGCATTTTTTCAGGCACCAGGGCAGGTGCACATAAAGGCTCAGCGGCGGCAGGGCCGACAACTGCAGGATGCCGGGGCGCATATAGTGCGGCAGGCCCTGTGCCGCCTGCTGCAGCGCCGTATCGCCGCCTGGGGTGGCTGACGCTGCAAGCGGTGTGATCGGGATGTGCGGGGAGGTCATGCCGCGATGCACGAGGCAAGCGCCGTCAGGTCGTGCCGTCGCGCGCCCAGCTGCTTTGCAGCAGCGGCAGCAGTGCGCGCATGGCCTGGGCGCGGTGGCTGATGCGGTTTTTTTCCTGCGCGTCGCACTGCGCGAGCGTGCGTCCATCCGGCAGCACGAACAGCGGATCGTAGCCGAAACCGCCCTGCCCTTGCGGCGCCAGGCCGATCTGGCCGTTGAGCTCTGCGGTGGCGATCAGCGGCTGCGGATCCGCGGCGTGGCGCAGGGCGACGACCACACAGACAAACCGCGCCGACCGGTTGGACGCGGTGCCCAGTTGTTGCAGCAGCAAGGCGTTGTTGGCAGCGTCTTGTTGCGGGCGCGGGACATCGACCAGCGGCGCAAAGCGCGCCGAGCGCACTCCGGGCAGCCCGCCCAGGGCCTCGACGCACAGCCCGGAATCGTCGGCCAGCGCGGGCAGACCGGTGTGAAAACTGGCATGACGCGCCTTGGCCAGCGCGTTTTCGACAAAGGTCGGGTGCGGCTCGTCGGCCTCGGCGAGCTGGAATGCACTTTGCGGCTGTACCTGCCAGCCGAGCGGCGCCAGCAGTGCGGACAGCTCGGCCAGCTTGCCTGGGTTGCCCGAGGCCAGAACGAGGCGCCGCGCCTGTGCCATGCTCACAGCCCAAGGGCGGCGCGCTGTGCGGCGATGAGGTCGGCAATGCCCTGCTGCGCCAGATCGAGCAGCGCGTCGAGCTGCGGCCGGGTGAACGGGGCGCCCTCGGCGGTGCCCTGCACCTCGATCAGCATGCCGCTGGCGGTGCCGACCACGTTCATGTCGGTGTCGCACTGGCTGTCCTCGGCGTAATCGAGGTCGAGGCGGTATTCGCCGCCGGTCAGGCCGACCGACACCGCAGCCACCAGTTCGCGCATCGGGTGCTGGGTGACACGGCCGGCGTCGATCAGCCACTGGCAAGCATCCCAGGCGGCCACGGCCGCGCCGGTGATCGCTGCGGTGCGTGTGCCGCCGTCGGCCTGCAGCACATCGCAGTCCAGCGTGATCTGGCGCTCGCCCAGCGCAGCGAAATCGAACACCGCACGCAGCGAACGCCCGATGAGCCGCTGGATTTCCTCGGTGCGGCCCTGCTGTTTGCCGCGCTTGGCCTCGCGCTCGCTGCGGGTGTGCGTCGCGCGCGGCAGCATGCCGTATTCCGCAGTGACCCAGCCCATTCCGCTGCCGCGGCGGTGCGGCGGCACGCGTTCCTCGACCGAGGCCGTGCACAGCACACGCGTTTGCCCAAAGGCAATCAGCACCGAGCCCTCGGCATGGCGGGTGAAATGGCGGTCGATGGTCACGGGACGCAAGGCGCAGGGCCCGCGCCCCTCGCGCACGGGAGGGGAAATCTGTGTCATGCTGTAGCGGTCATTTGCGCCCCGCGCTTTGGCGGATGGCAGCGTTGATTTCGGCAATCGAGCGCTCGATCGCGGCGTCGTCCATTTCCTCGACCTGCTGATCGACGAGTTCGCTCTGGATGGTGGACTTGAAAGCGCCTTGTTGCATGCTTTCGGTTTCGATGCGCAGCGCGGTTTCCAGTTCGTCCGGGTCGGCTTCCCACTCCACGCCCAGCGCGGTGACGTTGTCCGAGTCGGCCCCGCCTTGACGCAGCGCCATTTCGACCACCTCGGGCACCGCATCGGACAGCACCTGCTGGCTGAACTGCCGCACCAGCACCGACTCGGGAATCTGCCCCCACAAACCGTCGGAACATAGCAGGATGATGTCGCCGCGCCGCATGGCCTGCGGCAGACCGACCTCGATCATCGGCAACTGCGTCGAGCCCAGGCAGGTGAACAGCATGTTGCGGGTCGGGCCGTCGGGTTGCAGCAGCGCCAGACCGTGCATCTCGTCTTTCCTGTGCTGCTGCTCGACATGCGAGTGATCCCGGGTGCGAGTGAGCATCGCGCCGTTGCGGATGAAGTACAGCCGCGAATCGCCGACATGGGCCCAGTGCGCCGCGCCGTTTTGCAGCACGCACGCCACGACGGTGGTGCGTGGCGAATCGCTGAGCCTTTGCTCTTGCGCATAGCGCTGGATCTGTTCGTGCGCACGGAAAATGGAACGCCGAAGGAATTCCTGCGGGTCGCGCAAGGCCGGGCGCGCCTCGCGCTGAAACAGGGTGGCGATGGTCTGCAACGCCAGATGCGCGGCCACCTCGCCCCGCGGGTGCCCGCCCAGCCCGTCGGCCAGGGCGAACAAGGCACTCTCCCGGGTGTAGCAATACCCCATGCGATCCTGATTGGTCGTGCGTGCGCCACGACGGCTGACCTGATAGACCGAGAACTTCAATTGCGCTCCCTGGCGGCTGGCTTGCCCGCCCCGGGCACAGCCCCCCGCACCGCCTGCACAGGAGCGCCAAACCGGGTCACCTCGCGCACTTTCTGCACATGCGACTTGGTGTCGTTGACCAGCTCATCGAGATGCAGCCGCAGCTTCTCACCCATGGTCAGATTGGTGTAGCGGCGCGCGCTTTCGGCGCCCAGCTCGCGCTGCAGGTTGAACACGCTCTGCGGCCGCGCCATCGGGTCGAGCGACATGCACCACTCGACGATTTCGATCAGATTGTCCGAATACACCCCGCGCAACTTGGCCAGCTGCGCCTGCAGCCGGTCTTTTTCCAGCCGCTGCGGCGCCTCGTAGGGCGGATAGCCGGTCATGCAGGCATAGATGCAGGCACCGACAGCGTAGATGTCGGTCCACGGGCCGAACGCACCCTCGCGCTTGTACATCTCGGGCGCGGCAAACCCTGGCGTATACATCGGGCGAAAGCGCTTGTCCTGCTGGTTGAGCACCTCCCGTGCGGCACCGAAGTCGATCAGGATGGGTTTGTTGTCGTCGGTGATGAAAATATTGGCCGGCTTGATGTCCAGGTGCAGCATCTTGTGCTGATGCACCACGCGCAGCCCCTGCAGAATGTCGTCAAACAGCGAGCGGATGGTCGATTCGCGAAAGATTTTCTTGCGCTTGAGCTCGCGTGCGGTGATGACGAACTCCTGCAAGGACGCGCCTTCCAGGTAGTTCATCACCATGTAGACCGTGTCGTTTTCGCGGAAGAAATTGAGCACGCTGACGACGCTCGGGTGTGAGATCTGCGCCAGCGACCGGCCTTCCTCGAAAAAGCTCTTCAGCCCCAGACGATACAGCGCCAGTTTGTCTGGCGGCACCACTGGGGTGGACTCTCCAGGGTTGCGCTCGACCAGCGAAGCCGGCAGGTATTCCTTGATCGCGACCTTTTGCCCGTCCGGGCTGAGCGCCAGATACACCACGCCGAAGCCGCCGCTGGCCACCTTGCGCACGATGCGGTAGCCGCCGACCTGCGTTTCGGGCGCAAGCGGAGCGGGTTTGGACTTGTGCGAGGTGGCCATGAAACGCTGGCGAGCAGCCGAAGGAATGATCGAGTGTGGAAAAATGCACGCAAAGGGGATGCGAGTGAAGCCAATTTATAGCATGACTGGCTACGGCCAAAAGAGTGTGCAACTGCCGGATGGCGCCAAGGTCCACATCGAGTTGCGCTCGGTCAACAGCCGTTTTCTCGACATCGCCTTTCGCCTGCCCGAAGAGCTGCGCGGCTGCGAGGCGGCGATGCGCCAGACCCTCACCCAAGGGCTGCGTCGCGGCAAGATCGAGTGCCGCGCGGTGTTCGAGGCGCCGCCGGCCACGCTGGCGCTGCCCGATGCCGCCGCCGCAGCACCGCTGCTGGCCGCAGAGGCCGCGCTGCGCGCGCTCGCCCCGCATCTCACCCCGCTGTCCGTCGGCGAGGTGCTGCGCCTCGTTGGCAGCGCGCAGCAGGCGCAGACCGACGCCGCCGAGCTTGCGCAGGCCACGCAGACGGCGCTCGAGCAGGCGCTGGAAGTGTTGACCGAGGCACGCGCGACCGAAGGCGAGCGTCTGCGCACCTTGCTGCTGGAGCGCATCGAACAGATCGCGCGGCATGCCGCCCGCGCCCGCGAGATCGTGCCCCTGGTTGTGCAGCGCCAGCAGGCGCGGTTCATCGCCCGCTGGGAGGAGGCGCTGCGTGCGCTGTCCGCAGGCGAGATCAGCGCCGAGGCCCTGCACGACAGGCGGCTGCAGGAGGCCGCCAGTTTTGCCATCCGCATCGATGTGGCCGAAGAGCTCGACCGTCTGCAGGCCCATCTGCAGACGCTGCGCGAACTGCTCGATCAAGGCGGGGAACTGGGCAAGCGTCTGGATTTCCTGATCCAGGAACTGCACCGCGAGGCCAACACCCTGGGATCGAAGTCCGCCGCGCTCGAACTGAGCGAAATCGCGCTCGAGCTCAAGGTGCTGATCGAGCAGATGCGCGAGCAGGTGCAGAACATCGAATGAGCACGGGATCCAAGGTGTCAACCAACTTTCCCGGAAATCTGTTCGTCGTCGCCGCACCCAGCGGGGCGGGCAAGTCCAGCCTGGTCAACGCCCTGCTGGCGCAGGACGACCGCATCCGACTGTCGGTGTCGTGCACCACGCGGGCGCCGCGCGGCGCCGAGATCGACGGGGTGCACTATGTGTTCATCGACCGCGAGGAATTCCAGCGCCGCATCGACGCCGGCGAATTCCTCGAATGGGCCGAGGTGCACGGCAACCTCTACGGCACCTCCAGGCGCTGGCTGGAGGAGCGCATGGCCGAAGGCGTGGACGTGCTGCTGGAAATCGACTGGCAGGGCGCGGCGCAGGTGCGCGCGCAGTTCGCCAACGCGGTGAGCATTTTCATCCTGCCGCCCTCGTTCGAGGAGCTGCGCCGGCGTCTGACCAGCCGGGCCGAGGACGCGCCCGAGGTCATCGAACAGCGCCTGCGCGAGGCGCGCATCGAACTGGCGCAGGCCAAGAACTTCGACTTTATAATTGTGAATCAAGACTTTACGACCGCCCTGAACGATCTGCGGCAGATCGTCGGGGCGCAGCGTCTGCGCTATGCGGCGCAACGCCTTTCCCATCCCGAGGTCTTTCGCGCCCTCGGCATTCTCTGAACCGGAACTCTGACATCATGGCTCGCATCACCGTTGAAGACTGTCTGGAAAAAATCCCCAATCGTTTTCAGCTCGTGCTGGTCGCCGCGTACCGCGCCCGCATGCTGGAACAAGGCCATTCCCCAAAGATCGAAACCAAGGACAAGCCGACCGTGACCGCGCTGCGTGAAATCGCCGCTGGTCTGGTCGGGCTGGAAATGTTGAGAAAAGTGCCCACCTGATCTGCATCATGCCCGGCAGCGCCACCGCCTCGCCAAGCCCGCAGGCTGCGGCTTCGGGTGCGGTCGTGTCAGCGCCGGCCGAGCCCGTGGCCAAGCGGGCCGTGGCTTCGGTGCGGACAAGCGCGGGGGATGCTGCCGTCTCGGGGAAGGCCACGGCGGATGACGTGCCGATGGTTCCGGCTCATGACACTGACGACACGGCAGCCGATGCCACCGCTGCGCGCCAAGGCACGGTCAGCCTTGCCAGCCTGCTCGCCAAGCTGCAGACCTATCTGCCCGAAGCCGATCTGCAAAAAATCCGTGAGGCTTACCGTTTTGCCGATGCCGCGCACCTGGGGCAATACCGCGCCAGCGGCGAGCCGTACATCTCGCATCCGGTGGCCGTGGCCGAGCTTTGCGCCGACTGGAAGCTCGACACCCAGGCCATCATGGCCGCGCTGCTGCACGACACCGCCGAGGACAAGGGCATCACCCAGGCCGAGTTGATCGAGCATTTCGGGCCGACGGTGGCCGATTTGGTGGATGGTCTGACCAAACTCGACAAGCTGCAGTTTTCCAGCCGCGAGGAAAACCAGTCGGAGAGCTTTCGCAAAATGCTGCTGGCGATGGCGCGCGACATCCGCGTCATCCTGGTCAAGCTGGCCGACCGGCTGCACAATATGCGCACCCTGGGCGCCATGGCGCCGAGCAAGCGGCAGCGCATCTCGCGCGAGACCATGGAAATCTACGCGCCGATCGCCCATCGGTTGGGGCTCAACCAAGTGTACCGCGAGCTGCAGGACCTGGGCTTTGCCAA
>JBMFIE010000085.1:0-8350 GCA_049976465.1 Thiomonas sp. | reverse complement strand
CGGTTCTACCCGGCGGGGGGTGCCGCGTTGCTTGCGCTGACTTTTGGCGACGCCAAGGGGGCCGCGCTGAGCCTCGATCAGTGGAACAAACTCAAGGCCGAATACCCCGACCGCTATCGTCTGCTACAGGAATCCGGAATGTCCGTCCCAGGCATGGGTGTGGCGGTGAGTTCCAAGGTCGACGCCGGCACGGTAGAACGCCTGCGCGCTGCGCTGCTCAATCCAGGCAGCGAACTCTCGACCGCTCTGGCTGCTGCACGACTGACCGATCTGCAACCAGCCAACGCAGCGATGTATCAGCAGGTTGCGCAGCTGGGTTACTTCACCCCCAAACGGCTCGACGGTGTGCGTCTCGTGAACTTCGCGCAAGTTCAGCAGTTGATGAAGCAAGGCGTGCCGCTGATCGACGACCGTGCCGAGGCGGAATACCTCGAAGGGCACATTGCCGGGGCCCTGTCGATCCCTTATCAGGAGCGATCAGACAAGACGGTCGATTTCGATCCGAAGCAGGACAGTTTCGATCTGCTGCGGCGCTTTCCCGACAAAAGCAAGCCGTTCATCATCGCCTGCAACGGCCCGGAGTGCTGGAAAAGCTACAAGGGCGCCGTGTTCGCACGCCGCCACGGCTACAAAACGATTTACTGGTACCGCGAAGGCTATCCGGATTGGGTCAAGCACGGCGGTCCCGTCCGCAAGGGTGCGCAACCCTGACCCGACCCGTTCAGCACGCGTCCGACGTCGAGGCTGCGGTGACCGCGCTCACTTCACCAGCGGCCGCACATGCGTGAAGCCGCCGTCCACCGGCAGCACATGGCCGGTGACGCGGCAGGCGGCATCGGACAACAACCAGGCCATCGCCTGCGCCACCTGTTCGGCGGTCTGCACGCCGCCCAGCGGATATTGCTTTCCGGCACCCTCGCGCATCGCCGGGACTTTGAGCATGCCAGCGGTCAGCGGCGTGTCGGTCATGCCTGGCGCCACGGCGTTGACGCGCAGGCCCTGCGCGGCGTAGGTGGCGGCGGCGCTACGCACCAGGCCCTCGACCCCGGCCTTGGCCGCGGCGATCGCCTCGTGGTTGGCCACGCCGATTTGCGCCACCACCGAGCTCACCAGCACCGCCGCGCCACCCGATTGCGCGGCGCGGCGCGACTCGATCCACGCGCCGAGCATGGCAATGGCGCTGTCCAGATTGACGCGCAGCACCTCGCGCCATTGCGCCGCCGCGGTGCGGTGCAGCGGCGCGATCAGCGTGTTGCCGACGCAATGCGCCATGTGCGTGGGCGCGCCCAGTTGCGCGGTGCAGGCGGCGACCGCATCGGCCGCACCCTCGGGCGTGGTGGTGTCTGCAGCGATACGCGCAGCGGCGGGCACGTCGGCGAGCTGCGCCGCGTCGCGCCCGACGGCGGCCACGCGCCAGCCCTGCGCGTGCAGCAGGCCGCAGAGCGCGCGGCCGATGCCGCCGCGCGCGCCGGTGACGAGAACGATGGGGGTGGTGGTTTCAGTCATGGAACAGCGCTCCTTGTGCGGGATGATCGGCGGCCTTGGGTGCGTGCGCACGCACCCAGGACCAGTAGGCGGAAAACGAGCGGCAGGCCGATGGCGGCTCAGGCCAGGGCGCAGGCGGCTCGGCAAGCGGCAGCGCCTGCCAGTCCGCGGTGAGATGCGGATTGCGCCAGCCGTGCACCGTGCGTGCCGAGCGCAGCGCGGCAACGAGTTGCGACGCCGGCGCGATCCAGCGCAGCGCCGCAAGCGCGCGCATGCGGGCAGCGACAAACGCCCAGCGCCGCGCCGACCACGGCCAGCGCGCATGCCAGTCGGCATCGAGCACGGCCACGGGCAGCAGCCCCGGCGGCGGTTCGCCCAGCGCCCAGGGGTGCACCAGCCAGACCGCGCGTCCGGCGATGGCGGCGGCATCCGGCGCGGTGAAACCGCCATCCGGCGGTACGGCAAAGCGCGGCGGCTCGGGCGCCGGCTCGGTATGGCAGGGCGTGGGCGCAAGGGCGCGTGGGCTGCGCGCGACGGCGTCGAGCGTGGCGTAATCCGTGTCGATCGCGGTGCCCGGGCTGTGCCAGTCGGGCGGGGCGAACCGGGCGACGTTGTCGGCGTTGAACAAATAGGGTTTGCTGCTGCCGGTGCCAGCCACCCATTGCCACGACAGATGGTTGCTCGCCAAATCGCCGTCGAGCAGGTGCGCGATCATCCAGTCGGCGCCGACCCGCCAGTGGACTTTACGCAAATGCACGGTGTAGGACGCGAGCCACATGCGCGCATGGTTGTGCACATGGCCGGTGGCGTAGAGCGCGCGCACTGCCTGGTCGACCGCCGGCACGCCGGTGCACGCCTGCCGCAGATCGTCGGGGAGCTTACGCGCATAGGCCGCATCGGGCAAAACCCCGGCATGCAGCGACTGCAGGATCGCCCCGCCGAGATGCCGCGCGCTGTGCTGGAAATACGCGCGCCAGCCGAGCTCCTGCACCAGCTTGTGTTCAAGCGGCAAGGCATGGCGCGCACGCAGCGCAGCCACCGTCTCGTCCAGCCCGAGCAGGCCGTGCGTGAGGTAGGGTGAGAGCCGCGTCACCGCACCGAGCAGGTGGTTGCGGGTGCGCGCGTACGCGGCTGGGCGCACGGCGGCGAGGCGCGCGAGCGCGGCCTCGCGTGTCGGCACGGGGTCGCTGACGACGGCCTCGCTCATGCCGCCTCCCGCAGTGCCCCGGCCTGCGCCTGGATGCGCTGCCGCTCGGCGGCACTCAGCCGCGCGAGGTTTTTCACCTGCATGACGGTGCGCGGGTTGGCGGCGAGCAGCGCCTCGTGGCGCAGCAAAAAGTCCCAGTACAGCACGGTGTAGGGGCAGGCGCGCTCGCCGCTGCGCTGCGCCGGGTCGAAACGGCAGGCGGCACAGAAGCTGCCCGCACTCATGCGTTCGATGTACTTGCCGCTGGCGATGTAGGGTTTGCTTGCCATGCGTCCGCCGTCGGCGAACTGGCTCATGCCGATGACGTTGGGCAGTTCCACCCATTCCACCGCATCGACATACACGGCGAGGAACCAATCGCTGATCTCGCGCGGACGCACGCCCAGCAGCAAAGCGTACAGGCCGATCACCATCAGCCGCTGGATGTGGTGCGCATAGCCAAGCCGCAGCGTTTGCGTGAGCGCGTCGCGCAGGCAGGCCATGTCGGTGTCGCCGCTCCAGAAGAAGGCGGGCAGCGGCGTCTGCGCGTCCAGCGCATTCGATTCGGCGTAGGCGGGCATGTGCGTCCAGTAGATGCCGCGCACATACTCGCGCCAGCCGAGGATCTGGCGGATGAAGCCTTCCACGCTGGCCAGCGGTGCCGCGCCCGCACGCCAGGCGGCCTCGGCGGCGGCCACCACCTCGCGCGGGCCCAGTAGCTTGAGGTTGAGCGCAGCCGACAGCCGCGCGTGCCACAGCCACGGCTGCCCGGGCCACAGCGCGTCCTGCCAGCGGCCGAAGTCCGGCAGGCGGTGGGTGATGAAATCCTCCAGCGCGGCCAGCGCCTGGTCGCGGGTGACCGGCCAGTCGAAGTCGTCGAGCGCGCCGGGGTGGGTGGCAAACCGCTCGCGCACCAGCGCGATGACTTCGCGTGTGATCGCATCGGGCGCAAAGCGCAGCGGCGCGGGCACGGGCGGCGGGCCAGTGCGCGGGTCGAAGCTGTCGCGGTTGTCGGCGTCGAAGTTCCACTGGCCGCCAGCGGGCTGGTCGCCGTCCATCAACACCCGGTTGCGGCGGCGCATGTCGCGGTAGAAAAACTCCATCCGCAGGCTCTTGCGGCCCTGGGCATGCGCGGCGAAGTCGCGCACGGTGGCATGGAAGTGCCGGTCGTCGCGCAGTTCGAGCGGCAGGCCCAGCGCGCGGGCCGCATCGCGCAGCGCCTGCAATACCCGCCAGTCGCCCGGCGCGGTGAGGATGAGCGCCTGCGGGCGCAGCGCCTGCGCCGCGCGGGCGAGTTCGCCGGACAGCGTGCCGGTGTTGGCGGCATCCTCCAGCCGGGTGTAGTGCAGCGCCCAGCCGCGCGCGGCCAGTTCCACGGCGAAGTGGCGCATGGCGGCAAGAAACAGCGCGGTGCGCGGCTGGCTCGACCACACATGGGTGGACTCCTCGGCCACTTCGGCCATCCACACCGCGTCCTGCGCGGGGTCGAAGCCGTCGAAGGCGCTGGAGGCGGCGTCGAGCTGGTCGCCCAGTACCAGCACCAGGTGGCGCAGCGGCTGTGGAATGGGGCGCGGCGGCAAGCTGTTCATGCGCGGTTTTCGGGTGACGCGCCGCGCTGTGCTTTGGCGGCGCGGCGGCAGGCGTCGCTGCAGTAGCGCACCCGTTCCCAGTTCTTTGCCCAGGCGCGGCGCCAGCTCATCGGCCGACCGCAGACCGCGCAGGGCTTGCTGGGCAGGCTGGCCTTGTTGCCTTTGTAGCCGCGCGTGGGCATGCGGTTAACCAAACAGTTCGAGCTGCCCGTGCGGGGCGCTGCGCCGACGGCCCGGGACGGCGCTGCGCGGCAGGCCGCTTTGACGCGAGCCGTGGCGCTGCTGCACCGCCTGCGCCTGCTCACGCGCCGCGGGGCTGCGACGAATCGCGGCGATGCGTTCCTTGGCGTGCCGCAGCGCGGCGCGCTCGTCCACGATGGGCGGCGGGTAGTCGCGCGTGCCCCACTCGGGCACCCAGCGGCGGATGAATTCGCCGCGCGGATCGTGGTCTTGCTGCTGTTTGAGCGGCGAGTAAATGCGCAGCGCGTTGATGCCGGTGGTGCCGGACTGCATCTGCATCTGGCTCCAGTGGATGCCGGGCTCGAAGTCGAGGAACTGCCGCGCCAGATGCAGCCCCGGCTCGCGCCAGTGCAGCCAGAGGTGGTAGGCGGCAAAGCTCACCAGCATGGCGCGCATGCGAAAGTTGATCCAGCCGGTGGCGTTCAGACATCGCATGCAGGCGTCCACCATCGGAAAGCCGGTGCGACCCTCACGCCAGGCATCGAAGCGCGCACGGTCGAACTCGGCCTCGCGCAGCCCATCGTAAGCGCGGGAAAAGTTGTGGAACTCGATCTGCGGTTCGTCTTCGAGCTTTTGCATGAAATGGCAGTGCCAGCGCAGCCGCGCGGCAAACGCCTCCAGGTGCCGGGCAAAGCTGCGCGCCTGCGGCTCGCCCGTGGCGCGCAGCGCGGCGATGCGCGCGCTGCTGGCCTGGTGCACCTGCCGCATGCCGATCATGCCGAAGGCCAGATATGGCGACAGCCGCGAGCATCCCTGCTCGGCGCGCGCCGGGCTGGAGAGGTTGAAGCGGTAGCCGTCGCCACGGCGCTGCAGGAAGTCGTCGAGCACAGCGCGCGCGGCGCACTCGCCAGCGGCCGGCGTCGGCCGCGATGGGGGCAGGCGCAGCGCGGCAAGACTGGGGAAATCGCCGGGCGTAAGCGCCGCCGCAGCGCGAAACCGCGCCGGCGCAGCGACCAGCGGCGCGTCCATGCGCTGCTGCCAGCGCTCGGCCCAGCCGTCTCGGCTTTTCAACCGCCGCACCACGCCGTTTTGCGGCCACTCCTGCCAGATCACGCCGCGCCGGCGGCACCAGATGGCCACACGCTGGTCACGCGCGTAAGTCCAGCCCGGGCCGGTTTCTTCGTGGCTGAACAGATGGGTGAACGCCAGCTGCTGCCACAGCGCATCGAGCACCGCGACCGCCTCACCCTGCCGCACCAGCAGCGGCAGCCCGTGCGCGGCAAGCGCGGCACGCAGCGCCAGAACCCCGTCGCGCGCAAACTGCACATGCTGCGCATCACACTCGGGGCTGTCGATCCACTGCGGCTCGACGATGTAGAGCGCCAGCGTCGCGTCGCAGCGTGCGGCTTCGGCCAGCGGCGCATGGTCGGCGACGCGAAGATCGCGCTTGAACCAGACGAGGGCGGCGGTGCTCATGCCAGTCATGATGCCATGCGCGCGCCGCCGCTGCGGGGGGAGCCTACGGTGCCGGGGCGTCGTCTGGGGGTATCGCCGCGAGCACGCCGCGCACGCTGTTGACCACCGCGATCCGCGTTGCGCGACGCAGATCCGCCGGCTGCAGCACGCGCTCGGCGCAGACGCCCGCGTCGAGCAGCCACTGGCGCGCCACGCCCGGCAGCAGGCCGCTTGCGCGCGGCGGCGTCCACCACTGGCCGTCGAGTTCGAGCAGCAGCGTGCTGCGCGCGCCTTCGCAGAGCTCGCCGCGGCTGTTGCAAAACAGCTGGTCGAACGCGCCTAGCGCCTCGGCGGCGCGCCAGGCGGCGTCGTACGCGGGGCGATGCGTGGTCTTGTGTCGCAAAAAGGGATCGAGCGGGTCGAGCCGCTCGCGTGCAAGCAGCAGCCGCACCGGTTGCGGCGGCGGTGCTGGCAGCGGCTGCACGTCGAGCGTGAACGCGCCGGACTTGCGCAGCACCAACCGCGTGCGCCACGGCGCCGGAGCGAGCGCGGCGCAGGCACGTTGCCAGGGGCTGTCGCCCGCGGGCGGCGCATCGGGTGCGCTGCACCCGGCGTCGCGCCCCGCATGCGCCTGCGCAATCGCCGCGCGCAGCGCCGCCAGATCGCAGGTAAAGCCGAAGAACGCGGCCGACGCCGCCAGCCGCGCCACATGCCGCTCGATGCGCTCGGCCTGTTGCGGCCATCGCGCGGCAAAGGTCTCGATCAAGCCGAAGCCGGGATCAAACCCGGTGACAAAGCGCAGCTTGTCCCAGCATTCCTGCCACTCGGCGGCGGGATCGGAGTCGATGACCACGCCGCTGCCGACGCCGGCGCGCAGCGCGCGCATGCCGGCGCCCTCGCCCGCGGCCTGCAGCGCAGCGTCCAGCTCGAGGGTGCGGATCGGCACGCTGAACACGGCCAGCGGCCCCTGCGAAGCGCTGCGCGGGGCGACAAAACCGATCGCGCCGGTGTAGAGCCCTCGCGGCTGCGCTTCGAGCCGGCGGATGATGTCCATGCTCATGCGCTTGGGCGCGCCAGTCACCGAGCCGCACGGAAACAGCGCGGCAAACAGCGCGGCCCAAGCGATTTCGCCGCGGCGCGGGTCGAGACTGGCCTGCACGCTCGAGGTCATCTGCCAGACCGTCGGGTACGGCTCGACGGTGAAGCGCTCGGGCACGCGCACCGAACCGGGCTGCGCCAGCCGCCCGAGGTCGTTGCGCAGCAGGTCGAGAATCATCAGGTTTTCGGCGCGGTTTTTCGGGTCGGTGGCAAGTTGCTGCGCGGCCAGCGCGTCGGCCTGCGCGTCGGCGCAGCGCGGCGCGGTGCCCTTCATCGGTCGTGCGTGCAGCAGCGCGCCGTCGCGGGCGAAAAACAGTTCTGGCGAAAAGCTCAGCACCCAGCGCGCGCCCAGCCGCGCCAGACAGCCGTAGCGCGTGGGCTGCGCGCGGCGCAGCGCGGCGTACAGCGCCATCGGATGGCCGTAGGCGTAGCCTTCGAGCGGCCAGGTGAAATTGATCTGGTAGCTGTCGCCAGCTTGCAGATGCGCGGCGATCTGCGCAAGCGCCCGCGTGTAGTCCGCCTGGCTGATCCCGGCGCGCAACCCGGCAACACCGCAAGGCTTGGCCTGGGCCGTCGCGGGTAAGGCGTCGATCTGCGCGTCGAGCCAGCGCGCAACCTCGTCGGCGCTGAGCATCTGCACCGCATCGAAGCGCAGCAGTTCAACCAGCGGCGCGGCGCCCGGCGCCGGCGGCTTGACCGGCAGATCGGCCAGGGCTTGCGCCGCCTCAAACGCGAGGAACAGTGCCACGTGCTGTTGCAGCGCCAGCGCGCCGTCCAGCTCGGCCAGCACCGGCAGCACCTCGTCCGCCTGCTGCGCCACATGCTGCGCCAGCGGCGCGCGCAGCAGCCGGCTGGTCGGATGCGCCGCGCTGGACTGCGCGTCGTCGAACAGGACGAAGCATTCAGAGGGGGCGAGCGTGGTCATTTCGGGAAATCCCCTGTGCCGCGCGCGAGACAAACGCGACGTTTTGTCGCAGCGGGCGCGGCGGGGCGCTTTTTAGAGTACGGGACTGCGGTTTTTTGTCACACCATGTTTCAACTTACCTCTCCATTTTCCATGCAAACCTCTTTCCCCGATCTTCCCTGCGGACGGCTGTCGCGCACCGCGCTGTCGCTCGCCCTCGGCGCCGCGCTGGCGGCGCTGGCCTGCGCGAAGGCCAGCGCAGCAGACACCACAACCCTCGCCCCGGTCGTCGTCACCGGCTCCAACGAGAGCACATCCAGCTGGGCACAGTGGCAGAGCACGCTCGACCTCGCCGCGCGCCGCGCCGCGACCAACGACACCGCCAGCCTGCTGCTCGGGCTGCCGGGGCTGTCGGTCAACGCCGCAGGGGGCGTTTCTGGGCTGCCGCAGTAC
>JBMFIE010000084.1:277-8490 GCA_049976465.1 Thiomonas sp. | reverse complement strand
GGCCGTCGGTGTCCAGACCGGTGATGACCTGGCCGAAGCGAAAGTCCACGCCGAGCGCGCGCGCCATCTCGCCCAGGCGGGTGGTGAACAGGTGGCAATCTCCGGTTTCGTCATTTGGCAGCCGCAGGCCGCCGACCAGCCGGTCGCGGGCATGCGCCAGGCCGGGTTCGACGGTGGCGAGCTGGTCGCGGTCGAGAATCTGATACGGCACGCCGCATTCCTCGAGCACGGCCACGTCGCGCTGCACCGCATCGAGCTGCGCCTGGCTGCGAAACACCTGCAACGTGCCGCCGGTGCGCTGCTCGTAGGCAATGCCGGTCTGCTCGCGCAGCGCCTGCAGGCTGGCGCGGCTGTATTCGGCCAACCGCATCATGCGTTCCTTGTTGACCCTGTAGCGTGCGGCGGTGCAGTTGCGCAGCATCTGCGCCATCCAGCGCAGCTGCCACAGGCTGCCATCGAGCCGGATCGCCAGCGGAGCGTGACGCTGGAACATCCACTTGATCGCCTTGAGCGGAATGCCGGGCGCGGCCCAGGGCGTGGAATAGCCGGGCGACACCTGTCCGGCATTGGCAAAGCTGGTCTCCATCGCGCAGGCATGCTGGCGGTCGATCACCGTGACCTCCGCGCCTGCCTGGGCAAGGTAGTAGGCCGTGGTGGTGCCGATGACCCCGGCGCCGAGGACGATGACTTTCATCGCTTGTCCCTGTTGGGTGTTTCAATGCGGCAAATTTAGTCTGCAATCTGCAAAAAATTTCCTTGTTTTGATCGGTTTTCGCAGTGAAAATCCCTGCGCAGATTTCTGCTTTTCGCAAGCTCCTGCACGCCATGTACGACCTCGATCGCATCGACCGCCGCATTCTCGACGTCCTGCAGCGCAACGGCCGCATGTCCATGACCGAGCTGGCGGCAGAAGTGGGGCTGTCGGCCTCGCCATGCACCGAGCGCGTCAGGCGCATGGAGCGTGCCGGGGTGATTACCGGCTACCACGCCCGCGTCAACCCCGAGGCGCTGGGCAAGACCCTGCTGGTTTTCGTCGAGATCAAGCTCGCCACCAAGTCGGGCGATGTGTTCGATGCGGTGCGCAAGGAACTGCTGCACATGCCCGAGGTCATGGAATGCCATTTGGTGTCGGGCGGTTTCGACTATCTGGTCAAGTTCCGGCTGCGCGGCATGAAGGAATACCGTCACCTGCTCGGGGAGATTCTCAAGCGGCTGCCGGTGGCTGCCGAGTCGCAAAGCTATGTCGTGATGGAGGACATCAAGGAGAGCTTTTACCTGCCCACCGACCGCTGAAATTTTCACAGGCCGCTTCTGCATTGCGTTTTGCCGCCGGCGCAATTGCGTAGAAAGCCGACAAGCTGCCCGGTGCAGCACCCACCCTGTTTGCGCATGTCCCCGATCGCCCGGCTTTACCCCCGTCATTCCAACCGCTTCAAACCCCTGAGCGGGACACGCATCACCACACTGGCGCTGAATCTGCCGGGCCCGGTTGCCGCGGCTCGGCTACGCACGCTGGGCGCCGAGGTGTGCAAATTCGAACCCCTCAGCGGCGACCCGATGGCGCAGATGTCGCCCGCGCTGTACCGTGCGATGCACAGAGGCATCCGGGTGCAGACTCTGGACCTGAAAACCGCGCAAGGGCAGGCCGCGCTGCATGCGCAGTTGCAGCGCAGCGACCTGCTGCTGACTGCGTTTCGCCCGGCCGCGCTGCGTCGCCTGGGCCTGGATCGACGCACTTTGAGCGCACGCCATGCGCAACTGAGTGCCGTCGGCGTGGTGGGCTATCCCGGGGCGCAGTCGCACCTGCCCGGGCACGATCTCACGTTCCAGGCCGAGGCCGGGTTGATCGATGCAGCCCGGTTGCCGACGACTCTGTTGGCCGATATGGTCGGCGCGATGCTGGTGGTCGAAGCGGCCCTTGCCGCGTTGTTGCAGGCACGCGCACAGGGTGCCGGCGTCTGGCTGCAGGTGGCGCTTGCCGATGCCGCAGGATTCGCCGCCGTGCCGCGCGACCTGGGCCTGACCACGCGCGGCGGTGTGCTCGGCGGGGCACTGCCCGAGTACGGCGTCTATCGTTGTGCGGATGGCCTGGCAGCGGTTGCCGCGCTGGAGCCGCATTTCCGCCAGGCCCTGTTCGCCTTGACGCAGGGCGGCACGCGCCGGCATATCGCCCGCTGGTGCAAGGCGCACACCGCAACGCAGCTGGCTGCGCTGGCCGAGCAGCACGACTTGCCGCTGTGGGCCTGGGTGACATGAACCCGACACAACCCGGGGGCGACGCGCCGCAGCCGGACACGCCGCCCGAGCAGGATCTCACCCCGCGCATGCGCGAACTGCTGCAGCGCATCGCCCGCGCCGGGCAGACGCCGCTGTACCGGCTCCCCCCGGAACAGGCGCGCGCCGCCTATGCGCGCATGGCGCAGGTACTCGATTTCGCGCCCGCACCGCTGGCGCTGTGCGATGCGCTGGATTGTCCCGGCCGCGATGGGGTGCGCCTGCCGCTGCGCCGCTATGCCCCACGGCCTGCGGACTGGCAGGCGCCACAACCTGCCTTGCTCTATCTGCACGGTGGGGGCTTTGTCATCGGCAGCACGGCCACGCATGATGCGCTGTGCCGCCAGCTGGCCTTGCGCTCAGGGTGGATGGTGCTGTCGTTGGACTATCGCCTTGCGCCGGAGTACCGCTTTCCGGCGGCATTCAACGACAGCTGGGACGCGCTGCAATGGCTGCATGAGCACGGCGAACTGCTCGGCGCGGACACACTCTGCCTGGCGGTCGGCGGCGACAGTGCCGGCGCCACCCTGGCCGCAGCCTGTGCGGTGGCGGCGCGCGATGCCGGCCTACCGCTTGCGCTGCAGCTATTGTTTTATCCCGGCATGGGCTGTGGGCACGACACCCCGTCGCAGCGGCGCTACGGTCAGGGTTTTCTGCTCGACCACGCGCAGATCGACTGGTTTTTCGGCCTGTACCTGAACGGCCCGCACGAGTGCACCGACTGGCGTTTCGCTCCGCTCCATGCGCCCGATCACCGCGGGCTTGCCCCGGCATGGATCGCGGTAGCCGGCTGCGACCCTCTGCGCGACGAAGGTCTGGCCTATGCCGAGTTGCTGCGCCGCGCCGGGGTGCCGGTCGACGCCACGCAGTGGGCCGGAGTGACGCACGATTTCATCAAGCTCAGCCGCGCCTTGCCCGAAGCCACACAGGCGCTGGACGCCGCCGCGCGGGCCTTGCGCGCTGCCGCGGCTCAGTCCGGTGCGGTCAGCGCGTAGGGCAGGGTGCCGACCTCTACTTCCGGCCCTGCGGCGTCGCGCAGATGCAGCCCGGGTTGTTCGGCCAGCGCGATCTTCAGCTCGGCCAGTGCCCACCAGCGCCCCTGGTCATCGGGCGCGGCGTTGACCACCACGCCGCAGGGCTGCCCCGGATCGGCGCTGTGCACCAGCTCCTGCCCGGGGTGCATCGGCGCTTGGCTGGTGACCAGGTAGGTGCGGCGCTTGAGCGTGCCGCGGTACTGGCTGCGCGCAACCACCTCCTGTCCGGGATAACAGCCTTTCTTGAAGTTCACCCCACCGATCAGTTCCAGATTGACCATTTGCGGCACGAAAAGCTGCTGCGTGGCCTGGGTGATGTGCGGCAGGCCGGCGCGGATGTCCTGCAGCGCCCAGGCCGCTGCAGGCAGCGCGGGCAGGGCGGTCAGCTCAGCGTGCAGCAGCTGTTGCGCGGGCTGTGTCGTGTCGAGGAGCAGCAGGCAGCGCACCGCGTCGTCGGCCTGGGGCAGGCGCAGCAGCAGCCCGCCGCCGTCCAGTTGCCGAACCTCCCACGGCTGCGCCGGAGGCGTCAGGTGAGATGGGTAGTCGCGCGCATGCGTCCCCAGCAGACCGACGCGATGCAGTTGCGCAGTGGCGTCGTCCAGGGTGCATTTGAGCCGCAGCACGAACTTGCGCAGGTGCTGGAGTACGCCCTGCGCGATCGAGGCGTCGAGCAGCAGCAGAATTTGCTGCGGCGCCCATTGCAGCGCCACCATGTCGGCCAGCATCCGGCCCTGCGGCGTGAGTAGCGCTGCCAGCCGGGCCTGATCCGGCGGCCAGTTCCGAAAATCCTGGCTGAGCTGGGCATGGAGCAAATCCGCCCCCTGCGGGCCGGATACCCGCAGCACGGCAAGCGAGTCGAGAGAACAGGAGGACAGCGGCATGGCGGAAGGTTGGTCGAACGGCACAGGCCCCGGAACAGAGGCTGGGCTAGTATAGGCAGCTTGTGTCGTCGGGGCCCGCTGCGGCTCGAGCCCGCGGCATCGACTGGTTGACCGACTCCGTGCGTTTGCTGAAAAAACTTCTGCTGTCTGGACTTCTCGCTCTGGCGTTGCTCGCTGGAGCGCTGCTCTGGTGGGCCAACAGCCCGATCGCACTGCGCGAAAGCCCGCTGGATTTTTCGGTACGCCCGGGCAGCTCGGCGCTGTCCGCCGCACGGCAGATTGCGCAGCAGGGCGCCGATCTGCAGCCCCGGTTGTTTTACTGGCTGGCCCGGCTGAGTGGCCGCGGCACCGAACTGAAGGCGGGCAGTTACGAAATCACCCAGGGCATCACACCGTGGGCCCTGCTCGAACGCATGGCGCGCGGAGACCAGACCCTGCTGGCGGTCACCATTCCCGAAGGCTGGACATTCGCGCAGATGATGCAGGCGCTCAATACCGCGCCCGGCCTGCAGCATGATGCCGCGTCGTTGACACCGCAGCAGATCATGCAGTGGATCGGCGCCCCCAAGGGCACCGCGCCAGAGGGCGAGTTCTTCCCGGATACCTATCTCTACGCTCGCAATTCCTCCGAGCTCGACGTGCTGCGCCGTGCATATCAGGCAATGCAAAAGCGCCTGGCCGCCGCGTGGGCCCAGCGTGCGCCCGACCTTCCGCTTCAGACGCCGCAGCAGGCGCTGATCCTGGCCTCGATCATCGAAAAAGAGACCGGCAACCCACAGGATCGCGACAAGATCGCCGCAGTCTTCATCAACCGCCTTCGCGCCGGCATGCCGCTGCAGAGCGACCCCACGGTGATCTATGGCATGGGCGCGCGCTATCAGGGCAATCTGACCAAGCGCGATCTGCAAACCTTCACGCCGTACAACACCTATGTGATCAGCGGCCTGCCGCCGACACCGATCGCGCTGCCGGGCGAGGCCTCGCTGCAGGCCGCATTGCACCCGGCACCGATCAAGGCGCTGTACTTCGTGGCCCGCGGCGATGGCACCAGCCAGTTCTCAGACACCCTGGCGCAGCACAACGCCGCCGTGGCACGCTACATCCTCAAGACTCCATGAGCGCACTCAATCCCTACCGTCCCGGCCTGTTCGTTGCCTTCGAAGGCATTGACGGCGCCGGCAAATCCACGCAGTTGCATGCCGCCGTCGAGCTGTTGCGCACCGCAGGACGCAAGGTGGTGCTCACCCGAGAGCCGGGCGGCACCGATATCGGCGAAAAAATCCGCACCCTGCTGTTGAGCGAGCCGATGCGGCCGCCCACCGAAGCGCTGCTGATGTTCGCCGCACGGCAGGAGCATGTGCTGCAGGTCATCGAACCGGCCCTGCTCGCCGGCACCGACGTGGTGTGCGACCGCTTCACCGCGGCAACCCTGGCGTACCAGGGCGGGGGCAAGGGCATTCCCACCGAGCGGCTGCAGGCACTCGCGCGCTGGGTGCATCCGGGCCTGTGGCCGGACTGCGTCATCCTCATCGACCTGCCTCCGGAAGTGGCCGCGCAGCGTCTGGCGGCAGCACGCCGGCGTGACCGCTTCGAGCAGGAGAGCCTGGAATTCTTTACCCGGGTGCGCGCACACTATCTGCAGCAGGCCAAAGCCGCACCCGACGAATGGCTGATCGTCGACGGCACCCAGGCGCCGGAGGAGGTACAGAGCATCATTGCAAATCACTTGAACAATGTGCTCTTGAAAATGGCTTCTCGATGAGCTCCGCCTGGTTGATCCACGCGCCGCAGGGTTACGGAAAATGGCCCGCCTTGCAACAGGCGGCCCATGCGCTGCTGTGTGAATCACCCGCCTGCGGCCCTCCAGACCATCCTGCGGCGGCAAGGCTGCCCGTTGCGCTGCGCGCGCAACGCGCCTGCGGCCACTGCGCGAGTTGCGCGCTCTTGCAGGCCGGCACCCATCCCGACCTGATGATCGCCGCTCCCGAGGCGCTTGAGCCAGCCCTTGGGCTGCGCGGCGCGGAGGAGGGCGGGGCGCGCAGCGAGTCCAAGGCCATCAGTCAAGACATCCGCATCGAGCAAATTCGCCAGCTCAACGACTGGGCGATCAGCAGCAGCCATCGGGGCAGGGCCAAGGTCGCACTGATCTATCCCGCCGACGCCCTCAACCCGGCGGCGGCCAATGCCCTGCTCAAGACTTTGGAAGAGCCGCCGCCAGGGGTGCAGTTTCTCATCGGTGCACACCGTCTCGATGCGCTGCTGCCGACCATCCGCAGCCGCTGCCGTCAGGCGCGGATGGCCAGACCCTCTGCAGCGGAAATGCGGCAGGTGTTCGGCGCTGACGCGGACGCTGCGCTGCGAGCATGGTGTCAGGGCGCGATCTACCAGACCGACCCGGCAAGCGGATTGCAGTGGGCACACAGTCTGCTCGAAGCGCTAGCCCGCGCCGGCGCTGTGGCGGCGTCCTCGCTGCCAGCCCCGCCCGACCATGCAGTGGCCGTGGCCGCGCTGCTCAAGATCGGCAGCGATCTGCAGCGCATGCAGGCGGGCGCTGCCGCGCTGTATCTGCCGCAGCAGCAGCCGGCGCTTTCAGCGCTGGCACGCAGGGTTCGGCCCGAAGCGCTGGCTCACGCGCTGCAACGACTGCTCGCGCTGCAGCGGCTTGCCGGTTTTCCGCTCAACCAGCCGCTTGCCATCGATGCGTTGCTTCTAGAATTCGCCCGACTGTTCTCCCCCGGAGATTGATATGGTGACCACACCACGCCCCGCGGCCACCGCGGTTTCCAGCAAGCCGCGCGTGCTGCAGCTTGCAATCAAGGAAAAACCGGCGCTGTACGCCTCGTACATTCCGTTCTTTCCCGAGGGTGGGGTGTTCGTGCCGACGCCGCACGAATACCGGCTGGGTGAGGGCGTGTATCTGCTGCTGACCATCGTGGACGATCCGCAGCGTTATCCGGTCGAAGGCAAGGTGGCCTGGATCAATCCCGCCAATGCCGCGAACCACCGCCCACAAGGTATCGGGGTGCGATTTCCGGCCGACGACAAGGCTCGCCAGCTCAAGGTCAAAATCGAGCAAATACTCGGTGCCGCCGAAGCCAGTGGCAAGCCCACCAGCACCATCTGAACACGGCCGCGACATGCTCACCGATTCGCATTGCCACTTGGCGTTCCCAGGGCTGTACGAACGAATCGACCAAGTGCTGAAAAACATGCGGGCGCGCGGCGTCGATCGTGCGCTCAACATCTGCACCACACTGGAAGAGTTCGACGCAGTGCACGCGATTGCGCTGCAGCACCCAGAGGTTTGGGCCACGGTGGGGGTGCATCCGGACAACCAAGGCGTGCGCGAGCCCACGGTCGAAGACCTGACCTCGCGAGCCGCGCTACCGCGTGTGATCGGCATCGGCGAAACCGGCCTGGACTATTTCCGACTGGGCGAGCGCACGCCAGCCGACATGGAATGGCAGCGCGAGCGCTTTCGCGTACACATCCGCGCAGCGCTCGCCGCGGACAAGCCCCTGATCATCCATACCCGCGCCAGCGCGGACGACACGCTGGACATCCTGAGCGCAGAAGGCCGAGGGCGTGTGCGGGGGGTAATGCATTGCTTTACCGAAACCTGGGAGGTCGCACGGCGCGCGCTCGATCTGGGGTTCTACATTTCGATCGCCGGCATCGTTACTTTCAAAAATGCCCAGGCGCTTCGCGATGTGGCCGTGCGCATCCCCGCAGACCGCCTGTTGATTGAGACCGACAGCCCGTACCTCGCTCCAGTTCCTCACCGCGGAAAAACCAACGAACCCGCCTTCGTCTGCGATGTGGCGACGTATCTGGCGCAATTGCGCGGCGTGAGTCCAGACACCCTGGCCCAACAGACCAGCGACAATTTCACACGGCTTTTCTTCAACCCAAATGGTTCATTGGGGTTTGGAGGGCAGGCGGATGCAGCGGCGCGCCAGTTTGGACCTGACTGAGAAGGCAAAAGCTGGCGCTATGGGCGACGAAGAAGGCCCCAAATAGCCGT
>JBMFIE010000084.1:0-267 GCA_049976465.1 Thiomonas sp. | reverse complement strand
ACCCTAACAGCACCGCAGGTGCGCCCAATGGACAATTTGGGTTCAATAAAACCGTTTAGTTACGGGCGATATTTCAATCAAACTGTGAACACTCATCGCCGTCATCTCCTGCAGTACGTCGCCGCCCTCGGGCTGTCTGCCGCTCCCTTGGAGTGGGCGCGCGCAGATGCCTATACCGACTTTTTCCGCGCGGTCAACACCGACGATGTCTCCACCGTACGCCGCCTGCTAGCGCTGGGGTTCGACCCCAATGCAGTGGACAGCAAG
>JBMFIE010000083.1:0-8592 GCA_049976465.1 Thiomonas sp. | reverse complement strand
GTCAGCATCTGCAGGCCACCGGCGGGCAGGATGTGCGCGCCCTGGTCATCAACACCGGCTGCGCCAATGCCGGCACCGGTGCGCAGGGTCTGGCCGATGCGCGGCAGACCTGTGTGGAGCTCGCCGCTCTGCTGGGCGTGCAGCCGCAGCAGGTGCTGCCGTTGTCCACCGGGGTCATTCTCGAGCCGCTGCCGATGGAGCGTCTGCTCGCCGGGCTGCCCGGTGCGATCGCCGCCGCGCGCAGCGACGGCTGGGCGGAGGCCGCGCAGGCCATCATGACCACAGACACCCAGCCCAAGGCGGCCAGCCGCCAGGTGGTGATCGACGGCGTGACCATCACCCTCACCGGCATCAGCAAGGGCGCGGGCATGATCCGGCCGAACATGGCGACTATGCTCGGCTTCATCGCCACCGATTGCGCGGTCAGCCCCGAGGTGCTGCAGCAGCTCACCCGCACCGCTGCGGACGCCTCGTTCAACAGCATCACGGTCGATGGCGATACCTCGACCAACGATGCGCTGCTCGTCGTCGCCACCGGCAAGGCAGCGCTGCCGCCGATCGTCAACGCCGCGAGCCCGCAGGCGCAGGCACTGCTGGCCGCGCTGACCGCGCTGGCCCAGGAACTGGCACAGGCCATCGTGCGCGACGGCGAGGGCGCGACCAAGTTCATCACCGTGCGGGTCGACGGCGCGCGCAGCCGCGACGAGGCGCGGCTGGTGGCGTATGCGGTGGCGCATTCGCCGCTGGTCAAGACCGCGTTTTTCGCTAGCGACCCCAACCTCGGCCGCATTCTGGCCGCAGTCGGCTACGCCGGGGTCGCCGATCTGGATGTGGACCGGGTCGATCTCTATCTCGACGATGTGCATGTGGCCACCCGCGGCGGGCGCCATCCCGCGTATCGCGAGGAGGACGGCCAGCGGGTGATGCAGCAGGCCGAGATCACGGTGCGCATCGTGCTCGGACGTGGAGATGCGGGCGCCACGGTATGGACCTGCGATCTGTCGCACGACTATGTGTCCATCAATGCCGACTACCGCTCCTGACATGCCGACCCGCCGCAAGCGCCCCGTCGCAACCCCAGAGTCCGAGCCATCCGCGCCGCCGGCAGCCGCCACGCCTGCGGTCGATCTGTCGCAGCAGCTCGCGGCGCTGCTTTCCCGCGCGCACGGCCTGCTCGACCGGCTGGAAGCCGTGCTGCCCGCGCCTGCGGCCGAGCCGGACTGGAACGCCTCGGTTGCTTTCCGTTGGGCTGGCAAGGGCGGGCGCAAGCAGCTCGTGCCGGTGCGCAATCTTTCGCCCATCACCTATGACGATCTGATTGGCATCGACGAGCAGCGTCGCAAGGTCGAGCGCAACACCCGCCAGTTCGTGCAGGGCAGGCCGGCCAACAATGTGCTCATTACTGGCGCGCGCGGCACCGGCAAGTCCTCGCTGGTCAAGGCCAGCCTGAACAGATTTGCGCGTCAGGGCCTGCGGCTGGTCGAGGTGGACAAGGCCGATCTGATCGACCTGCCCGAGCTTACCGAGCTGCTGGCAAAGCGCCCGGAGCGCTTCATCGTGTTCAGCGACGATCTGTCGTTCGAGGAAGGCGAGCCCGGTTACAAGGCGCTCAAATCGGTGCTCGACGGCTCGGTGAGCGCCACCGCCGACAATGTGCTGATCTACGCCACGTCCAACCGTCGCCACCTCATGCCCGAGTACCTGCAGGAAAACCTGGGCTACAAACACCTCGACAACGGCGAAATCCATCCGGCGGAGGTGGTGGAGGAAAAGATTTCGCTGTCCGAGCGTTTCGGGCTGTGGGTGAGTTTCTACCCCTACAGCCAGGACGACTATCTGCGCATCGTCGCGCACTGGCTCGCGGCGTTCGGCGTGACCGAAAAGCAGATGGACAAGGCGCTGCAGGAGTCGCTGGTGTGGGCGCTCGAGCGCGGCTCGCGGTCGGGCCGCGTGGCCTGGCAGTTCGCGCGCGACTTTGCCGGCCGCGGCGGCAGATGACCACGCCACGCACGCCCATTGCCGTGGCGGTAGGGCTGATGCTGCGCGCCGATGGCGCCTTTCTGATGGCATCGCGGCCGCAGGGCAAGCCGTATGCCGGGTATTGGGAATTTCCGGGCGGCAAGGTCGAATCTGGAGAATCGGTGCTGGCCGCGCTCGCCCGCGAGTTCGCCGAGGAACTCGGCGTGACCGTGCGCGAGGCGCACTACTGGCGCAGCCTGCGCATGGAGTACCCGCATGCGCTGGTCGATCTGCAGTTCTGCCGCATCACCGCGTGGCAGGGCGTGCCTCGCGGACTCGAAGGCCAGGAGGTCGCCTGGCAGACTCTACCGGTTGCGGTGTCGCCTGTGCTGCCCGGCGCGCTGCCCGTACTCGAGTGGCTGCGTGAGGAACGCGGCGCAAGCGACTGACCTGCTCCGTGCCGCAGCGCTCAGTGCGGCCGGCTGGCTTGTCCGGGCGTGGAGGGCGGGAGCTCGTTTGCGTCGATCTCGATCTCGTCGGGGTGGGGATTTTGTTCCACCCGGTAACGCTCGCTGGCCCAGGCGCCGAAATCGATGGCTTTGCAGCGTTCGCTGCAAAACGGACGCCAGGGATTGCTGGTGCTGTAGACCGTGAGTGCGCCGCACTGCGGGCAGCGCACCTGGCGACTGGGAACCGGGTTTTGCTTGGGATCCATGATGCGTCTAGGGGCACAGGGTCATCTCGAATGGCACTGTCTCTGTCGAGACCGCCATGTGCCAGTCGGTGTCGGGTTGCATGAAGCGCACCGACACCATCAGGCGATGGCCGGTGATCTCCGGCACCAGACCCAATGCACCGTCGATGCGCAGCCGCAGCAATTGATAGCTCTTGCCCGAGAGCTGTTGCTGGTACGTCCCGCCGACGGCCTGCAGTTTGCGCGTGCTGCCGCCGTCGCGCAGCAGGCGCAGCAGCAGTTCCACGCTGCCGGCCAACGGCGCAAACACGCCAATCCAGCGGAGCAGATCGGCCTGGCGCTGTTGCGACGGCAGGTGCTGCCAGGCGTAATAAGCAGGCAGGTCGAATTCACAGGTGCCGCCGGGAATGCTGGCTCGGCTGCGGATGGCCATGAGCCACTCGTTTTCGAGCAGGCTCTGGCCGATGCGCCCCTGCTGCTGGCTCAGCGCGGCAAATGCCCGCTCGGTCTCGTCGAGCACGGCGTCCAGCGCGGCCTCGGCCACTGCGGGATTGCCCCGATAGCCCAGAAAGGTCTGGCGCTGCCGTTCGAGTTCTTTGAGGATTTCCGATTTCAAGTCCTGCCGGGCGGTCACGTCCATCAGCTCGAACAAGGTGACCAGCGCGAAATGGTGATGCTCGGCCTGCGACCCTTGCTGCAGCACGTCGGCGCGCCGGAACAGGTGTTCCAGACGAAGCAGGGTTCGCACGCGTTCGTGCAGGGGGTATTCGTACAAAATCACGGGGCGATCCGGTTGGGGCGGTTCGACACCAGGCGCACCTGGGATGTGGCGCGGTGCACGGCGACTCGGCGCACAGGGCACGGCCCATTGTCCTGCAAGCCGGGGTCGAACTCAATTTTGATGCGTCAAAGCCGCATATTTTGCATGCAGTGCACGCACCTGCACTGCCAGCGCCTGCAGGTCGGCGCTGTTGTCGATCACGTCGTCGGCTGCCGCCAGACGCTCAGCGCGCGTGGCCTGCGCGGCGAGGATGGCAGCAATCGTCTCGGGAGGCAGACCAGACCTGGCCTTGACCCGCTCGATCTGCAGGGCCTCGGGACAGTCCACCACGCAGAGCCGGTCGATCTGCGGCCGCCAGCGCGCCAGATTCTCGACCAGCAGCGGCACAACCAGCACGAGGTAAGCGCCCCGCGCCTGCGATGCCGCCTCGCGCATGGCCTGGCCGATCAGGGGATGCAGGATGGCCTCGAGCCGTTGACGCACCTGCGGCTGGCGAAACACGCGGTCACGCATCGCCGCGCGATCGAGGGCGCCGTCGGCGGTGCAGATCTGCGGGCCGAATGCCTCGATCAGCGCGGGCATCGCCTGTCCATCTGCTGCGGTGAGGCGGTGCGCGATCTGGTCTGCGTCGATGATCGCCGCCCCCTGTTGCGCCAGCAGATCGGCGACCGCCGACTTGCCCGAGCCGATGCCCCCGGTCAAGCCAATGCGCAGGCGCGGCGCCGCCATCATGCGCCAGAGGCGGGCAAAATCAGGGCGACCAGCGTGGCAGGGCCGATCAACAGCAGCACCATGCCTGCGGCGGCGAGAAACGGGCCGAAGGGAATGGGCCGGCCGCGCTCGGTGCGCCCGAGCAGTTGCAGGGCGATGCCGATCACCGCGCCGCACACGCTCGACAGCAGAATGATGGGCAACAGCGCCGCCACACCGAACCACGCGCCCAGCGCGGCAAACAGCTTGAAGTCGCCAAAGCCCATGCCCTCCTTGCCAGTCAGCAGCTTGAACACCTGATAGACCAACCAGAGCGACAGGTAGCCGATCACCGCCCCCCAGACCGCGCTGGGCAGCCGTTCGGAGTGCAGCCCGGCCTGCCAGATCAAACCCAGCCACAGCAGCGGCAGGGTGATGCTGTCGGGCAACAAGGTGGTGTCGAAATCGATCAGCGCCAGGGTGATCAGCGCCCAGAGCAACGCGAGGTAGGCGGCGCTGTCCCAGCCCGGCCCCCAGCGCCAGACCACTGCGGCGCTGAGCAGCGCGGTGATGAGTTCCACCAGCGGGTAGCGCAGCGAAATCGGCGTGCCGCAGGCCGAGCAGCGCCCGCGCAGCAGTGCATAGCTGAGCAGCGGAATGTTCTCCCACCAGGCGATCGGGTGGCCGCACGCGGGGCAGCGCGAGCGCGGCGCGATGAGGTCGAAACGCTCCTGCGGCGCACTCGGCGCGTCCGGGTGCAGGGTGGCGTGGGCATCGGCCTGCCATTGCCGCTCCATCATCAGCGGCAGACGATGGATCACCACGTTCAGAAAGCTGCCGACCACCAGGCCGAGCAGCCCGGCGCCCAGCACCCAAAAACCCAACGGCAGCGCGCCGAAGTCGGGCATCAACCGACCACCTTGCCGAGGTTGAAGATGGGCAGATACATTGCGACCACCAGCCCGCCGATGAGCACCCCGAGAAAGACGATGATCATCGGCTCGAGCAGCGCCGAGAGGTTTTTGACCAGCTCATCGACTTCGGCCTCGTAGATGTCCGCGGCCTTGCTCAGCATCGAGTCGAGCGAGCCGGACTCCTCACCGATGGAGGTGAGCTGGATCACCAGCGGTGGGAACACCCCCTGGGTCTGCATCGACGTAGTCAAGCTGGTGCCGGTGGAGACGTCCTGCTGGATTTTTTCGGTGGCCCGCAGGTAGACGATATTGCCCGAGGCGCCGCCCACCGCATCGAGCGCCTCCACCAACGGGACGCCGGCGCCGAACATGGTCGACAGAGTGCGCGTCCAGCGCGCCAATGCCCCCAGACGCACCAGCTTACCGAACACCGGCAGCCGCAGCAGCAGCCGGTCCATGGCCTCCTGCATCTTGACCGATTTTTTCCAGGACTGCAGAAAGAAGTAACCGCCAAGAAAAATGCTGCCGAACAGGATGTACCAGTAGTGGACGAAAAAGTTGGAGATCGCCACCACCATGAGGGTGGGCGCGGGCAGGCTGGCGCCGAACTGCGAGAACACTTCGGTGAACACCGGGACGACGAACAGCATGATGATCGACACGACCACGAACGCCACCACCAGCACGGCGATGGGATAGGTCAGTGCGCTCTTGATTTTGCTGCGGATGGCCAGCGACTTTTCCTGATAGGTGGCCAGCCGGTCGAGCACCAGTTCGAGCATGCCGGCAGTTTCCCCGGCTTCGACCAGGTTGCAGTACAGCGCGTCGAAGTATTTGGGATGCTTGCGAAACGCGTTGGACAGGCTGGTGCCGGTCTCCACGTCGCTGCGGATGTCCATGATCAGCCGCGCCATGTTCGGGTTGGGATGGCCGCGGCCGACGATGTCGAACGACTGCAGCAGAGGCACCCCGGCCTTGATCATCGTGGCCATCTGGCGGGTGAACGTGGAAATGTCCTTGGCCTTGATCGCCTTGCCGCTGCTCAGCCGGCGTTTCTTGACCTTGGTGACCAGAATGCCCTGTCGGCGCAGCGAGGCCGAGACGATGGCCTCACTGCCGGCGCGCAGCTCACCGCGCTGCACCTTGCCCTGCCTATCCTTGCCTTCCCACTGGAACAGCGCTTCCTTCGCCGTTCGCGATGCGGTTGTCGCCATACTGCTTCCCCCGTTTTACTCGTTGGTCACGGCGATGATTTCTTCCAGGGAAGTGATTCCCTGTTTCACCTTGATCAGCCCAGACTCCCGCAGCGAGCGTACGCCTTCCTTGCGCGCCTGCTCGGCAATGTCCATGGCGGTGCCGTGATTGAGGATGATGCGCTGGATCTCTTCGGAAATCGGCATCACCTGATAGATGCCCACCCGCCCCTTGTAGCCGGTGCCGCCGCAGGCGTTGCACTTGCCCGCCTTGTAGGGCTTCCAGCTGCCGTCGAGGTCTTCCTCGCGGAAACCCGCTTCGAGCAGAGTCTGCGCCGGCAGATCGACAGGCGTCTTGCACTGCGTGCACAGCTTGCGTGCCAGACGCTGCGCCGTGATGAGGATGACGCTGGAGGCGATGTTGAACGCGGGCACGCCCATGTTCATCAGCCGGGTCAGCGTGGTCGGGGCATCGTTGGTGTGCAACGTAGACAGCACCAGGTGACCGGTCTGTGCGGCCTTGATCGCGATGTCGGCGGTCTCCAGGTCGCGGATTTCGCCCACCATGATGATGTCCGGATCCTGGCGCAGGAAAGCGCGCAGGGCATTGGCGAAGGTCAGGCCGGCCTTTTCGTTGACATTGACCTGGTTGATGCCTGGCAGGTTGATTTCCGCGGGATCTTCGGCCGTGGAGATATTGACCCCTGGCTGGTTGAGCAGGTTCAGGCAGGTGTAGAGCGAGACGGTCTTGCCGCTGCCGGTCGGGCCGGTGACCAGGATCATGCCGTAGGGGCGATGAATCGCGCGTAGCAGCTTGTCGCGTTCCTCGGGCTCGTAGCCGAGTGCGTCGATCCCCAGCTTGGCCGCCGAGGAATCGAGAATCCGCATGACGATTTTTTCGCCGTACAGCGTGGGCAGGGTGCTGACCCGAAAGTCGATCGATTTTTCCGGGCTGATCCGCAGTTTCATGCGCCCGTCCTGCGGCACGCGGCGCTCGGCGATGTCCAGCTTGGAAATCACCTTGATGCGCGAAGCGAGCTTTTCCTTGATCGAGGCCGGCGGCTGCGCGATTTCGCGCAGTTCGCCATCTACACGGAAACGGATGCGGTAGAAATGCTCGAACGGCTCGAAGTGCAGGTCTGAGGCGCGCATGTTGATCGCGTCGATCAGCATTTTCTGCAGAAAGCGCACCACTGGCGCGTCGTCGACCTCACTGGCCAGGTCCTTGGTCTCGGCCGGCTCGTCGGTGTCGCTCAGGTCGCCCAGATCGAATTCTTCACCCACCAGCGCAGAAATCTGCGCATTGGTCGACTGTCCGGCCTGTTCGATGATGCGCGTGAGCTTGTCGTACTCGACGACCACCAGTTCGATCTGCGCCTGCGACTGGAACTTGATCTTGTCTTCTGCCTCGTGATCGGCGGGATCGGCGGTGGCGACCACCAGCCGGTTGCCGCGCTTGAGCAGCGGCAGCACCTTGTAGGTCTGAATGATTTTGCCGTCGATCGCACCGGTGGCCAGGCGGGTCTGATCGAATGCATCCAGATCGAGCAAAGGCAGCGAAAACGTCTTGCTGACCCAGTGCGCCAGGTCGGCGGCATTCATCGACCCGCTGCCGATCAGCGTGGCGATGAAACTGCTGCGGCTTTCCTGCGCGCGCTGGTGAATCTGCTCGACCAGCGTGCGCGGCAACATTTCGGCCTGCACCAAGGCATGTGCCAGCCCCGGCAGGGCTTTGGACGGAGTGGACGCAGAAACGGCGATCGACGTGGCAGACATGATGCTTCGAGGATAGGCCACTTATGATGCGTGTGACACGGGCCTTTTGTAAATCCTTGTCTGCCGACGATCAAGAGAGTTGGCGTGAAAAATCCACAATTTGGCCGGCCCGAGCGGGTCATGCGCACAGTTCTGGACTGGCTGGCAGACGCTGCCCGGGTGCGTCCGAACGGTTTTTTCTTGCGTGCTGATTCGCAACACGCCGCATGGCTGCACGATGGGCGATACAAGGAGATGTTTCAGTGAGATTGGCCACACTCAAGACCGGAGGGCGCGACGGCACGCTGGTCGTGGTGGATGAGAGCCGGCAAATTTGCGCGCCCGTTCCCGACATTGCCCCAACCTTGCAGGCCGCGCTCGACGATTGGCAGCGTTGCGCGCCCCGGCTGCGCGATTTTGCTGCGCGGCTCGATGCAGGGCAGGTGCAGACCGCGATGCCATTCGACCCGCAACACTGCGCCTCGCCGTTGCCGCGGGCATTCCAGTGGGCGGATGGATCGGCCTATCTCAACCATGTCGAGCTGGTGCGCAAGGCACGTGGGGCCGAGGTTCCTGCGTCCTTTTACAGCGATCCGCTGATGTACC
>JBMFIE010000082.1:0-8682 GCA_049976465.1 Thiomonas sp. | reverse complement strand
AACAGCATCGCAGGTGCGCCCAATGGACTATTTGGGTTCAGGCCGCCTCAGCACTTTATATTGACGGGTTCGCTTTTTTCCGCCCGCGCCCTATGAATGACATCGCCTCTCCGTTTGAACTGCCGACCAGCACCCTGGGCGAGGCGCTGATTCGGGTGCGCGGCGCGCGCACGCACAATCTGAAAAACATCTCGCTCGACCTGCCGCGCAACAAGCTGGTGGTCATCACCGGGCTGTCGGGGTCGGGTAAGTCCAGCCTGGCGTTCGACACCCTGTATGCCGAAGGGCAACGCCGCTATGTGGAGAGTCTGTCGGCGTACGCGCGGCAATTCCTGCAGCTGATGGAAAAGCCCGATGTCGATCTGATCGAGGGGCTGGCCCCGGCGATTGCGATCGAACAGAAAGCCACCAGCCACAACCCACGCTCGACCGTCGGCACGGTCACCGAAATCCACGATTACCTGCGGCTGCTCTACGCCCGCGCCGGCACGCCGCATTGCCCGCATCACCCCGACCAGCCGCTGCAGGCGCAGACCATTTCGCAAATGGTCGATGCCCTCTCCGGCTGGCCAGCAGGGGTGCGGCTGCTGATTCTCGCGCCGCTGCCGCCAGCGCCCACCGGCATTGTGGCCCGCCTGGCTGCGCTGCGGGCGCAGGGTTTTGTGCGGTTTCGGCTCGACGGCGAGGTGGTCGACGCGCAAAGCCTGCCGGGCGCGGACGCGCCGCCGCCGCAGCGCGTCGAGGTGGTGGTCGATCGCATCAAGACCGGCCCCGATCTGCGCCAGCGTCTGGCCGAGAGCCTGGAGACTGCGCTGCGCCTGTCCGAAGGCCGGGTGCTGGCGCTCGACGCCGACAGCGGCGAGGTGACGGCGTTTCACAGCCGCCCGACCTGCCCGATCTGCGGCTTTGCCGCGCCGCCGCTCGAGCCCAAGATGTTTTCGTTCAACAACCCGGCCGGCGCCTGCCCCACCTGCGACGGCCTCGGGCAGGTCGAGCGCTTCGACCCGGCGCGGGTGGTGGCGCACCCCGAGCTCAGCCTGGCCAGCGGCGCGATCCGCGGCTGGGACCGGCGCAACGCGTTTTATTTCCAGATGCTGCAGGCGCTGGGCGCGCATTACGGCTTCGATCTGGACACGCCGTACGAGCAGTTGCCGCAGACCGTGCGCCATGTGCTGCTGCACGGCAGCGGCGCCGAGGCGATCGCCTTCACCTATCTGAACGACCGCAACAAGCCCACGGTCAAGCAGCATCCGTTCGAGGGCATCCTGCCCAACCTGGAACGCCGCTGGCGCGAGACCGACAGTCCCGCGGTGCGCGAGGAGCTCGCCCGGCTGCGCACCGTGCAACTCTGCCCGGACTGTCACGGCGCGCGGCTTGGGGCGGTGGCGCGCCATGTCACCATCGGCGGGCAGCGGCTGCAGGCGCTGGCGCGGCTGCCGCTGCGCGAACTGCACGACTGGTTCGGCGCGCTGCAGCTCGACGGCCAACGCGCCGAAGTGGCCGCGCGCTTGGTGCATGAAATCGGCAGCCGCCTGCGCTTTCTGATCGACGTCGGGCTGGACTACCTCACCCTGGACCGCAGCGCCGACACCCTTTCGGGTGGCGAGGCGCAGCGCATCCGCCTGGCCAGCCAGATCGGCTCGGGCCTGACCGGGGTGATGTATGTGCTCGACGAGCCGTCGATCGGCCTGCACCAGCGCGACAACGACCGGCTGATCGCCACCCTCAAGCGCCTGCGCGACCTGGGCAACAGCGTGCTGGTGGTCGAGCACGACGCCGACGCCATTTTGTGCGCCGATCATGTGGTCGACATGGGCCCCGGCGCGGGCGAACACGGCGGGCGCATCATTGCGCAGGGCACGCCGCAGCAGGTCATGGCCGACCCCAACTCGCTCACCGGCGCCTACCTCAGCGGCCAGCGCAGTGTGTTTCGCGGCAAGCCGCGCCAGCACGCCGCCCCCGAGCAATGGCTGACCCTGAGCGGCGCCTGCGGCAACAATCTGCGCGATGTCACCGCGCGGTTTCCGCTCGGGCGCATCACCTGCGTGGCCGGGGTGTCGGGCTCTGGCAAGTCCACGCTCATCAACGACACCCTGTACGCCGCCTGCGCGCGAGAACTCAACCGGGCCGGGCTGGAGGCCGCGCCGTATGCCGCGCTCGACGGCCTCGATCAGCTCGACAAGGTGATCGCGGTCGATCAGTCGCCGATCGGCCGCACCCCGCGCAGCAACCCCGCGACCTACACCGGGCTGTTCACCCCCATCCGCGAGCTGTACGCGCAGACCCCCACTGCGCGCGAACGCGGCTACGACGCCGGGCGGTTTTCGTTCAACGTCAAGGGCGGGCGCTGCGAAGCCTGCCAGGGCGACGGCGCGGTCAAGGTGGAGATGCACTTCATGCCGGACCTCTACGTGCCATGCGATGTGTGCGGCGGCCAGCGCTACAACCGTGAAACGCTGGAAGTCACCTACCGCGGCCTGAACATCGCGCAGGCGCTCGACCTCACGGTCGACCAGGCGCTCGACACCTTTTCCGCCGTGCCCGCCATCGCCCGCAAGCTGCAGACCCTCAAGGACGTGGGCCTGGGCTACATTCGCTTGGGGCAGTCGGCCATCACCCTGTCGGGCGGCGAAGCGCAGCGCGTCAAGCTGGCGCTCGAACTGTCCAAGCGCGACACCGGACGCACCCTGTACATCCTCGACGAGCCGACCACCGGCCTGCACTTTGCCGACATCGAACTGCTGCTGGGCGTGCTGTTCAAACTGCGCGACGCGGGCAACACCATCGTGATCATCGAGCACAACCTGGACGTGATCGCCAGCGCCGACTGGGTCATCGAACTCGGCCCGGGTGGAGGCGCCGGCGGCGGACGGCTGATCGCCGAAGGCCCGCCCGAGGCGATCGCCGCCAACCCGAGCAGCGTCACCGGCCCCTATCTGGGGCGGGTGCTGCGCGGCGCGTAGGACAATTTCGTCGCGGGGCTGTTACCTTGCGCGCACTGTCAACCGCCTGCGGGCGAAGGAGTGCGGCATGGGACTCATCGGATTTCTGCTCATCGGTCTGATCGCCGGATGGCTGGCCGGCAAGATCATGCGCGGCGGCGGCTTTGGTCTGCTGGGCGACATGGTCGTCGGCGTGGTCGGGGCCTTCATCGGCGGCTTTCTGTTCCGCTTGCTCGGCCTGTTTCCCGGCGGCGGCCTGCTGCCCAGCCTGATCGTGGCAACCATCGGCGCCATCGTGCTGCTGTGGCTGATCCGGCTGGTGAAAAAAGCCTGACCGAACGCGCCGACCCGCGCCGCTTCAGCCCAGCGTCACCCGGGCGAACTTGCGCTTGCCCACCTGCAGCACCACGGTGCCTGCGCCAAGCTTGAGCGTGCGGTCTTCGGCCACCGTGCCGTCGATGCGCACGCCGCGTTGTTCGATCATGCGCACGCCTTCGGCGGTGGACGGCACCAGCCCGGCCTGCTTGAGCGCCTGCGGCAGCGCCAGGCCGCCTTCGGGCAGCGGCAGGCGCACCTCGGGAATGTCATCGGGAATGCCGCCGCTGGCGCGCAGCGCGAAGTCGGCCTCTGCGGCATCCGCCGCGGCAGCCGAGTGAAAGCGGGTGACGATCTCGCGCGCCAGCAGCACCTTGACCTCTTTGGGATTGCGCCCGGCCTCGACCTCGGCCTTCAGTGCGGCGATCTCCTGCATCGGGCGAAACGACAACAGCTCGAAATACCGCCACATCAGCGAGTCGCTGATCGACAGCAGCTTGGCGAACATGGTGGCCGGCGGCTCCTGGATGCCGATGTAATTGCCCTTGGACTTGGACATTTTTTCCACCCCGTCCAGCCCTTCGAGCAGCGGCATGGTGAGGATGCACTGCGGCTCCTGGCCATACTCGCGCTGCAGCTCGCGCCCGACCAGCAGGTTGAACTTCTGATCGGTGCCGCCGAGCTCCAGATCGCTCTTGAGCGCCACCGAGTCGTAGCCCTGCATCAGCGGGTAGAGCAGCTCGTGCATGGCGATGGGCACGCCATCCTTGAACCGCTTGGTGAAATCGTCGCGCTCGAGCAGCCGGGCCAGGGTGTATTTGGCCGCCAGGCGGATCATGCCGTCGGCGCCCAGCGGCTCGCTCCATTCGGAGTTGTAGCGAATCTCGGTTTTTTGCGGATCGAGCACCAGACTGGCCTGGGCGTAATAGGTCTGCGCGTTGGTCTGGATCTGCTCGATGGACAGCGGCGGCCGCGTGGCGTTGCGCCCGCTGGGGTCGCCGATGCGCGAGGTGAAGTCGCCGATCAGAAAGATCACCGTGTGTCCGAGATCCTGCAGCTGCCGCAGCTTGTTGAGCACCACGGTGTGGCCCAGGTGGATGTCGGGCGCGGTCGGGTCGAGCCCGAGCTTGATGCGCAGGGGCTGGCCGGTGCGATGGCTGCGGCTGAGCTTGGCGATCCAGTCGGCCTCGACCAGCAGCTCGGCGCAGCCGCGCTTGGTGATGGCCAGCGCCTCGCGCACGGCGTCAGGGAGATCGGCGGAAGAGTCGGAGTTCATCGTGGGGAAAATCGAAAGGCGCGCCGGACGGGCTGCTAGACTCGCGGCCTTGAGTCCGTGCTGCACCCGGTTTCAGCAAAGGGTGCAGTGTATTCGGTGCCATAGCGTGATCGCTGGCCGGCTGGCATGAGTGCATGCGCAGGCCCTCCAGCCGCGCCCAGGGTGCGCTCGTAGACGCTTGCCGCGTCTCGCCGCCCATCGTCGGTGGTGCCATCACGGTGTCGGAGGCTGCGCCTTCGGCGCCACTTTCCATTGTCGGGATCGGCGCTTGCGCCACGCCCTGAAATGTGAGGAGTGGGGATGTCTTTTGTCGAATTCGATCGCGCTGCATGGCAGGGCCGGGCCCGGAGTCTGGCCGGCTGGCTGCACCAGCATCACAAACGGGTGTTTGCAGGGGTGGGCGCGAGCTTGCTGTTGACCAGCGCCGCCGCCTTTGCCCTGGCTTACGAGGGGCCGCTGGCGCACCCGCCGACCCCGACCTGGGTGAGCGTCGCCGTGGCCAGCACCGCGCCGCAACAGGCCGAACTGCTGTCCACCGCCGACCAGGTGGTCTACACCACCGCGCATGTTCGGGCGAGCGACAGTGTGGAGTCGCTGCTGCGCCGGCTGCAGGTGACCGATCCGCAGCAGCTGCGCCAGCTCAGCGCCCAGCCCGAGATGCGCGCGCTGGTCAGCGGCGACCCGGGGCGTGTGGTCAGCGCGCAGGTCAGCGAGCTCGGCGAGCTGCAACGTCTGCAAGGCCGTTTGCCAGGTCTGGCGCCGGTGCCAGGCGGTGGCGATGCGCGGCAGTGGCGCGAACTGCGCGTGCAGGCCACGCCGCAAGGCTGGGATGTCCACACCGCAACACGCATCGTCCAGCCCGCGCTGCGCGCAGCCAGCGGCGTGGTCCAGTCCAGCTTTTTTGCCGCGGCAGACGCGGCCGGACTGCCCTACAGCGTGGCCTCGCAGTTGATCGATGTGTTCGCCACCCAGATCAATTTCCGCCGCAGCCTGCGCCCGGGCGACCGCTTCGACGTGGTCTACCGGGTCTATCAGGCGCAGGGCCAGACCCTGGCCGACGGCCGGCTGCTATCGGCGCAGTTCGTCAATCAGGGGCATGCGTACAAGGCAGTGTGGTTCGACGCCAAGGGCGATGCCAAGGCTTCGGGCTACTACGCTCCGAACGGCGACAGCCTGGCGCGCGCCTTCTTGCTCTCTCCGCTGCCCTACGACCGCATCACCTCGGGCTGGGGCTGGCGCGAAAACCCGGTGATGCACTTCCACGAGTTCCACAAAGGCATCGATCTGGCCGTGCCGATCGGCACGCCGGTCAAGACCATTGCCGACGGCCGGGTGGTGTATGCGGGCTGGGGTACGGGCTACGGCAAATATGTCAAGGTCGAGCATCCTGGCGGCTTTGCCACCATCTACGCACACCTGAGCGCGTTCAAGGTGCATGTGGGCGAGCAGGTCAAGCAGGGTGAGGTGGTCGCGCTGTCGGGCAATACCGGCTGGTCCACCGGGCCGCATCTGTACTTCCAGTTCTTCGTGCACGGCACCCCGGTCAACCCGCTGACCATTGCGCAATACGCGCCCAAGGGCACGCCGGTGCCAGCTGCACTGCGGCCCGAGTTCATGGCGCAGACCGCCGAACCACGCAGGCTGCTGGCCGTGATCGATCGCGCCACCTGGGCTGCCAGCGCCACGTCACCGGCCAGGGGGGATCGGCATGGCTGATGCCCACCGCGCCAGACTCTCCGCCGTCATCCAGTACCTTTTCCAGCAAACGGTCGATTTGACCGCCGTGCTGCGGTCGCATCCACGGCGCGTGACCGCGGCGGTCGGCGGCGCCTTGCTGCTCAGCAGTGCCGGGGCCTGGGCGCTGGTCGAGGCACAGCCGCCGCTGCCGCCGCGGGTCACCGTCGTCAGCGCCTATGACGCCGGGGTGCAGGCACAGACGGAGGCAATCGCCAGCGCCGATCTGCACTATGCCTACAGCACGCAGGTGCGCCGTCAGGACACGGTACAGCAGTTGCTGCGGCGTCTGGGCGTGACAGACCCCGCCGCGGTGCGGCAGCTCGGTGCCGATGCCCGCCTGCGCGCTCTGGTGTCCGCCGGCGCCAGCCCTGAGCCGGTGCGCGCACTGGTCAACGCCCAGGGAGAACTGGTGCGGCTCGACGCCACATTGCCGTTGCCCGCCGACGACAGAACCACGCCACTGTGGCGCGAACTGCAGGTGCGTGCCGGCGCGGATGGCACGCTGCAGGTCAGCACCACCGAACGACCGATGCAGCTGCGCACCCGCCTGGCCAATGTACCGGTGCGCGGCGCGCTCAACTCTGCGCTGCTGCAGGCCGGTGTGCCGCTGGACATCGGCAGCCAGTTGCTCAAGGTGTTCGCGCCGCAGATGGATCTGCGCCGCAGCCTGCGCCGGGGCGACCAGATCGCGCTGGTGTACGAAATGCAGACCCTGGACGGCCGCGACGTGCGCCCGGGGCGGCTGCTGGCCGCGGAAGTCCGCAGTCGCGGCATCACACGGCAGGCAGTCTGGTTTGCCAGCCACGGCGACAGCCAGGGAGCCTACTACACCCCGGCGGGCCAGAGCCTGGAGCGGACCTGGGCGAGCTCGCCGCTGCCCGGCGCCAAGATCACTTCGCCGTTTGGCATGCGCCTGCATCCGGTGCGGGGCGTCCGTGAAATGCACGAGGGTGTCGATTACGCCGCACACATCGGCACGCCGGTGCCCAGCGTTGCCGATGGCCGGGTGAAATTCGCCGGGGTGCAGGCCGGTTATGGACAGGTGGTCAAGATCGCCCATCCCGGCGGCTTCGAAACCGTCTATGCGCATCTGAGCAGCATCGCGGTCAAACCCGGCCAGAAAGTCAGCCAGGGCGATCTGATCGGCAAGACCGGCAACAGTGGGACGTCCACCGGGCCCCACCTGCATTTCGAATTCCACGCGGCGGGCCGCCTGGTCGATCCCCAGCGCATGGCCAGCTACGTGCCGCAAGGCAAGCCGCTGCCCCCGGGCGAGAAGGCCGCGTTTTTCGCCGCCACGGCGGTGTTACGCACGCGGCTCGCGCAGGCAGCGGGCGGTGCTGACGCCGTGCAGCTGGCCCGTGCCGACTGAGCCCACGCGGACCATCGGCCTGATGTCGGGCACTTCGCTCGACGGGGTGGATGGGGTGCTGCTCGCTTGCGGTGTGCCGCCGCCGCGAGTGCTGGCGCATGTGGCCCGCCCGCTGCCCGCGCTGCTGCGCGCCGAGCTGCTGGCGCTGAACACTCCGGGGCCCGACGAACTGCACCGCAGCGCCCTTGCCGCGGCGCAAGTGGTCGCGGTCTACGCCGCAGTGGTGGCCGACCTGTTGCAGACCGCCGGGCTGCACGCCGGGGAGGTTGCCGCGATTGGCGCGCACGGCCAGACCGTGCGCCACCGCCCCGATCTGGGCTACACCGTCCAGCTCAACGCCCCGGCGCTGCTGGCCGAGCGCACCGGCATCACGGTGGTGGCCGATTTTCGCAGCCGCGATGTCGCCGCGGGCGGCCAGGGCGCGCCGCTGGTGCCAGCGTTTCACCGCGCGGTGTTTGCTGCGGAGGGTGAGGATGTCGCGGTGCTCAACCTCGGCGGCTTTGCCAACTTGAGCCTGCTCTACGCCGACGGCCGCACCCTGGGTTTTGACACCGGCCCCGGCAACGCCCTGCTCGACCACTGGGCGCAGCGCCACACCGGCCAGCCGTTCGACCGCGACGGCGCCTGGGCCGCCGGCGGCGCGGTGCACGACGCCCTGCTGCGTGCGCTGCTGGCCGATCCGTTCTTCTCCCGCGCCGCGCCCAAGAGCACCGGGCGCGACCACTTCCACCCTGCCTGGCTCGACTGCCATCTGGCCCGGCTCGCCACCCCGCCCGCGCCGCAGGACGTGCAGGCGACGCTTGCCGCGCTCACCGCGCGCAGCGTGGCTGACGCGCTGCTGCACGCCATGCCGCAGGTGCGTCGGCTGGTGGTCTGCGGCGGCGGCGCGCGCAACCACGATCTGCTGCGCCGGCTGCAGGCCGCGCTCCCCGCGGTGCGGTGCGAGCCCAGCGACCTGCACGGCATTGCAGCCGAACAGGTCGAGGCCGCAGCGTTCGCCTGGCTGGCGCGGCAGACGCTGCTCGGCCTGCCTGGCAACC
>JBMFIE010000081.1:0-8738 GCA_049976465.1 Thiomonas sp. | reverse complement strand
CAATCACCGCGACGGTCTTGGCCTTGAGTTTGTTCTTCGCATAGTTGGCCAGACCAGAGCCGAGCGCATTGTCGTTGGCGATGATGCGGAAGAAGGTCTTGAAGCCTTGCTGTGAAATCTTGGGGTCGGTGGATGACGGGGTGATTTCGGGAATGCCGGCGTTGTTGTAAATGCGCGAAGCCGGGAAGGTGCAACCGGAGTTCAGGTGACCGACCACGCCGTTGACCTTTTCATCGACGAACTTCTGTGCCACGGTGGTGGCCTGTTTCGGGTCGGCCTGGTCGTCTTGGGCATCGACCTTCCAGATGACTTTCTTGCCGCCGATGACGATGTTCTGCGCGTTCAGGTCCTTGATGGCCATTTTCACGCCGTTGGCGTTGTCCTGACCAAAGCTGGCCTGCGGTCCTGACAATGGCGAGGCACTGCCGATGGTGACGGTGACTGTGTCTTCCGCGTAGGCAGTACCGATGGCCATCGACAGGGCCAGCAGGGCAGCAGAGTATTTGAGCTTCATGAATGAGCCTCCAGTAAAAAAGGTTGATTGTGTTGTGCAGTCAGGATTCGTCTGACGGGGCCATACATTAACCGAGTTGCAGAGGTTTGAACAGATCGCCTTTCCCAGAACGCGCAAACAATGTGCACCGATCATGTCCGGTTGACAGGGTGCACAGGCAAGGATGAGTCGCTTTGTACCGGCTTGTTCAGCGCATCGCGCAGGACGGGTTCGACCGACTGCCACAGCTTGGCCGCGATCTGCGGCACCTGTGCGTCCAGCTCGGCGCGCAGCTGTTCCAGCAATCGTTGCTGCAGCCTGGGAGCAATCTGCTCCCAGACGCGATCCGCATCTTTGGCGCCGGCAGGACCGCCGTGATCGTTCGATGGCTGTAGAGGGTCATGAGCTTCGGCGCGCACATCGGCATCGACCGCAGGGTGTTGGATCCCGACAGGCTCAGTGGCATCTTCTTCGCTGCGCAGCTCGCCTGGCGACAGGCGCTCTGTCAGAACAGGCAGCCAGGCATGCGAGGGCGGAGTCGGCTTCATGTTGCGGATGTCATGATTTTGGGCTCGATCCCTGCGGCACGGTAGGCCCGCAGCCGATTGCGGGCCGCTGGCTTGTCGGGTGCGCTGGCTCCAACCAGCTCGATCACCCGTCCCAGCGTCTCCCAGCCCGGCACCAGATCGGGGCCGAGGTTGACCAGCGCATCGAGTCGTCCGGCCCGCGGCAGATCCGGTGCCGCACTGAGCAGGACCGGGGTCTGCGCGGCAAGCGGGTCATCCTGCCAGACATGGGCGACAAAGCTGCCGGGCTGAAAGACCCACAGCAGGTGATCGAGCTCGTCGAGAACTGGCTGTGGCCCCGCGACCAGCAGGCGCGCGCCGCGTCGGGTGGCGGTTTGCAGCAGCCCGCAGGCGTAACGCAGCGGATCGGGCAGGTTCACGCGAAATTCGACGGCGCAGATCATCGGGCAGCGCGAGGCGCGGACAGATCAGATCGGTCAGGCCCGGAGCTCACTTGGCCTGCGACAGCAGGTAACGCACCAGCAGCGGCACCGGTCGGCCAGTGGCCCCCTTGTTCTGGCCGCTGTTCCAGGCGGTGCCGGCGATGTCCAGGTGGGCCCAGCGGTAGTCCTTGGCGAAGCGCCACAGAAAGCATGCGGCAGTGATGGCGCCAGCCGGACGGCCGCCGATATTGGCCACGTCGGCAAAATTGCTCTTGAGCGCCTCGGCGTAGTCGGCCTCCAGCGGCAAGCGCCAGCAGGGATCGAGCGTGGCGCGGCCGGCCTGGAGCAACGCATCGGCAAGCGCGTCGTCTTCGGTGAACAGGCCGCTGTTGACCTTGCCCAGCGCGATCACGCAGGCGCCGGTGAGCGTGGCGATGTCCACCACCGACTGCGGCTTGTAGCGCTTGGCGTAGGTCAGCGCGTCGCACAGGATCAGCCGGCCCTCGGCATCGGTGTTGAGAATCTCGATGGTCTGACCCGACATGCTGGTGACCACGTCGCCAGGCTTGACTGCACTGCCGCTGGGCATGTTTTCGGTGGCAGCGATCAGGCCGACCAGGTTCAGCCTGGGTTTGATACGGGCTATGGCCTCGAACGCACCGAGCACCGCCGCGGCGCCGGACATGTCGAATTTCATCTCGTCCATTTCGGCGCCGGGCTTGAGCGAAATGCCGCCGGTGTCGAAGGTCACCCCCTTGCCGACCAGCACATGCGGCGGGTCTTTTTTGTCCGCGCCGTGATATTCGAGCACGATAAACCGCGGCGGCTGCACCGATCCCTGTGCCACGGCGAGAAAAGCGCCCATGCCGAGCTTTTCCAGCTCCGGACGGCCCAGCACCTTGCAGCTCAGGCCGTGGGATTTGGCGAGTTTTTTCGCCATGTCGCCCAGGTAGGTCGGCGTGCAGTAATTGGCCGGCAGATTGGCCAGCTCGCGCGCCAGCTGCACCCCCAGCGCCACGGCTTCGGCCTGCTGCAGCGCGGTCTTGGCCTGCGCCAGCCCGACATCGTCTCCGACCGCACAGACCTGCACTGCGCCGAGCTGCGGCAGTTCGCCCTCGCTCACGGTCAGGGTCGTGTCATAGCGATAGAACACGTCGGACCACACGGTTGGCACCCACTCGGCCAGGGTCTGCAGGCCGTTGGCGGCAAGCAGATGCGCCTGCTTCGCTGGCACGGTCTTGAGCGCGGCGGCTGCGGACTGCAGCGCCTTTTTCCAGTCGCGCAGATCGGGCTTGGCCGCCAGGCCGACCAGCAGCAGACGCCGTGCCGCGATCCCTTGCGGGCGGTGCAGCAGCAGGGTGCTGCCCGGCTTGGCGTCGAAATCGCCATCGGCGGCAAGCTGCGCGATCAGATCGTCGAGCGCACCGGCGTCTGCCAGGCCGCTGGCACCGCGCCCCTGCGGAACGAACATCACCAGGACATCGGTTTTGATCTGAAGCGGCTTTTTGACGGCGGATATACTGAATTTCATGTTCGGGGTTCCGTGGTCGGAGGCACTGCATTATCCCATCGCCCCGCGCAACGCGCCCAGCCCTGTGGCCCTCCCGCCCCCGTCCGTCATCGCATGCTTCTCGATCTCACCCTGCGCCGTGAAATGAGCCGCAATTTCGGCGGCGCCTTCACCGTGCTGTTCACCGTGGTCATCACCCTGATGCTCATTCGCATCCTGGGGCAGGCCTCGGATGGACAGGCCAGCCCACAGGACGTGTTCCTGCTCATCGGCCTGACCGCGCTGAGCTATCTGCAGATCGTCATCACCCTGTCGTTGTTTCTTGCCGTGCTGCTGACCTTCACGCGGCTGTGGCTGGATTCGGAAATGATCATCTGGCGCACCACGGGCGTGGGATGGGCGCGGCTGATGGGCAGCGTGCTGCGGTTTTCCTGGCCGATCCTGCTGCTGATCGCCGCGCTCACCCTGTTCGCCTGGCCTTGGGCGAACCAGCAGTCCACTGCGCTGCGGATCCGCTTCGAGCAGCGTTCGGACATCGCGCGGGTGGCCCCGGGGCAGTTTCGCGAATCCGCCTCGGGCAAGCGGGTGTTTTTCATCGACAAGGGCGCGCAGGCCGGTGGCGTGGCACACGACATTTTCATCCGCGACGAGACTTCTGGGCAGACCGTACTCATTACCGCGCAGTCGGCGCAGGTGCAGCGCATCGACGGCCAGCCGTTTCTGGTGCTGCGCAAGGGCAACCGCTACGCGCACACGCCGGGGCAGCCCGACTACACCATCACCGCGTTCGAGTCTCTGGAAATGCGGCTCGATGCCGCCAGCGGTCTGGGCACGATGGCGCCACCGAAAAACGGTCCGGTGAACTGGCTGACACAGCCCGATCGCAATGTACCGACCCAGTATCTGTTCAACCCGGCCGTGTCGAACTGGCTGGGCGAACTGTCGTGGCGGCTGGGTGTTCCGCTATCGGCGGCGCTGCTGGCGCTGATGGCGCTGCCGCTGGCCTCTGGCTCGGTGCGCACGGGGCGCGCGGGCAGCCTGATCGCTGCAATCCTGATCTATCTGATCTATTTCAACCTGATCAATGTGCTGCAGGGCTGGATCAGCGAAAGGCGGGTAGGGTTTGCCAGCGGCTTTGTACTGCTGCACGGCGCTGCGCTGCTGTTCCTGCTGGCGTTGCTGTGGCGTGGCAACGGCTGGCTGCACCGCCTGTGGCGCGGATGGATGCGACGCGGAGCGAATGCCTGATGCGCACGGTACGCCGCTTTTTGCTGCTGCATGTGCTCAGCGCCATCGGCTTGGTGACTTTCGCGTTTCTAGCCCTGCTGTTTTTCATCGATACGCTCAACGATCTGAGCAATCTGGGCAAGCCGGGGTTCAGCCTCGGCGGCACGCTGCTGCACGTAGCCTTGAGCATGCCCAGCCGTGCGTATGAGGTTCTGCCCATCGCCACCCTGGTGGGCGGGGTGTTCGCACTGTCCAAGCTGGCCGCCAGTAGCGAGTTCACCATCCTGCGCATCTCGGGCCTGAGCCCGCGTGCGGCGCTGCTGCTGCTCTTGCAATTGGCCGCGGCACTGGTGGTCACGCTCTTCCTGTTGGGCGAATGGCTGGCGCCCGCGGCCGGGCAGCTGGCCGCACGGCTTCAAACCCCTGGCGGCTCTGGAATTGGCACGCAGCTAGCCTCCGGAGTCTGGCTGCGTAACGACTCCGACAGCAGCGGCAACCAGACGGTCAACATCCAGAGCATCGACACCCAGGGCATTCTGACCGAGGTGCGCATCTACACGCTCAATGCGCAGGCGCAGATCACCGCCGAGCTGCACGCGCGCAGCGGCCAGTACGAAGGCAATGGCACATGGATGCTGCATGACGTGACCCGCACCGACCTGCCGCTGCAGACCGGGGGGGCGCTACGGGTGAGCAGACTGCCGAGCTATCGCTGGCAGACCTCGCTCTCCCCCAGCGTGCTCGGGGTGCTGCTGCTGCCGCCGGACAAGATGTCGGCGATCGATCTGTGGCGCTACATTGCGCATCTGCGCGCCAACCACCAGGCGGCGGAGCGCTATGAAATCCAGCTGTGGAAAAAATTGTTCTATCCGTTCAGCGCCGTGGTCATGCTGCTGCTGGCCCTGCCCTTTGCCTATCTGCATACGCGGTCAAAGGGTGTGAGCGGCAAGGTGCTGGTGGGCATCGGCCTGGGAATTGCGTTCATCCTGCTCAACACCCTGTTCTCCAGCCTGGGCATCCTGGGCACATGGCCACCGGCCATCACCGCGGCTCTGCCCATGTTGCTGTTCGGCGGGCTGGGGCTGGTGGTGTTTGCCTGGCAGGTGCGTTTTCGCTGAACACCCGAAGAAAACGGCGATGAATCTGCACCAGTTCCGCTTTTTGCAGGAAGCCGTGCGTCGCAATCTCAACCTTACCGAGGCGGCGCGGGCGCTGCACACCTCGCAGCCCGGGGTGTCCAAGGCCATCATCGAGCTGGAAGGCGAACTCGGAGTCGAGATTTTCAGCCGCCACGGCAAGCGCATCCGCAAGCTCACCGAACCCGGGGTCGAGGTGCTGCGCAGCGTGGACATCATCCTGCGCGAAGTGGCCAATCTCAAGCGCATCGGTCAGGAATACGCGGCGCGCGACGCTGGCGAGCTGACGGTGGCGGCCACGCACACCCAGGCGCGCTACAAGCTGCCGTGGGTGATCGCCGAGTTCCGCCGTCGCATGCCCGCGGTGCAGGTCAAGCTCATCCAGGGCACGCCTGAGCAGGTGGCGCAGGCGGTGCGCGAGGAGCGCGCCGACCTCGGGCTGGCGAGCGAGTCGCTGCAGGACGCCCCCGATCTGCTGACCCTGCCCTGCTACAGTTGGCAGCATCTGGCCGTGGTCCCACATGGCCATCCTCTGTGCGAGCGCGCGGAGCTGACCCTGGCCGAGCTGGCCACTTACCCACTGGTCACCTACGAGCCGGCGTTTGCCGGGCGCCGCCAGATCGAAGCGGCCTTCGCGCAGGCCGGGCTGCAGCCGCGGATTGTGCTCGACGCACTCGACTCCGACGTGCTCAAGACCTATGTCGAACTCGGTCTGGGCGTAGGCTTGATTGCCGAAATGGCCGTTTCCCCCGAGCGCGACACCGCCCTGCACAGCCTGCCCGCGGGTCATCTGTTCGGCCAGCAGCTCACCCGCGTGGCGTTCAAGCCTGGCGTGCTGCAGCGCAGTTTCGTGTTCCTGTTCACCGAGCTGATCTCGCCCCGTCTGCCGCGCAAGCTGGTCGAGCAAACCCTGCGCGGCGAACTCGGTGAGCAGGATGTGTTCTCGATCTGACCCGCTTTGCCCATGTCGCCCCGCACTCCCGCACTCGTATCGCGCCTGCCGCAGGTCGGCACCACCATTTTCACCGTGATGTCGGCGCTGGCGCAGCAGCACGGCGCGATCAATCTCGGTCAGGGCTTTCCCGACTTTGCCTGCGATCCCAAATTGATCGACGCGGTGAACGCCGCGATGCGCAGCGGCGCCAATCAATATCCGCCGATGGCCGGGGTTGGGGCGCTGCGGCAGGCAGTGGCGGACAAGATCGCCGCGCTATATGGCCACCGCTACGACGCCGAGACCGAGATCACCATCACCGCTGGGGCAACGCAGGCCATTTTCACCGCGTTGCTGGCCGTGGTTCACCCGGGCGACGAAGTGATCGTGCTCACCCCCTGCTACGACAGCTACCTGCCCAATATCGCGCTGTGCGGCGGCGTGGCGCGCACCGTGCCGCTGCGCGCCGATTTCGGCCCAGACTTTGCCGCGATTGCCGCTGCCATCACCCCGCGCACCCGGGCACTGCTGATCAACAGCCCGCACAACCCCAGCGGCACGGTGTGGAGCGCAGATGACATGCGCCAGCTCGAAGCCCTGCTGGCACCGACCGACATCGTGCTCATCTCCGACGAGGTTTACGAGCACATGGTGTTCGACGGCGCCCAGCACCAGAGCGCCTCGCGCTTTGCGGGACTGGCCGCGCGCGCCTTCGTCGTGTCGAGCTTTGGCAAGACCTTTCATGTCACCGGCTGGAAGGTCGGCAGCGTGGCTGCGCCTGCGGCATTCACCGCGGAGTTCCGCAAGGTCCATCAGTTCAACGTGTTCACGGTCAACACCCCGACGCAGCACGGCCTGGCTGCCTATCTTGCCGATCCGGCGCCTTACCGCGAGCTTCCGGCGTTCTACCAAGCCAAGCGCGATCGTTTCCGCGCTGGACTGGCCGCGACCCGCTTCGAGCCGTTGCCTTGCAGCGGCAGCTATTTCCAGTGCGTGCGGTATGCCGCCATCAGCGACCTGCCCGATACCGCTTTCTGCCGCTGGCTGACCGAGCAGGTCGGTGTGGCGGCGATTCCGCTGTCGGCCTTCGAGCCCGACGGCAGGCAGCGCGGCGTGGTGCGGTTTTGCTTTGCCAAGCAGGACGCCACACTCGACGCTGCGCTCACGCGCCTGGCGGCGCTGTAACCCAGCGCGCACGCCACGCCTGCACCGCTTGCGCCAGCAGCTCGGGCAAGGTCTCGGCCTGCAACTCCAGCCCGAGCACTCGCAGCGCCGCCAGCACACTGTCGATCCCCGGCTGGAACGCCTGCGCGCCAAGATGCTTGGAGAGCTTCTCCCCCCGCGCGTCGCGCACCAGCGGGGCGTGCAGATAGCGCGGCGTGGGCAAGCCCAGCAGCCGCTGCAGCGCAATCTGCCGTGCGGTGGAACTGGCCAGATCCTCGCCGCGCACCACGTCGGTGACGCCCTGCGCCGCATCGTCCACCACCACGGCGAGCTGGTACGCCCAGGCGCCGTCAGCCCGCTTGAGCACGAAATCGCCGACATCCCGGCTGAGCACCTGAGACTGCGCGCCAAGCCGTCGGTCCGTCCAGCGCAGCGGCTGATCCGCATCATCCGGCAGGCGCACTCGCCAGGCACGCGGTGCACGCCCTTTTAGCCCCGCGCGGCAGGTGCCGGGATAGACCGGCTCCTGCCCGCGGCTGGGCAAACATCCTTGACGTGCAAGCTCCGCCAGGATTTCGCTGCGTGAGCAGGCGCAAGGGTAAGCATGGCCGGACTCCACCAGCATTTGCAGCGCCTGCTGGTAGGCCGCGGTGCGCTGCGACTGCCACATTGGCGATTGGTCCGGGCGCAGTCCACAACCGGCAAGTTGCTGCAAGATCAGCCGGTCGGCCCCCGGTCGATTACGGGTGAAATCGAGATCCTCGATCCGCACCAGCCACAGCCCCTGGTGCGCCCGGGCATCGAGCCAGGATGCCAGCGCGGCAACCAGCGACCCCGCATGCAAGGGCCCGGTGGGCGAAGGTGCAAAGCGGCCGATATAGGACGGGCCGATGGAGGACGACATCGCAGGCGACCGGCTGAACACCGGCAGCAGGCCAGGGCGTGGTTCAGTGCCCGTCGATCAAAGCCTTGAGGTCTTGCGCCAGATCGGCCGCACTGACCCCTTCGCGCTCGAACAGCCGAATCCTGCCCTTCGGGTCGAACACATAGAACCCCGCCGTGTGATCCATGGTGTAAGAGCCAGGCGTCTTGCCCGGCACTTTTTTGTAATACACCTTGAAGTCCTTCGCGGTCTGGTCGATCTGCGCTGGCGTGCCGGTCAGCGCCAGGAAGGTCGGGTTGAAGTGGGTGACATAGGCCTTGAGAATTGCCGGCGTGTCGCGCTCGGGATCGACGGTGACGAACAGGAACTGCACATCGCGCGCCTTGTCGCCGAGGTCTTGCAGGGCCTGCGCCATCACCTGCAGCGCAGCCGGACAGATGTC
>JBMFIE010000080.1:0-8883 GCA_049976465.1 Thiomonas sp. | reverse complement strand
TCCATCGTGTCCTTGCAAGGAGCGAACAGCAGCACGGGATCAAGCGCGGTGGCATCTGGCATGGCCACACTGGCCTCGGACCTCCAGTCGGGCAACCTGTCGGCGGCGCAAAGCGCGTATCAGCAAATCCAGTCGCAGATGCAGTCGGCGCAGGACGCGGGTCATCATGGCGGGCATGGCGGCCATCACGGCGGCGGCATTGGTGCGTTGCTCGGTGCCTCTTCGTCGTCATCCTCTTCCAGTGGGACGTCAAGTGGCAGTGTGCTTGACTCCCTGCTCAACAGCCTGAGCACATCGTCCAGTGTGTCGGGCTCCATCTCATCCACCGGATCGACCTCGCCATTGCAGACCGCATTTGCCCAATTGATCCAGAGCCTGCAAAACGTCGAAAGCGCACTGGGCAACCCCAGCGGCTCCAGCATCAACGTCAGCGCCTGACTATCGGCCTCTGGTTCAGACGTCGGGAGCAAGGCCCGTGGCCTTCAGTTTCGATCTGCAGCAGCGGGTATTGCGTACTCCGCGCCTCGTGCTGCGCCCGCTGGGTGGTGGCGATGCACCCGGTCTGCTGCGCATTTATGGCGATCCCGAAGTGACCCGCTATTACGAACTCGACGTCCCGTCGAGCTTGGCCCAGGCCGAGAGCATCCTGCAATTTTTCCTGCAACACCACGACCGGTTTGCGCTCATCGATCCCGCGAATCAAGACCTCATCGGCACTTGCGGATTGTTCATGTGGGAGCAACAAACCCGCATGGCGTCCTTCGGGTACGACCTGGCACGGCCCTACTAGGGACAGGGGTTGATGCGCGAGGCCGCGATGGCCGTGATCGCCTATGGTTTTGTCGTCAAGGATCTCAACCGGATCAATGCTCTGGTCGCCGGGGGGAATACGCGCTCTGCGCGGCTGCTCACCACACTCGGTTTCCGAGACGAGGCGCTCCTTCGGCAGTTCGCGTTCTGGAAGGGCGAGTTTCACGACATGCGGTTATTTGGTCTGCTGCGTGCCGACGTGAACCACGAGACCGCGCCACAGGAGGGTCGGCTGGCAGCCTGATTGCCAACTGGCACTCTCACCTCCGCGCGGTCTGTGCCGCCAGGCCGAATGCCTCGGTGAGCGTGGGGTGAGGGTGGATCGCCGCGGCGAGCTGATCGATGGTCAACCCAAAGCGCACGGCGAGCGCCGCCTCGCCCATCAGGTCGGCTGCGCCTTCGACCAGCACATGCACGCCGACGATGCGCTGGTCGTCACGTCGCCATACCAGTCGCAAGCGGCCAAACGGGTCACCGCTGATTTGCGCGCGGGCATCTCCTCGGTAGTCGTAGTCGGCGACCGCCACGTCGAGTCCAGCAGCGCGCGCCGCATCTTCGGTCAAGCCGACCATCCCCAGTTCGGGCGAAGAAAAAATCACCGCGCTGTTGTGCTCGGGGCGCGGGAAATCCGGCGGTGCGCCGAGTAAATGGCGTGCGACCGACAGCGCCTGCGCTGTCGCCCAGTGCGCAAACATCGGCTGCCCGACCAGATCGCCCGTGGCGTAAATGCCCGGCTCATCGGTTTGCAGCGTGGCATCGACCTTGACGCCGTGTGCATCGAACAGGACGCGCGTCGTTTCCAGTCCCAGTCCGTCAACGTTGGGATGCCGCCCGGCGACGATCGCCACCACTTGCGCCTGCACCTGTTGCAGTTGGCCGCCGTGCGAAAAGCGCACGATATGCATCGCCTCGCCGCCTTCGATGCCCTGCACCGCAACGCCGGTGTGGACGTCGATGCCGCCTGCGGCAAGGCGCTGCGCGAGCAAATCGGCCAGCGCGGCATCGACCGGGCCGAGAATGCGCGGCGCCGCTTCGAGCAGCGTGACACGGCTTCCAAGCATGGAAAAAATCTGCGCCATTTCGACGCCGATCGGCCCGCCGCCAATCAGCGCCAGCGATTGCGGCACGAAACCGATCTCGATCAGGCTGCTGGAGTCGAGCACACCAGGGCCGTCGGCGCCGGGGATCGACAGCCGCGTGCTCACCGAGCCGGTGGCGAGAATGGCCGCATCGAACCGCACCGAGCGCCGCTGCCCGGTCGACTCAACGAGTGCGCTGCGCGGCCCGGTCAGCCGGGCGCGGCCGAATACCACCTCCAGCGTCGGCAGCGTTTTCGCCTTGGCCAGCGCGCCTTGTGCCCGGCCCGACAGAATAGCGTGTTTGCGCGCTTGCACCTGCGCCCAGTCGACCGCAGGCGCGCTGCCTGCTGTCAGCAGACCGAACTCGGCGGCATGCGCCAGCGCGTTGCGCCGCGCCGCGGTTTCGCGAAAAATTTTCGACGGAATGCAGCCTTCGAACAGGCAGGTGCCGCCCAGGCCCCGGCCAGCCTCGACCAACAGCACCCGTTTGCCGGCCTGCGCCAACGCCATTGCTGCGGGGGTGCCACCTGGGCCGCCGCCGACGATCAACACATCCACTTTCTGTTCATCCATTGGTAATCCTCTCGAGATGAAAACGTCACTGGGGTCCCGTGTCGGCCCGCAGCAGATTGGGGCTGGCCGCACCCACGGTGAAATCGTGCAAATTGGCCAGCGTGGTACGCGCAATGGTGCGCAGCGCTTCGACAGTGAAGTACGCCTGGTGTGCGGTGATCAGCACATTCGGAAAGGTGAGCAGGCGCTCGAACACGTCGTCTGCGATGACTTCGTCGGAAAGATCGCGAAAATACAGATCGTCTTCCTCCTCGTAAACGTCGAGCGCGACGCCGCCGAGCCTCCCGTCCTTGAGCGCGCCAATCAACGCCTTGGCCTCGACCAGCGCACCGCGCGAGGTGTTGACCAGGATCGCGCCGGGCTTGATCGCCGCAAGCGCCTCTGCATCGATGAGGTGGCGGGTTTGCGGGGTGAGCGGCGCGTGCAGGCTGATGATGTCGGCCTGCGCCAGCAACTCGGGCAGCGCGACATAGCGCGCGCCCAGAGCGAGCACCGCATCGCTTGGCACCGGGTCGAGCGCAAGCAAGGTGCAGCCAAAGCCGTGCAGAATGCGCGCAAGCACCGCACCGATGCGTCCGGTGCCGATGATGCCCACGGTTTTGCCGTGCAAGTCGAAACCGAGCAACCCGTCGAGCAAAAAATTGCCGTCGCGCACACGGTGATACGCACGGTGGATCTTTCGGTTGAGGCTCAGCATCAATCCAACCGTGAATTCCGCAACGCTGTGCGGCGAGTAGTCTCGCACCCGCATGACCGCGATGCCCACGCGCTGTGCAGCCAGCAGGTCGACGTTGTTGTATCCCGTGCAGCGCAGCAGCACAAGCCGCACGCCGACAGCTGCCAGCGCTGCGAGCGTGGCCGCGCGCAGATCGTCGTTGACGAAGGCGCAAACGGCGTCAAAACTAGCGGCGAGAGCTGCGGTGCGCGGCGCAAGCTGTGCGTCGCAATATTGCCAATCGAGTTGCCAGTCCGCTTGCGCCGCGCGCGCTTGGGCAAGTGCCTCGTCGAAAAAGCGGCGGTCGTAAGGCCGCGCGCTGAACAGGATCACGCGCTTGACTGTCATGGTGTCGGCCGATGCGCAGCGCTGGGGCCTCAGTCGCGTGGCGGCCGCACATAGGCGCCGCGCCCGGCATAGTGGGCGGCGCTGCCGAGTTCTTGCTCGATGCGCATGAGCTGGTTGTATTTCTCAACCCGCTCGCCGCGCGCGGGCGCGCCAGTCTTCAAATGTCCGGTGTCGAGCGCGACGGTCAAGTCGGCGATGAAGCTGTCGACCGTCTCGCCCGAACGGTGCGAGACGAACGCGCCCCAGCCGTGGTCACGCGCCAGGCGGGTGGCGGCAATCGTTTCGGTCAGCGTGCCGATCTGGTTGAGTTTGATCAGTACGGCGTTCGCGATGTTCTCGGCGATGCCGCGGGCGATGATCGTCGGGTTGGTGCAAAAAATATCGTCGCCGACCAGTTCGATGCGCGCGCCCAGCGCCGCGTTGAGTTGTTTCCACCCCGCCCAGTCGTCTTCGGCCATGCCATCTTCGAGCAGGACGATGGGGTGCGCCTGCACCAGCCGGGTGTAGTAGTCGACCATCTCAGCCGCGTCGAGACGGCGGCCTTCGCTGCGCAGTTGGTAGTGGCCGTCCGAGAAAAACTCGCTGGACGCCGGGTCGATCGCGATCGCCACGTCTGCGCCCGGCTTCAGCCCCGCTTGTTCGATCGCCTGCGCGATGAGTTCGAGCGGTTGTTCGTTTGACTTGACCTGAGGGGCAAAACCGCCCTCGTCGCCGACGCCGACGGACAGCCCCTTGGCTTGCAGGATGGACTGCAGCGCGTGGTAGATCTGCGCGCCCCATTGCACGGCTTCGCAGAACGTCGGTGCGCCAAACGGCGCGATCATGTATTCCTGAAAATCCGCGCCCTGCCAGTGCGCGTGCACGCCGCCGTTGAGGATGTTCATGTGCGGCACCGGCAAGCGCGTGGCCGCCGGGCCGCCGAGATAGCGGTAAAGCGGTAAGTCGCACGCCATCGCCGCAGCGCGCGCAACCGCCAGCGAGACGCCGAGAATGGCGTTGGCACCCAGGTGTGATTTGTTCTCGGTGCCGTCGAGCGCGATCATCGCGGCGTCGATCGCTGCCTGATCGCGTGCGTCGCGGCCAAGCAGTTGCGGCGCGATCACGGTATTGACGTTGTCGACAGCCTGGCGAACGCCCTTGCCGCCAAAGCGCTTGGCGTCACCGTCGCGCAGTTCGACTGCTTCGCGCGATCCGGTCGACGCGCCCGACGGCACTGCAGCGCGTGCCCTGAGGCCGCCCGAGAGCACGCAATCGACCTCGACCGTGGGATTGCCGCGCGAGTCGAGAATTTCGCGGGCGGTCAGTGCGCTGATCAGGGTCTGCATTGAAGCTCCTTGCTGGGTGGGGTGTTCGCCGCCCGATTGTGCGACGGCAAATATGACTCAACTGCCATGCAGGATGCGCAGCGCGTCATCGAGACTGGCACCGTCGCAGTCGATGGCGGTGATGGCATTGCACAGGCGCACTGCCTCGACCAGCGGGCGTTGGTGGATATTGCGGCCGGTCGCGCTGCCTGCGGCGCCGGCCTGGTTGATTTGCGCGTGCAATTCGGCAAGAAACGCCTCTGCACCCCGTTCGCTGCCACCGGCGCACACCAGCCCGGTGCGGCCGGCAGCACGCACCGCCTCGCGCAGCGCCTGCGGCCCGCCGTGTGGCGCGTTGACCTTGACAAAATCTGCCCCGAGGCAGGCGGCAAGTCCGGCGACCCCGGCGATCAGGTGGGGGTCACGCTCATCCGACACGGATTTGCCGCGCGGGTAGGCCCAGAGGATTGCGAGCAGGCCATGCTGGTGCGCCTCGAACACCGCACGGGCTGCCTCGACGAGCATCTCGGCCTCGAAGGTGCTTCCCGGGTAAATGGTGTAGCCGATGCCGACGATGTTCAGCCCGGCGCCGTCGCGCAGCCGCACCACCTGCTCGACGGTGTGCCACTGACGGCTCAAGGGATCGACGCTGCCGACTGGCAAGAGGTGGGTTTTGGCGTTGAGCTTGACCACGTATGGCACGTCGCGATGGTCGCCAGCGTAGCGGGCAATCAACCCGAGCTGGGTGGCGAAGGCGCCGATGCGTGCCGCCGAAGCGATGCGAAACAGATGCGCTGGATCACCGTCGTCTGCGGCCACATGGTCCCCGACGAAGTCATCGTTCAAATGCTCGACCTTCTGGTCGCCCGCCATGAGCATCAGCCGTCCGCTGCCCTGTGTGGCGCGGTGCAGATTGGCGAGATAGCGGGCGCGTTCGCGTTCGGGCACGTCAGCAGGGACGACTTGGGGCATGGGCATCAGGGTCTCCAGAGCAGGGGGATTCAGTCGGCCCACAGAATGCAGTCGACATCGAGCGGCACCTCGGCCAGATCCAGACGGGGCACGATGCGCAGGGTGTATTGCTGTGGCGGACGTGGCGTGACGATACGCGCGCTGAAGTGATGGCCGCCGGTCGCCCCCGGCAGAGGACGGACGCGCTGCAGGCTGTGGCGCTCGGCCGGCGCGTCGGGCGCGGGCGGGTCGGCGTAGAGTTGCACATCGACATCGTCCGGGTTCAGATCGTCGAGGAAGACCTGCGCCTGAACCTCCAGAGCGTCATCGCCTGCGACCATGCTGTGCGCACCGATGCGCAACGCTGGCCAGTGCCTGCGCAGTCGCTGGATCTGCTGTTCCAGCCGCCGCGCCGGAGCGCCGTTGTCGGCCAGCCGTGCGGCGAGTGCGCGGGCACGCGGCAGGTAATACTGCAAGACATACTCGCGCAGCATGCGGTTGGTCGAGTACGCCGGAGTGAGTCGCGCCATGCTCTGCCGCACCCGGGCAATCCAGCGACGCGGCAGACCGGTCGCGTCCCGGTCGTAAAACGCCGGGATAACCTCGCGCTCCAGCAGGCGGTAGAGCGCTTCGGCTTCTGCGGCGTCCCATTCGGGGGCCGTGCCGTGATCGCATCCATCGCCCAGTGCCCAGCCGACCTCGGGTGCGTAGGCCTCGGCCCACCAGCCGTCGAGCTCGGACAGGTTGATGCCACCGTTGACCAACACCTTCATGCCGCTGGTGCCACTGGCCTCCCACGGCCGGCGAGGGGTGTTGATCCACACGTCCACACCCTGCACCAGATCGGCGGCCACCGCCATGTCGTAGTCCTCGATGAACACCACACGTCCGGGTGGCAGATCGGCGCGGTCGATGAACTCGACCCACTGCTGGATCATGGCCTGCCCCTCGGTGTCGCGCGGATGCGCCATGCCGGCCAGCAGGAGTTGAACTGGCTGCTGCGGGTTGGCGAGCAGACGCAGCAGGCGGTCGGGCTGGTGCAGAAGCAGGTTGTTGCGCTTGTACGCGGTGAAGCGCCGGGCAAAACCCAGCGTGAGGGTGTTGGGGTCGATCAGCCGGTTGAACGCTGCGCTGCGCTGGGGGTCTTCGCCATGCGCGGCAGCTTGACGGGTGCGATGCCGCCGCACCGCATCGACCAGATGGCGGCGCTGCGTCGCGCGGAATTCCCACAGCGTCTCGTCATCGAGCGCCGCGATCCTCGGCTCGACATCGGTCAGATCGCCGCTCCAGCGCGCCTTGCCGCAGGCCTGGGTCCACAGGGCATCGGCCTGTTGCGAATCCCAACTCGGTGTGTGCACGCCGTTGGTCACATGCCCGACTGGAACCTCGGCCAGCGGCCAGCGTGCAAATAGAGGTGCAAACAGCGCGCGTGACACCGCACCGTGCAGCCTTGACACGCCGTTGATCGCACCGCTGCCGCGCAGCGCAAGCCAGGCCATGTTGAATGGTTCGGCGGCATCCTGCGGTTGTTCGCGGCCGAGGCAGAGCAGGGTGTCGACTTCGACGCCCCAGTTCGCCGCCAGCGGCGCAAGATATTTCTGCATCAGCAATGGCGAAAACCGGTCGAACGCCGCAGCCACAGGCGTGTGGGTGGTGAACAGATTGCCAGCGCGGCTGGCGCGCAGCGCGGTGGGAAAGTCAAGGCCCTGAGTTCGCATCAGCTCGGCGGCGCGCTCGAACACCACGAGCGCAGCATGCCCCTCATTCAGATGGCACACACTGGGCCGCAGCCCCAGCTTGTCGAGCATGCGCCAGCCGCCGATTCCCAGCGCGATTTCCTGCTGCAGTCGGGTTTCATCATCGCCACCATACAGCGCGCCGGTGATACCGCGGTCGCGCGCGTGATTGCTCGGGCCGTTGGCGTCGAGCAGCAGCAGCCGCACGCGGCCCGCGACCACTTCCCAGCAGCGCAGGCAGAGTTGCCGACCGGGAAGCTCGACGTTGACATGCAGCCACTCGCCCTCGGCATCGCGCAGCGGCGAGACCGGCAGCAGGGCCGGGCTGTTGTAGGGGTAGTAGGCGAGCTGGTGACCGGCGTCGTCGAGCACCTGGCGGAAATAGCCTTGCTGGTAAAGCAGGCCGACGCCGATCATTGGCACACCGAGATCGCTGGCGGTCTTGATCGTGTCGCCTGCGAGAATGCCCAGACCGCCCGAGTAGATCGGCAGCGCGTCGGCCAGACCGAATTCCATGCTGAAGTACGCCACCCGCTCCAAGTCGGCACGGTCGGCAAGCGTATCGAACCAGGTCGGGCCGCTCAGGCTCTGCGCGCGGATGTCGAGTTGCCGGTTCAGCTCGGTAACGAAATCGGCATCCGCGGCCAATTCACGCAAGCGCTGCGTCGAGACGGTCTGGAGAATCAGCCAGGGGTTGACGGTCTTGTCCCACAGATCCGGGTCGATGGTGCGCCACAGGATGTCGCTGGAATGGCTCCAACTCCACCGCAGATCGAGCGCAAGGTCGATCAGCCCCTTGATTTGAGTTGGAAGATCGAGCGTGGCGGCGTGTGGGTAGGGGTTCATTGCGGTGTTCTGGAACAACGCTGCGCCAAACTGCGGCACAGCGGGAAAAAGGGCGCTATGGCATCTGCGTGGTCAGCCGCGTAATGCCGTAGCGCCCGCGCTGGATCAGCCATTCGTTTTGGGCTGATTCCGCAGCGGGCGAAAATCCGCCTCAGGTTTTTTTGGGTGCGTCAACTGGGGCTTGCTGCTCCTGCTTCAGCACGGAGTCGATCTCGGCCTCGGCAGCGAGCCAGTCGGCCAGCGGATCGCCCTGGAAGCCGTTATGCTCGGCATGGAAGAAAGCCGCTTCTGCAATCATCAGATGACGTTGCTCGGGTGAAACTGAGGGAGTGTTCTGTGCGGTCATAGTGTGGTCTCCTCTAAATATCGTCAGAACGGATGTAACGATTTGCGCGAGTTGTACGGAAATGTCGCATCAGGACTTGCGGAAAATCCACTGCGCGACACCACGACGTCGGCGAGTGACAAGATAGGGATGTTCGGAGGGTCAGCCTTGATTTACATCAGCCTGACGATGATCT
>JBMFIE010000079.1:0-8914 GCA_049976465.1 Thiomonas sp. | reverse complement strand
TATGAAATGCTCACCGACCAGGTGCTCAAAGGTACCTGGAAACCCGCGCAATACTGGTGGGGCATGAAGCACGACACCATCGCGTTGCAGGACATCAGCCCGGTCGTGCCCGAGGCGCTGAAAAAGATCGTGATGGAGCGCGAAGCCGGTCTGAAGAACGGAACGCTTGCTATCTGGAAGGGCCCGATCGTCGACTCGACCGGCAAGACCGTGCTGCCCGCCGGTAAGGTCGCCGACGACCAGTTTCTGCATGGCATTTCGTTTTATGTGAAGGGGGTCGAGGGCAAAGTACCGGGGCAGTGATCGGGCATGCTCTGGGCGCTCGACACGCTCCGGCAACGCATAGGGCAGGTGACGTGAACATTGCGACGGTGTCCGCAGAGCAGGCAGTGGCGTTGACCCGCGCGTGGGTCGATCGGGTGGTGATCGGACTCAACCTGTGTCCGTTTGCCAAGGCGCCGCAGGTCAAGGGGCGCATCCGCTATGTCCACAGCGACGCCACCACGCCGCAGGACTTGCTGCAGGCGTTGTGTGCAGAGCTGCGGCTGTTGGCCGATACGCCGATCGAAGTGACGGAAACCACGCTGCTGATCCATCCGCAGGTGCTCACCGATTTTGCCCAGTACAACGCGTTTCTCGACCAGGCCGAGGCTGCGGTGGATGCGCTCGGGCTGCGCGGGGTGCTACAGATCGCCAGCTTTCATCCGCAGTACCGCTTCGCTGGCACCCGGGCTGCAGACGTGAGCAACGCGACCAACCGCTCGCCGTTCCCGATGCTGCACCTCATCCGCGAAGCCAGCATCGACCGCGCCGTGGCCGCGTTTCCCGAGCCCGAGGCGATCTACCAGACCAATATCGCCACCATGCGTCGGTTGGGCAAGGCGGGCATCGCCGCGCTGCTGGCGCAATGCGTGCAGGATGCGCAGGCAACGGACCACACCGATTGACCCCGCTGCGCGCAGGGCAAACGCGCTGTAACATCCACTCACAATTGCAAACTTGCGAGGCAGTGATGTGGAACAAGGATTTGGATGCGGAGTTCATCAGTCTGACCCCGGGGAGAGCGGATGGTGCACTGTCGCGGCGCGACTTCGTGCGGTCTGCACTGGGTGTGGGCTTTGCTGCAGCTGCGGGGCAGGTGGTGGCGCAGACCGCGATCCACACCTCGGCCGACGGTCTGCTGGCAGGCGAGGTGCAGATCGAGTCGGGCGGGCAGAAAATCCCGGTCTACCGCGCCCAGCCCAAGGGCAAGAGCGATCTGCCGGTGGTGCTGGTGGTGTCCGAGATCTTTGGTGTGCACGAATACATTGCCGACGTCGCACGGCGACTGGCGCATCAAGGCTATCTGGCGCTCGCGCCCGATCTGTTTGTGCGTCAGGGCGACCCTATGGCCTATGGCACCATTGCCGAGGTCATGAGCAATGTGATTTCTAAGGTGCCCGACGCGCAGGTGATGCAAGACCTGGACGCCTGCCGCAGCTGGGCCGGCGCGAACGGCGGCAAGGCCGGTCATGTGGGCATCACCGGGTTCTGCTGGGGTGGGCGCATCGTCTGGCTGTATTGTGCGCACGCCCCGGTGCAGGCAGGGGTGGCATGGTATGGGCGGCTGACCGGCACGCCGTCTGCGCTGACTCCGACCAATCCAGTGGACATTGCCAAAGACCTCAAGGCGCCGGTGCTGGGGCTGTATGGCGGCAAAGACCAAGGCATTCCGCTCGAGTCGGTCGAGCAGATGCGCAAGGCGCTCGCACTAGGGAGCCCCGCAGCCAGGGCCTCGCAGATCGTGGTCTATCCCGATGCCGGACACGGCTTTCATGCCGACTACCGGCCGAGCTACAACGCCAAGGATGCGCAGGACGGCTGGAACCGGGCCCTGGCCTGGTTGCGGCAGCATCAGGTCGCGGCCTGATGCAAGGCCATGTTCAGCGCACCACGAGCACCGGCAACTTGGAGTGCGACAGCACGCGCGCAGTCTGGCTGCCCAGCATGGCCGAACTGAGGCCGCCACGCCCATGCGAGGCGATGATGATGCTGTCGCAGCCTTGCTTTTCGGCCACGGCAAGCAACCCGCGCCAAGCCTGTGCGTCTTCCTCCACGACCGTGTCGCAGCGCAGTCCGGCGGCTTGCAACTGGTCGCGCATGCGCTGCAGTGCGCTGTTGGCCTGCTTGCGCACTTCCTCCTGCCATTGATCCATGCCAACCGGCATGACCTCGATCGCACCAATGTAGGGATACAGGTCGATGACTGAGGCGACAGTGATCTTGGAGTCGAATTTTTTGGCGAGTTCGATGGCGTAAGGCAGGGCTTTTTCCGACAGATCGGAACCGTCGGTGGACAGCAGAATGTGGTTGAACATGGGAGTGCTCCGGTTTTGAGGGTGTTGCCGCCGGGGCGTGGAACAGCTGCCCCAGCGGGGTGAATCAGCGCAGCACCAAGACCGGAATGGTCGAGTGGGTCAGCAGCTTCTGGGTTTCACTGCCGAGCAGCAGCGCCTGCACGCCGCGGCGGCCGTGCGAGGCGATGACCACTAGATCGCAGCCGCGATCCTTGGCCACGTCGAGCATGGCTTTCCACGGGTGGATGTCCTCGGCGATCACCGGCTCGAAGTTCACGCCGGCGGCCTTGCAGGCATCCTGCAGCGGCTTGAGTGCGTCTTCTGCCAGTTTGTTGACATGCACGCGGTATTGGTCTGCGGTGATCGGCACTGATTCCGCCAGGCCGGAATAGGGGTAGGGGTCGGTGACGTTGAGTCCGATCACGGTTGCGCCGCAACTCTTGGCCAGTTCGACTGCGTGCGGGATGACCTTGGCTGCGGTTTCCGAACCGTCGGTGGGGGCAAGAATTTTCTTGTACATGGTGAGCTCCGTTGCGTGTGGGAAACTGGATCGTGGCCGGTCACCCGTCGCCACGCCCATATGCTGCTCCCGCAATGTATCGCTAGGCTTGCGGCAGATCAAACGCAGAGCTCAGCCGCGCCCCTTGGCCACGGGGCGGGATGGATCAGCGCACCATTCGCTCCACGAGCCGGGGTAGAGCAGACTGCCGTCGAGTCCGGCGTGCATCATCGCCAGCAGATTGTGGCAGCCCGAGACACCGGAGCCGCAGTGGTGAATCACGTCGCGCGGGTCCCAGTCCTCGAGCAGGGCGGTGAACTCCTCGCGCAGCTGCTGGCGCGACTTGAACGTGCCGTCGGGCTGCAGATTGGTCTGAAAGAAACGGTTTTTCGCACCGGGAATGTGCCCGGCCACCGGATCGAGCGGTTCGACCTCGCCAGCGAACCGCTCGGGCGCGCGCGCGTCGAGCAACAGCTTGCTTTGGGTGCGAAGGTTGTCCGAGACGTCCTCTGCCGATACCGTGCCAGCCAGCGCGGGGCGGCGGACGAAACTGCCGGGCAGCCGCGGTGTCGGCGCAACACTCTGGCTGGCACCGCCTGCGGCGACCCAGGCCTGCCAGCCGCCGTCGAGCACGGCCACCGCGTCATGCCCGAGCCAGCGCAGCATCCACCACAACCGCACGGCAAAACTTCCGCCCGCGCGGTCGTAGGCGACGACCTGTTGATCCTGGTTCAGCCCCAGTTGGGCCAGGCGTTGGGCAAAGGCCTGTGGGTCGGGCAGCGGATGCCGGCCGTTGCGCCCGTTCGTCGGTGCCGACAGATCGCGGTCGAGGTGCAGGAACAGCGCCCCGGGGATGTGCCCGCTGGCGTAGTGCCGCTCTCCGGCCTGGGGATCGGCCAGATCGTGGCTGCAATCGACCACGAAGGCATCAGGCAGGCGCAGCAGTTCAGCCGCGGAAATCAGCGTGGTGTAGCGGGCGGGCATGGATTGTGCAGGACGCGGTGGGGTCAGGCCGGCACCTGCAGTTTGTTGCGGTACCAGGCGTGGAAATGCCGCATGCCGTCTTCCATTGGCGACTGGTATGGGCCGTGCTGGTCGTCGCCACGCTCGAACAGCGCCTTGCGCCCGGCATCCATGCGCTCGGCGATTTCGTCGTCCTCGGCGCAGGTTTCCATGTAGGCGGCGCGCTCGGCCATGATGAACTCGCGCTCGAACGCAGCGATTTCCTCGGGGTAGAAAAACTCCACCATATTCAGGGTTTTTTGCGGTCCGAGTGGGAACAGGGTCGAGATGACGAGCACGTGCGGGTACCACTCCAGCATGATGTTGGGGTAGAGGGTGAGCCAGATCGCGCCGTGTTCGGGCAGCTTTTTGTCGGAGCGGAAGTTCAGCACCGCCTGATGCCACTTGCTGTAGACCGCGCTGCCAGGATTCTGCAGTCCTTCGTACACGCCCACGGTCTGCACGCTCCATTCGGGGGCGAACTGCCACTGCAGCACGCTGCAATCGACGAACTTGCCCAGGCCCGGGTGGAACGGCACGACGTGGTAGTCCTCCAGATACACCTCGATGAAGGTCTTCCAGTTGTAGTTGCAAACGTGCATTTCGGTGTGGTCGTGCACGAAACCGGTGAAGTCGAACTCCTTGAGCACCGCGAGCTGCTGCATGGTCTGCGCCACGGGATAGCCGTTGTCCTCGAACAGCATGCCGTTCCAGCGCTGCAGCGGGTATTTCTGCAGGTGCAGGCAGGGGTCCTGGTCGAAATGCGGCGCGCCGATGAGCTGGCCGTCTAGGCCGTAGGTCCAGCGGTGCAGCGGACAGACGATGTTCTTGCCGGTGCTGCCCATGCCGCGCAGCATCACCGCCTGGCGGTGGCGGCAAACGTTGGATAGCAGTTCGATGCCGTCACTGGTGTGCACCAGCACCCGGCCTTCACCCTCCTGTGCGAGGGCGGCGTAGTCGCCGATCTTGGGCACCGTGAGCTCGTGTCCGAGGTAGCGCGGCCCGGGGCGGAAGATTTGTTCCAGCTCCAGTTTGAACAGGTCTTCGTCGAAGTAGGCCGAGACCGGCAGCTGCAGATGATCCTGCGACAGACGAATGCTCAGATCGGACATGATCGGGGTGCACCTCCAAAATGCGTCAAAAAATTACCCGGACAAGAGTTGCGGATTGTAGCCCCCGTCTGTGACGGCAAAACCCTCTGACGCGCCTAAAATGCCTGACTTGCCTACTCCATTTCCCAGCGCCCTCGCGATGCCGCGCGTGCGCTGCAGCCAGAGCCCATGCCCGCCGCCAGATCCGCCCGTCAGCCCGATGCCCCCCCAGCCAGTTACGAGGAGGCGCTGGCCGAGCTCGAACGCATCGTGCAGGCCATGGAGGCAGGACAGCTCAGCCTCGACGACACCCTGGCGGCCTACAAGAGGGGCAATCTGCTGCTGCAGTTCTGCCGCAACAAGCTGCAGGCGGTGGAGCAACAGGTGCAGGTGCTCGACGGTGACCAGCTCGAGCCCTTGCACGTTGGGTCGGGTGCGGAGGAGGACCGTGCCTGAAACTTTGCAGCAGGCGCGCAGCGAAGCGCCGCCCGCAGTCGCTGCGCTGCCGTTCGATGAGTGGGTGCGCCAGCATCAGGCCAGGGCGCAGGAACTGATTGCCCGCTTTGTGCCACAAGCACATCCGTTGGTGCCGCAACTGCACCAAGCCATGCACTATGCCGCGGCGCAAGGGGGCAAGCGGGTGCGTCCGCTGCTGGTGTGGGCCGCAGGGGAGTGCGTTCAGGCCGACCCCCAGGCGCTGGACCGCGCCGCCTGCGCGGTGGAGCTGGTGCACGCCTACTCTCTGGTGCATGACGATCTGCCCTGCATGGACGACGATGTGCTGCGCCGCGGCCAGCCGACCACCCATGTGCGCTTTGGTGAGGCACTTGCGCTTCTGGCCGGAGACGCGCTGCAGGCGCTGGCCTACGAAGTGCTCACTCCCGACCACGGTATGGCGCCGGCGCTGCAGGCCCGGCTGTGCGCGCTGCTGGCGCGGGCATCGGGCGCCGACGGCATGGCCGGCGGACAGACCATGGACATTCTCGCCACTGGCAGCACGATCAGCAGCGACGCGTTGATGCAGATGCACAGCCGCAAGACCGGCGCGCTGCTCAAGGCCAGTGTGCTGATGGGCGCTGCCTGCGCCGAACCGGCCAGCAACCAGCAGGCCGAAATCGATGCCGCGCTGCAGGCCTACGGCGAGGCCATTGGCTTGGCGTTTCAGGTGGTCGACGACATTCTGGACGTGACCGCAGACTCCGCCACGCTGGGCAAGACCGCGGGCAAGGATGCGCAGCAGAACAAGTCGACCTATGTATCCGCGCTTGGGCTGGACGCGGCACGCCAGCTGGCGCACACCCTACGCGACAAGGCGCAGGCCGCGCTCGACACCCTGCCTGCGGCGCAGCGCGCAGCAAGCCAGCGCCTGCGCGATCTGGCCGACCTGATCGTGCTGCGCGAGCATTGACCGCACTTGCGCATGCATCTGGAGATCGCCGTGAGTCCTGCGCCGCATTCCAATCGTGCTGCCGTGGTGCTGTCGGCGCTTGCCGTGTTCGTCACGCTGGGCGCGCTCGGTGGGGCGCTATGGCTGCAGCAGCGCGGCCATCCGCCGTGCCCGCTGTGTATCTTGCAGCGCATGGCCTATCTCGGCGTGCTGGGGTTTGCGCTCGTGAGCCTGGGATTGCTGCGTGCGGGGCTGGAACCGGCCTCGCGGCTGGCGCAGGGCCTGGCTGCGGCCAGCGCGGTGGCAGGCCTGGGCTTTGCCGCCCGCCACATCTGGCTGGTGCTGCATCCGGGACAGCTCTGCGGCCTGGATCCGCTGGCCGCCGTGATCAACCACTGGGCCGTTACGCAGTGGATGCCGTGGATGTTTCGTGCCGACGGCTTGTGCGCAGACACGCCGGCAGTGCTCGGTCTGGCGCTGCCGTTCTGGTCTGCCGCCGGGTTTGTCGTGGTGTTCCTCCTGCTGCTTGCGGCGATGCGCCGCCGCAGCCGTTCCTGATGGCGCAAGCGATGCTGACTTCTTCCTTTCCCCTGCTGTCCCGCGTGTCCTCGCCCGCGGATGTGCGGGCGCTCGACCGCGCGCATCTGCGCCAGCTCGCGGTCGAGCTGCGGGAATTCATCCTGCAGTCGGTATCGCGCACCGGCGGCCATCTGTCGTCCAACCTCGGCACGGTCGAACTCACCATTGCGCTGCATGCCGTGTTCAATACCCCGGAGGACCGGCTGGTGTGGGACGTGGGCCACCAGACCTACGCACACAAAATTCTCACCGGCCGGCGCGAGGCCATGCGCGGGCTGCGGCAAAAGGGCGGCATTTCCGGCTTTCCGCGGCGCGAGGAGTCGGTGTACGACACCTTCGGCACCGCGCATTCGTCCACGTCCATTTCCGCGGCGCTGGGCATGGCGCTGGCGGCGCAGCGCAAGGGCGAATCGCGCCGGGTGGTGGCCATCATCGGTGACGGCGCGCTCACCGGCGGGATGGCGTTCGAGGCGCTGAACAACGCCGGGGTGCACCCGGAGGCTGATCTGCTGATCGTGCTCAACGACAACGACATGTCGATCTCGCCGCCGGTGGGCGCGCTCAACCGCCATCTCACCGCGTTGCTTTCCGGCGGGCTGTTTACCGCAGCGCGCACCACGGCCAAGCAGGTGCTCAGCGCCGCGCCGCCGCTGCTGGGGCTGGCGCGGCGGCTGGAGGAATATGCCAAGGGCCTGGTGGCACCATCGCCGCTGTTCGAGGAACTGGGCGTGAAGTATTTCGGCCCGATCGACGGCCACGACCTCGATGCGCTGATTCCCACGCTGCACAACCTGCGCGACATGCACGGCCCGGTCCTGCTGCACGTGGTCACCAAAAAGGGGCAGGGCTACAAACTGGCCGAAGCCGATCCGGTGGCGTATCACGGGCCCGGAAAGTTCGATCCCGCCGTCGGCCTGGCGCCAAGTAAGCCCGGCAAGCCGCCCACCTTCACGCAGGTGTTCGGGCAGTGGCTGTGCGACATGGCGCAGGCCGATGCGCGTCTGGTGGGCATCACCCCGGCCATGCGAGAAGGCTCGGGGCTGGTGGAGTTTGCCGAGCGTTTTCCGCAGCGCTATTTCGACGTGGGCATCGCCGAGCAGCACGCGGTGACCTTTGCTGCGGGGTTGGCCTGCGAAGGCATGAAGCCGGTGGTGGCGATCTATTCCACCTTTTTGCAGCGCGGCTACGACCAAGTCATCCACGACGTGGCCATCCAGAACCTGCCGGTGCTGTTTGCGGTGGATCGCGCCGGCGTGGTGGGGGCGGACGGCGCCACGCACACCGGTGCATTCGACATCGCCTTTCTGCGCTGCGTGCCCAATATGAGTGTGCTCACCCCGGCGGACGAAAACGAATGCCGCCAACTGCTGACCACCGGCTATCGTCATCCCGGGCCGGTGGCGGTGCGCTACCCGCGCGGCGGCGGCGTGGGCGTGGCGGTGGCGCAAGGTCTGACCGAACTGCCTTGGGGCAGGGCGCAGCCGCGGCGTGCCAGTGCGGCGCTGCCTGGGCGGCGGATCGCCATCCTCGCCTTCGGCCCGGTGCTGTACGCCGCACTGCAGGCCGCCGAGGAGTTCGACGCCAGCGTGATCAACATGCGCTTTGTCAAGCCGCTCGATACCGAGACGCTGCTGGCGGCTGCGCGCAGCCATGACGCACTGGTCACGGTGGAAGAGGGCGCGGTGATGGGTGGAGCGGGATCAGCCTGCCTGGAGGCGTTGCAGGCAGCGGGGGTGCAGATCCCGGTGTTGACCCTGGGCTTGCCCGACGCCTGGGTCGAGCACGGCGATCCGGCGCAGATCACGGCCGACCTGGGGCTGGACGCCGCAGGCATCGCCCGGTCGATCCGCGCGCGTTTTGCCAGTCTGCTCCAACCTGGGCACAAGCGCGCCGCCAACGAGTAAAGCATCTGGAGGCGCGACCAGAAATGGCGCGGCCCGCGGTGCTGGCGCGGGGGTGAGGGCAAGGCTTTTCCCACGAACCGGGCAAGGGCGTGTGTCGTCCGGGATAATCTGCGTAT
>JBMFIE010000078.1:0-8977 GCA_049976465.1 Thiomonas sp. | reverse complement strand
GCTCTCGGGGATCGGCAGCACGCCGGCCTCGGAGGCCATGACCACCAGATCGTCGTCGGTGACGATGTAGCGCGCCGGGCGCAGGCCGTTGCGGTCGAGCGTGGCGCCGATCTGCCGGCCGTCGGTGAAGGCGATCGCCGCCGGGCCGTCCCACGGCTCCATCATGGCGGCATGGTATTCATAGAAGGCGCGGCGGCGCGGGTCCATCAGCGTGTGCTGCTCCCAGGCCTCGGGGATCATCATCATCATCGCGTGCGACAGCGGATAGCCGGCCATCACCAGCAGTTCCAGGCAGTTGTCGAAGCTCGCGGTATCGCTCTGCCCGGGGTAGATCAGCGGCCAGAGTTTTTGCAAATCGGCGCCGAGCACGGGAGATGACACCGCGCCTTCGCGCGCGCGCATCCAGTTGTAGTTGCCGCGCACGGTGTTGATCTCGCCGTTGTGCGCGATCAGTCGGTACGGGTGCGCCAGCGGCCACTCGGGGAAGGTGTTGGTCGAAAAGCGCTGATGCACCAGCGCCAGCGCCGAGACCACGCGCGGGTCTTGCAGATCCTTGTAATACTGACCGACCTGGTCGGCCAGCAGCAGGCCCTTGTAGACGATGGTGCGCGCCGACATCGACGGCACGAAGTACTCCTTGCCGTGACGCAGGTCGAGTTTCTGGATGGCGTGGCTTGCGGTCTTGCGGATGACGAACAGCTTGCGCTCGAGCGCGTCGGTGACCATGACGTCGGGGCCGCGACCGATGAACACCTGCCGGATCACCGGCTCCTTGGCACGCACCGCTGGCGACATCGGCATGTCGGCATCGACCGGCACGTCGCGCCAGCCCAGCAGCACCTGCCCTTCGGCGCGGACTGCGCGTTCGATCTCCTGCTCGCAGGCCAGACGCGAGGCCTGCTCGCGCGGCAGGAAGATCATGCCCACGCCATATTCACCCGGCGGCGGCAGTTCCACGCCCTGACGCGCCATCTCTTCGCGGAAGAACGCATCCGGAATCTGGATCAGGATGCCGGCGCCGTCGCCCATCAGCTTGTCCGCGCCGACCGCGCCGCGATGGTCGAGATTTTTGAGGATCAGCAGCCCGTTTTGCACGATGTCGTGCGACTTGACCCCCTTGATGTGCGCCACGAACCCCACGCCGCAGGCGTCATGCTCGTTTTGCGGGCAGTACAGACCGCCGCGCGACAGCGCAGCGATTTCGGAGGAAGAGGCGGGCGTTTGAGACGTGGACATGGCAGGCTCCGCGAAAGGTCGACGACAGATCCGCAATTTACTGCATCGCAACAGGGGATGCAATCAAAATCTGCCAAACTGTCCCCATTAAAAATGGGTAAGAGGTGTGATCTTTGTTTTTTAGGGACAGATTATTCCGACTTCGGGCTGCTCTTGCGAGGCCTTCCGCGCGGGGCCGGCAACACGCGCCGGCCGCTGCTGGCCTCGATCTGCTGCAAAAACGCAGAGTCGCCCACCGCCGTGCCGCTGCGCAGCGCGCGCTCCAGCGCCGACTCGGTCGCGCGCTCCAGCCCCTGTCGCAGCCGCTCGCGGTAGGCGGCCTCGCGTTCGAACGGGGTGTTGCCCAGCGCCCAATAGACCGCGGGTAGCGACAGCGGCGGCGCGCCTGACCCGACCTGGGCCTCGCCGCAATGCGCGGCACGACTGCTCCAGCGCCAGTCCGCCGCTGCCAGGCCGTCGGCGCGCTCGGCGGCACGGTCGATCCACACCATCGCCGCCAGCTCCCATTGCCCCGGCTGCACCACCGCACTGCGAAAGCGCCCGGCCCACACCGGGGCGGGATCAGGGCTCGCGCGGCCCAGTGCCCTGCTGGTGCGCCGGGCCAAGCCCTGCACGAAGGTGGAGAGTTGCGCCGCTGTCTGCGGCGTCAGCAGCAGCCAGACCGCCTGCGGCAGCACCGCATAGGCGTGCAACCGCAGGGCACCCGCCTGCAGGCCGTCGCGCATCCAGCGCAGGAACTGATCACGCTGCGCGGCGTCGGCCAACGGCTGCACGCCGGGTGTGGCCTGCAGCTGCACCAGATGCGCGTTCCCGGGGCTGCACAGGCGGGGCTGCCGCGCCATCTGCGGGCTTTAGCGTGAAGCGCCGCGACGCAAAGCGTCGATCTGCTCGAGAAGATCGAGCACCAGTGCGGTGGCCGCCGCGTTGAGCTCGAAGTCGCGCTGCAGCCGCACGGCGCGCCGCGCGCGGGTCAGCGCCTCGCCGCTGAAGCGCCACTGGGCCAGCGGCGCGGCAGGTGGCTGCGTGGGCAGCGGGTCGATCACGCCCTCCTCCACCAGATGCACGATCTGCGTGCGCTCCACGCGGCAGACCGCGCAAAGATCGTCCAGGCTGAGATCGACCTGTTCTTCCACGACGATGCCGCACAGCGGCGCGGAGGTGTCGGTTGTGCTCATGCCTTGGCTCCTTGCTTGAGATGCGCGCGCGGGTTGAACCCGGGAAACTCGCTGCGAAAACGCTGATACGCCGCCCGCGCCGCGTCGGTGTCGGCAGGCGGCAGGACGATCTGGATGACCACGTAAAGATCTCCCGGTGTCGTCCCCGGAATGCCGCGGCCCTTGAGCCGCAGACGCCGACCCGAGGCGCTGCCAGGGGGGATTTTGAGCTCGACCATGCCGTCGGGGGTGGGTGCCTGCACCTCGGCGCCCAGTGCCGCCTCCCAGGGTGCCAGCGGCAGGTCGACGAACACGTCGCGCCCCTCGACCCGGTAGATGCTGTGCGGATTGAATGCGACCTCCAGATACAGGTCACCCGCGCCTCCCTCACCCAGCCCCGGCGCTCCCTGCCCGGCCAGACGGATGTGCTGCCCGGCGCGCACGCCTTTCGGGATCTGTACGCGCAACGTGCGCTCGCGCGTGACCACACGGCCCTGCGCGTCGATCTCGGGCACGCGCAGGGTGAGGGTGCGGGTCGCACCGCGGTAGGCGTCTTCCAGGTCGATCAGGATCTGGGCGTGATGATCCTGACCGCGCATGTGCACGCCGTGGCCGCCCGCGCTGCTGCGTCGCGCCGAGCTGCGGCGGCCGAACAGCGCCTCGAAAAAGTCGCTGAAGTCGGCTTCGTCACCAGCCATGCCACCGCGCTGCTCGAAGCCTGCGCCCCAGCCCGGCGGCGGCTGGAAGTCCTGACCGGCGCGCCAATTGCTGCCGAGCTGGTCGTAGGCGGCGCGCTTTTCCGGATCCTTGAGCACCTCGTAGGCTTCGCCAAGCTCCTTGAACTTGGCCTCGGCTCCGGGCTCCTTGTTGACATCCGGGTGGTACTTGCGGGCGAGCTTGCGGTAGGCGCGCTTGATGTCGTCCTGCGTGGCGTTGCGCTCCACGCCCATGATCTTGTAGTAGTCCTTGTAGTCCATCATGCGTTCCTGTGCGGATTCAATCGTGTCATCAGATAAGGGCGCAAGCCCATTTTGCAAAATACCATGTGCAACTTCTCTTGCGGCAGTATGGCGCGACGCTGGCCTAGAATACAAAACAAAAGGCTATGAATTCGCTGCTGCGGGCAGCGCGCCTGCAAGGCTGAGGCGGAAAAGACTGCAGGGGACCGGCACACGGCCGGTGCGTTGAGCGATTTGCCGGATACCCGGCGGGCTCGAATCTTTCATCGCCGCCTTCACACACTCCGCACGGATGAACACCACAATCCCGACTGACAACACCCGCCTGCCCGAACGCTTTTCCGACCTGGCACTCGACCCGCGCCTGCTGCGCGCCGTGGCCGAAATGGGGTATGAAACGCTCACGCCGATCCAGGCCAGGGCGATTCCGCTGCTGCTGGGCGGTCGGGACATCATGGGCGCAGCACAAACCGGCACCGGCAAGACCGCCGCATTCTCCCTGCCCATCCTGCAGCAATTGCTACCTCTGGCCAACACCAGCATGTCGCCGGCACGGCACCCGGTGCGTGCGCTGATGCTCGCGCCCACGCGCGAGCTGGCCGACCAGGTCTACACCAACCTCAAGGCCTATGCCAAGTACACCCCGCTGCGCTGCGCCTGCGTGTTCGGCGGTATGGACATGAACCCGCAGAAGGAGGAACTGCGCAAGGGGGTGGAGCTGCTGGTGGCCACGCCCGGGCGATTGCTCGATCACATCGAGGCCAAGACAGTGAATCTGTCGCAGGTGCAGTTCGTCGTCCTCGACGAAGCCGACCGCATGCTCGACATCGGCTTCCTGCCCGATTTGCAGCGCATCCTCGGCTATCTACCCAAACAGCGCACCACCTTGCTGTTTTCGGCCACGTTCTCGCCAGAGATCAAGCGGCTGGCGCAGAGCTATTTGCAAAATCCCCTGCTGGTCGAGGTGGCGCGGCCAAATGCCACGGCGAGCAATGTCGAGCAGCGCGTCTACCAGGTGGACGAGGACGACAAGCGCGCGGCGCTGGTGCAACTGCTGCGCGACAACCCGCTGCCGCAGGTGATCGTGTTCGTCAACAGCCGCCTGGGTGCCGGTCGGCTTGCGCGGGCGCTGGAGCGCGACGGCATCAAGGCCGCGGCGATGCACGGCGACAAGTCGCAGGCCGAGCGGCTGACCACGCTCGAAGCCTTCAAGCGCGGCGAAATCCAGGCGCTGGTGGCCACCGACGTGGCTGCGCGCGGCCTGGACATCGCCGAGCTGCCAGGGGTCATCAACTTCGATGTCCCGTTCAGCGCGGAGGACTATGTCCACCGCATCGGTCGCACTGGGCGCGCCGGCGCCTCGGGTCTGGCCATCACCCTGGCCACTCCACGCGATGCCAAGGCACTGGCCGACATCGAAAAGCTGATCAAGCGCCAGTTCGACCGGCTCACGCTGCAATTGCAGCCCAGCGCACGCCCTCGCCGCGCGGCAGACGCACCACGCGACGCCCACGGCCCGCGGTCGACGCCCCCGCGCAGCGCCGCCGCAGACTCGGGCAGTGCTGTGCGGCCAGTGCGAACGTCGCGCCACGATCCGTGGTTCGACAAACCCTACGAAGCCGATCCGAACGCGCAGCCGGCGTGGGAACCCGCCCCCTCCACTGCTTCCGCCCAGGGCCAGCGAGCGATCTCACCCAGCATCCGCCCGCGCCGCAAAATCGCCGCATTGCTGGGCGGACACGGCACGAAGTGAGGGCTGCAAATCGCCCGCGACAGCCCTGAATCTGTCCCTGTGATGCTACACGCCGGGCTGCGGGACGGCATGCAAGGCGCGCGCTGCAGCCTCAGGCAAAGCGATGACAAGCGAGGGCTGCGCTGCAGACCGCCTGCAGGTCAGATGCGCAGCGCGCCCAAGACTTGCTCAGTGTTTCCCGGATTTTGTCTCGTCCTGCTGCGGCAGCAGGCGAAACTCCGCGGTCGCCTCTCCTGAGGACGCTTGCGCGGGCTGGGTGACCAACGGCAACTCGAAGTCGAGATCCGGCGTGGCAGAGGCCAGCCGGGTGTCGAGCTCGACATGCTCGGCAGGCACGCTGGTCGGCACGGCGTCCGGGAACAGATCGCGCGCCACGGCGTAGAGCATCAGCAGATCGAGATAGGCGGGCAGGTCAAAGCCCATGCGATGACGATTCGGGTCGTCGAGCAGCATCTGCTCGATCACAGAGACGCTCCGCGGTTCGCCCCAGGCCAGGGTGATGAGTTTCATCGCGCGGTCGTAGTCCATCAGATCACGGCCCTGCCCGGATGCTTTCGTCGCCTCGTCCCAGGACGGCACGGCCACGTTGAATCGCCGCCCGAAGCGCTGATAAAGCGCCTCGTATTCCTGTCTGCGTCCGTGCTTGCGGTACAGATCGAACAGCAGCAGGTAAGGCAAGGGATAGTGGCTGCTTGCGCTGTCGTCGATTGATTTTTCGAGCAGGTCGATCGCTCGCTCGTCATCCCCGGTCTCGATGAAATATTCAGCCAGTTGACTGGCATCCATCAGTTCGTCGACCTGCACCTGCTTGCTCGGACTTGCCGGCTGCAGGAAACGCGAATCCCAGTCGAAGCCCGAATGGCCCCAAGTGCTTGGCGGCGGTGGCGCATCGATTTCCGGCTGCAGCGGACGATCATCCACCAGGGGCGGCAGACCAAAAGGCATGACCGGGGGATTGATGGTGCTGGCCTGCACCGAGGCGGCCGACGCGGTGCGAGTGGCTGCAGCAAACGGCATCTGAACGGAAGATTGCGCCGGCGTCGCCGTGGTTCGGGGTGCGGCAAAGGGACTGTCGAGTTGTGCCACAGCGCGCAGCCCAGCAGCCCCACACGCAGCCGGGACAATACCGGGTTGCGACGTCCGTCAGGCGCAGGAATGCAGGGGGAGGCAACAGGCATTGCAGCAAGAAGACAACGGCTCGTCCGAGGTGAAAAAAGAATGGCGGGCAATGTATCACGCGGTTTTCGACCAGACGAAGCACAGGCCGCGAGAGAGAGAAAGCTTGTGAAAAATTTAACGATCATCCGATTTCATGTCGGATTGTCGCCACAGTCCCCGAAAACGCCCGGCACGCTACCTATGATGCGCGCATCCACTGACCGCTACCGCCGGGCCGATCCGCACCGACCACCTGCGCTGCCAATGCTCGAGAGACGAACCGCATGACCGCCGAACTTCGCGCCGAACGCCAGGGCGATTGCCTCCTGTTGCGCCTGGAGCATGCCCAGACGCGCCACACCCTGACCGCTGCGCTGTGCGCCGCGGTATTCGAGGCACTGACCACGGCCGAACGCGACCGCGAGATTCGCGCCGTGGTGCTCACCGGCACCCCACATCATTTCTGCAGCGGCCTGCAAGACCGCACCGCAATCGAACCGCTGCACGACTGCATCCTGGCGCTGCGCGACTGCACGCCGCTGGTCGTCGGCGCCGTGGAAGGCCAGGCGCACGGCGCCGGCGCGGCGCTGGCGCTGGCCTGCGACCTGCTCGTCGCGGCGGACGGCGCCCGGCTGCAGCTGACCGATCCGGCACTGCCCGAGGTCGATGTCGGCGGTGCGCAGTGGCTGGCCGCACAGCTGCTGCCGCGCACCGCCTGCAATGAGGCGACATTGCCCGGCCTCGGTCTGGGCGCGCCGCGCTTGCACCAGCTTGGCGTGGTCAGCCGCGTGTGCGCGCCGGGTGCCAGTGTGCAGACGGCGCTGCAACTCATCGAAGCCATTCCCGCTGCTGCCGGCCGGGCGCGCAAAGCACTGCCCGACCCGCGCCGGCAGGACGGCGAGCTGCACCGGCACCTGAGCCGGCAGCTGCAGCCCGGCGCAACCGATTGAGCATGGAAACCGCACCCTCGCCTCGCATCAGCACCCTGCAGACCCGGCTGCACCGCTTCATGCAGACCGTGCTGCTGCCGCAGGAGTCCCGCTTGAACGCCGCGTTGCGCACCGCGGCGGTGCAGTCGGGGCAAGACGTGCAGGATCTGCTCGCACCGCTGCGGCAAAAGGCGCAGCTTGCTGGATTGTGGAATTTGTTTCTGCCGACCTCCACCCGCACCACGCAGGGGCTGAGCCATTGGGAATACGCGCCGATGATCGAGGCCATGGGGCGCATCGCCTGGGCAGCCGAGGTGTTCAATAGCGCCCAGCCCGATGCCGGCAACATGCAGTTGCTCGATAGCTACGCCAGCGAGCCGTTGAAGGACGTCTGGCTCGACCCGCTGCTGCGCGCACAGACCCGCAGCGCCTGGGCCGCCGCCGAGCCCGATGCCGACCTGCATCATCCCGATTCGCTGCAAACCCTGGCCCACCGTGACGGTGAGCACTGGGTGCTCAGCGGCCGCAAGACCTGGGTGCAGGGCATGCTCGATCCGCGCACCGCGTGTCTGCTGGTGCTGTGCCGCACACAGACCCAGGCGCCCCTGCACCAGCAGTTCAGCGTGCTGCTGGTGGCGCGCCGCAGCGACGGCGTGCACATCGGGCGCCAGTTGCACGGCTGGGCCGAGGGATCCTCCGCCCTGACCGAAGTGGTATTCGATGCGGTGCGCGTGCCTGCGCAGCACCTGCTCGGCCAGCCCGGGCAGGGGTTGGAGATGCTTCAGGCGCGCCAGCGCATCGTCGGCCTGCATGAGGCGCTGTGGTGTCTGGGTGCGGCCGAGCGCGCGCTGGAGCTGATGGTGGCGCGGCTGCAGACCCGGCGCAATGGCGACCGGCTCGCGGTGCACCATCCCGTGTGGCAGCAGCGCATCGCGCAGGCCCGCACCCGGTTGGATACCACCCGGATGCTCGCGCGGCGCATCGCCTGGCAGCTCGATCAGAGCGACGGCGATCTACCGCCACAGGAACTCGCGATGCTGCAAAGCCTGGCGCTGCCGCTGGCGCAGCAGGTGGTGCAGTGGAGCGTGCTGGCGCACCAGGCCGATGCGCTGGGCGACGACCTGCCGCTGGCCGCGCTGTCGGCGCGGCTGCGGCTGCTGCAGCAGCTCGCGCCGCCGGTCGAGGCGCTGCACGCGCAGATCGCACAGGGCGAACTGCTGCGCTGACTGTTGCGCAGGGCCGGTCGCTGCAAGACTGCGGTGAACGTCGCACAATGGACGGACAGATTCGCCATCCCGTTCACACCGCCGCGCAAACGGCCTGCCACGATGATCGACCTCTACTCCTGGGCCACGCCCAACGGCCACAAGGTGCATATCCTGCTCGAAGAACTCGGCCTGCCCTACCGCGTGCATGCGGTCGACATCGGCCGCGGCGCGCAGTTCGCGCCCGAGTTTCTGGCCATCAGCCCGAACAACAAGATTCCGGCGCTGGTCGACTCCGACGGCCCAGACGGCGCACCGATCAGCGTGTTCGAGTCGGGCGCGATCCTGATTTACCTGGCCGAAAAGACCGGGCGCTTTCTGCCTGCCGATCCCCGCGCGCGCATTGCCACCATCGAGTGGCTGATGTGGCAGATGGCCAGCGTCGGCCCCATGCTCGGGCAGGCGCATCACTTCCGCCAGTACGCCCCGGAAAAAATCCCCTACGCCATCGAGCGCTACACCAACGAAGCGCGTCGGCTCTATGGCGTGCTCGACCGGCGGCTGGCGTCGCAGCGCTTCCTCG
>JBMFIE010000077.1:0-8992 GCA_049976465.1 Thiomonas sp. | reverse complement strand
CCCGCAGGGTTGCCCCCAGGCGGGGCGTCTGCGGCGTTGTCAGCCCGGGGCAAGGCGTCCAGCCTTGCCCCGGGCCTGCGCCTTGCATCCATCCCCGCCTGGGGGCAACGCGGGTGCACCAATAGCGTGAACAGGCCCTAGTGCTCGAGCGCGGCAATACCTGGACATAGCGCAGCAGGGTCAGCCTGGGTGACCTGCGCGACAGCGCCGGGGTTTATCTGGGCACCGACACCCCGCTGGGGCCGGTGTATTTCGGCGTGGCCAAGGCGCCGGGGCAGAAGGTCAATGTGTATCTGACCCTGGGGCGGCCTTGACCGCGTCCGCCGCCTGCTGCGGCGCGCCCGCCAGCCGATGCTCCGCCAGCCAGCTCTCGATCCGTTGCGAGGCCGCCTCGATGCCTTGCAGCCGGGTCGCGGAAAACAGCTGCAGCGAGATCGGCGCGGTCATCCCAACCGCCTGCGCGTGCTGCGCCAATCGATCCCGCGCGGCCTGCGCCGCCTGCTGGCCTTGCTGCCGGTTGAGCTTGTCCGCCTTGGTCAGCAGCACATGCAGCGGCACACTGGCCGGCGCCATGAAATCGAGCAGAGACAGGTCGATGTCGGTCAGTCCCAGACGCGCGTCCGCCAGCAAGATCAGCCCCACCAGGGCTGCACGTTCGGCCAGGTATTGCGCCAGAAACGTCTGCCAGCGCTTTTTGTCGGCCTTGCCCACCGCAGCGTAGCCATAACCCGGCAGATCGACCAGCAGCCCGCTGGGCCTGTCCTTCGGCCCGACCGCGAAAAAATTGATGTGCTGCGTACGCCCCGGAGTCTTGGACGCGAAGGCAAGCTGGCGTTGCTGGCACAAGGTGTTGATCGCGGTGGACTTTCCCGCATTCGAACGCCCGACGAAGGCGATTTCCGGCAGGCCGGTGTGCGGCAGATTGTCCATCGATGAACTGGTGACCAGAAACCGTGCGCTGTGCAGCAGCGGGCTGAAGCGCACCGCAGCCGCTGACCTGCTGGAATTCCCTATATTCGCCATGACTTATGTATCGGTAGGATGCGCCATCTCGTGCAAACTAGCGGACGGGTGCGCGGGCTGACCGTGCTGCCGTCCACACTCACGCCGTGCGCGGCACCGCATTGTCGCTGTTTGTCGCGCATGGCGAACTTCTGATGGATCGTCGTTCATGCCCACCACGTCGGTTGCCGCGCGCCTTGCCGTAAATCTTGCCGCCTTGCTGCTTTTGCTGCCCGGTGCGTGCTGGGCTGCTGGTGCGCCGCCACCTGCGGCCTCTACGGTGATGGAGTCCTCCTTTCCCGCACCCACCACCGCGCAGCTGCAGGCCGGTGCCAAGGTCGCACAAACCTGTGCGGCCTGCCACGGCATCGACGGCAACGCCACATCGACCGAGTTTCCCAAGCTGGCCGGCCAACATGCCGACTACCTGATCAAACAACTGCACGACTACCGCATCGCCAAGGGCGCCAAGCAACCGGCGCGGATCAACGCCATCATGAACGGCATCGCCGCCACGCTGAGCGATGAACAGATCCGCGATGTCGCGCTCTATTACAGCCGCCAGACCTTCAAGCCCGGGGTGACCCTGGCCGACAAGAAAACCCTCAAGCTCGGTGCCTCGATCTGGATGGCGGGGATTCCCGACCGGGCCGTGCCGGCCTGCGCCGCGTGCCACGGGCCGGGCGGTCAGGGCATGCCATCGCGTTACCCGCGGATCGGCGGTCAGTGGCAGGGCTATCTGCAAACCCAGTTGCAGATGTTCCGCAGCGACAGTCGCACCAACAGCCCGGAAATGCACGACATCGCCTCGCGCATGACCGATCGGCAGATCGCCGCAGCCGCGGATTACGCAGCCGGTCTGCGGGTGTCGAACCCGACGCCGCGCTGATGTGCGCTGCATTGCCGCCCGATACGTGTCGTTACCGGAACTTTCCATCGCCGCGCAGGCTCTGTCTCCCAGCGGCTTCGGAGTCTCGGCTGGTCGGCCCGGCCGGGTCACCCGCCTGAGTGCCCGTCGGCACGGCGATGTGCTTCGCCAGGCGGGCTGTGGGAAGTCAAAATTGAGGTTTTTCTCTTTTGTTATATTGGCTTGTCGATTCGGTTGTGGGGTTTGAGCCCATTGCGCGCAGCTTTGCTGCTGGATGTTGCGGCGCGCCGCAAGCCGGCTTGAGCGCGCACTGCGGTAGCCCTTGGTGGCGCCTGGCGCTCCCTAACCCGGCCATCCACATCCATCCCTCGACCTGCGGCACAGCCAGCGCGCAGTCCTGAAAACCGCTGCGCTTTTTTCGCCCCGTCGTTCCCCTCTATGTCCGCCACACCGTCTCCCGTTCCCAACACGACCCTGAGCACCTCCGGCTGGGAACTGCAACATGGGTCGCGTGCCTGGCGCGCCTTCGTCGAGTTGCTGTCGTCGATGCGCTTTGCCATCGCGCTGCTGGTCGTCGTGGCGGTGGCCAGCATCATCGGCACAGTGCTCACGCAGGGGCAGCCCTACAACAACTACATCGACCAGTTCGGGCCGTTCTGGGCCGAGGTGTTCCGCAAGTTTGAGCTCTACAACGTTTACTCCTCCTGGTGGTTTCTGCTGATCCTGACCTTTCTGGTGGTGTCCACCAGCCTGTGTCTGATCCGCAATACGCCCAAGATCATCACCGATCTGAAAACCTACAAGGAAGGCGTGCGCGAACAGAGCCTGCGCCATTTCCACGAGCGCGGAGAAGCCACCTTCCCGGACGACCGTGCCACAATCGTTGCGCATCTCACCCAGGTGCTGCGCAACCACGGCTACAAATTCAAGCTGCAGGAGCGGCCAGCGGCGCAGCAGGGCGGTACGGCGTCAACCATGATCGCCGCCAAGACCGGCGGGCTCAACCGCGTGGGCTATGTGCTGGCGCACGCGGCCTTCGTGCTGATCTGCGTCGGTGCGCTGTTCGACGGCGACATGATGATCAAGGCGCAGATGTGGATGTTCGGCAAGGAGCCGCTCAAGAGCAACATGCTCATTTCGCAGGTGCCCGAGGTCAACAGGCTGTCGGTGCACAACCCCACCTACCGCGGCAATTTACAGATTCCGGACGGCGGCTCGTCCAACATGGCGGTGCTCACCATGGGCGATGGTGTGCTGCTGCAGCCACTGCCCTTTGAAATCCATCTCAAGAAGTTCAATATCGACTTTTACTCCACCGGCATGCCGCGGCTTTTCGCCAGCGATGTGGTCATCACCGACCCGCGCACCGGCAAGAGCTTCCCGGCGAGGATCGAGGTCAACCATCCCTTGACCTATGACGGCGTCACCATCTTCCAATCGGGATTTGCCGACGGCGGCTCGCAGCTGTTCCTCAAGGCGTGGCCGATGCACGGTCCGAGCGACAAAAGCTTTGACCTCACCGGCACCGTGGGGAGCGACAGCCAGCTGAGCAACGGTGCGCAGAGCCTGCAGATCGAGTTCAAGGAACTGCGCGTGTTCAATGTGCAGGATATGAGCCCGGCGCAGACCACTGGGGTCAAGCCCAAGGAAAAATCGCTCATGGCCGGGTTCGATCAGCACCTGGGCGCGCCGGTTGCTGCGCCAGGAGAGCGCCACCTGCAGAACATCGGCCCGGCGGTGGTGTACAAGATCCGCGACGCCTCGGGGCAGGCGCACGAATTTTTCAACTACATGCTGCCGGTCGAGCTCGACGGCCAAAGGGTGTTTCTCGCCGGTGAGCGCGGCTCGCTGGATGCCGGCTACAAATACATGCGCATTCCAGCAGACGGCAACGACTCGATCGATGGCTGGATGCATCTGCGCGCCGCGCTATTCAATCCGAAGGACCGTGAACAGGCCGCCGTGCAGTATGTGGCCACCGCGTTGCCGCCCAATGCCTCTGCCGAGCTGAAAAACCAGCTCCAGGTCACCGCCCGGCGCACCCTCGACATCTTTGCTGGAGACATCCCGACCGATCCCAAGACTGGCAAACCCGTGGTTCCGGCGCCGGGCGGCCTACCCGCGTTGGCACAATATCTCGAAGCGGCCGTGCCGCCGGACAAACAGCAGCAGGCTTCGGATGTATTCGTGCGCATTCTCAACGGCACGCTGTGGCAGTTGTGGCAGATCAGCCGGGAAGCCAACGGCCAGAAGCCCGCCGCGCAAGATGCGGCGCACGAAAAGTTTTTCGACTCGGCCGTGCTCGCGCTGTCTGACAGCTTTTTCTACCCCGCCCCGCTTTATCTGCAGCTGACCAATTACAAACAGGTGCAGGCCAGCATTTTCCAGGTGGCCCGCGCCCCCGGCAAGATCGTGGTCTATACCGGGGCGGTCTTGCTGATTCTAGGTGTGTTTGCCATGCTCTACATCCGTGAGCGCCGGGTCTGGTTCCTGGTGAAAGACCGCGATGATGGAGGCAGCGATGCCCTCATGGCCATGAGCACCAACCGCCGCACCATGGAATACCTGAAAGAATTTGAAACACTGCGCGCAGCCAGTCTGGGCGTAGCATCGACCGACCCGACTCAGCCGAAAGAGCCGGATACTGCCTCGACCTGAATAGGGACCCGCCATGGAACTTGCCAGCAAATCCCATAGCTTGCCGCTGAACTCCAAGAGTTCTGAACCTTCGCGCCACAATGGTATTGGCGCTTATCTGCGCCGACGTTCGGCTTACGACTGGATTTTCCTGCTGCTCATCGTCGCAGGCGATGCGGTCGTGCTCAGTCAGTACGGCCAGAACATGAGCTACTACGTCAAGCTCATTTTTCTCGGCGCGACCACCACCTTGCTATTCCTGGGCTGGGGCTGGACCGCGATCAAGAATCTGGCTCTGGTCGTGGCCGGGCTTTCGCTGCTGGGCATCTGGCTGTACCAGGGGCCCAACGGACATGCGGTTCTGGCGCGAAGTGAGCAGGTGTTCCTGCTCAAATATTTCCTCGCCAGCCAGTCGGCCATTTTGTGGATGGCCTTCCTGCTGTTCCTGAGCACCGCAGCCTACTGGTTCGGCATGTTCACCGGTCCCGCGCAGAACACTGTTGGTGGCGCCGCGCTGGCCGCGGGGGGCAGCGGGGCCGGTGGTGGTGACGGCGTGGTGCGCGATGCCAAAGGCTGGCAGTCCAACTTTGCCCAGTATTTCGGCTCGCGCCTGGCCTGGGTGGGCGTGACCATGGCGCTGGTCGGCACCATGATGCGTTGGTACGAGAGCTACCAGATCGGGGCGGACATCGGTCATATTCCGCTGTCCAATCTGTACGAAGTGTTCGTGCTGTTTTCCTGGCTGACCACCATTCTCTACCTCTACTTCGAGCAGAAGTACAAGACACGCAGCATGGGCGCGTTTGCGATGCTGGTGGTCAGTGCGGCCGTAGGCTTCCTGCTGTGGTACAGCATGGTGCAGAACGCCTACGAAATCCAACCGCTGGTGCCGGCGCTGCAGAGCTGGTGGATGAAGTTGCACGTCCCGGCCAACTTCATCGGTTACGGCACTTTTGCCATTGCCGCGATGGTCGGTTTTGCCTATCTGATCAAGACCCACGCGACCGAGACCTCGTGGTGGAAACTCACCCCGCTTTGGATCATCGGCTTTGTCATGTTCTTCGAGCCGCTGGTGTTCCGTCAGGGCGGGATTTCCGAATACTGGGGTGTGTTCGCCGGCATTTCGGCGCTGATCGTCGCCGGTATTCTCCACGGCCGTCAGCGCATCGCTGCACATCTGCCGTCGCTCGAGGTGATGGATGATGTGATGTACAAATCCATCGCCATCGGCTTTACCTTCTTCACCATCGCCACCATCCTGGGTGCGCTGTGGGCGGCCGAAGCCTGGGGCGGCTACTGGAGCTGGGACCCGAAGGAAACCTGGGCGCTGATCGTCTGGCTGAACTACGCCGCGTGGCTGCACATGCGCCTGATCAAGGGGCTGCGAGGGCAGATCGCCGCGTGGTGGGCGCTGACCGGCTTGCTGGTGACGACCTTCGCCTTCCTTGGGGTGAACATGTTCCTCTCCGGCCTGCATTCCTACGGCAAGCTCTGAGCATCGGCTGCGTCGGAAAAGGCCCTTCGGGGCCTTTTTTATCTGCGCAATCCCCTGGATCGAAGCGGGGTAGCGCTGGTGCAGTATGGTGGCACGGCTTCGTCGGCAACGCAGCCACCATGGAATAAAACCGCTGACGTTTCGTCTATCAGGGAAGACCGCAGATTTGTTGAAAGGCCCACAACGGTGTCTGCCGCGGTAGGCGCCGGGGATCAGGCGGGCATGAGGTTCACCGCGGCGGTACCTCCGGCGCGAGCGAGGCCGAGCGGACGGCCAGTGCGCCGCGTGGTCATGCGAAGGCCGCCCATTGACGCAGGAGCACAGCGATGAGTCGTCGTCAGCAACAGGGATTCGAACATCCCATCCCCTCGGAGATCACGCCCAAGGCGGTCTACAAGGACCGCCGGCGTTTCCTGGCGGCAGCGGGCATCGGCGCCGCAGCAGGGGTGGCCGCGCTCACTGCGCGGCATGCCGAGGCCGTGCCGCAGACCGGCGGTACGCCCGCGCCCGGCAAGCTGGCTGCGTTGCCGGCAAGAAAGAATGCCGCGCTGTCGACCACACAGGCTCCGACGCCGTACAAGGATATCGTCTCCTACAACAACTTCTACGAATTCGGCACCAGCAAGAGCGATCCTTCGCAACACGCCGGCAGCCTGAAAACCCGGCCGTGGGCCGTGGTCGTCGAAGGCGAGGTGCACAAGCCGCGCACCTTCGACATCGATGATCTGCTCAAGCTGGCGCCGATGGAGGAGCGCATCTACCGTCATCGCTGCGTCGAGGGCTGGGCCATGGTGGTGCCTTGGCTGGGGTATTCGCTGTCGCATCTGCTCAAGGCGGTCGAGCCCACAGGCAACGCCAAGTATGTGGAATACATCACCCTGCTCGATCCGGCGGAAATGCCTGGGCAGAACGACCCCATTCTGCAGTGGCCGTATCTCGAGGGTCTGCGCATGGACGAGGCCATGCACCCGCTGACTCTCCTGACCTTCGGGCTGTACGGCGAGGTGTTGCCCAACCAGGACGGCGCGCCAGTGCGCATGGTGATTCCATGGAAATACGGCTTCAAGGGTGGCAAGTCCATCGTGCGAATCCGGCTGGTGGAGAAACAGCCCATCACCTCCTGGATGCGCGCCGTGCCGCAGTGGTATGGCTTCTATTCCAATGTCAACCCGGACGTCAGCCCGCAAAACTGGAGTCAGGCCAACGAACGTCTGATCGGGCAGGGTGGCGCGTTCGGCGGGCTGTTTGCGCCGCGGGTCCCGACGCAGTTGTTCAACGGCTACGGCGCCCAGGTCGCCCATCTGTACCAGGGCATGGATCTGCGCAAGTTTTTCTAATCGCGATGCGCTCGCCAGTGCTGCCTGTGGTGCGTCGCGTGCTGGGTCTGCGCGTTGCCAAGCCGTTCGTTTTTACGCTCTGTCTGCTGCCGTTTGCCACGCTGTTCTGGCGCGGCTGGACCAACGATCTCGGCCCCAACCCCGAGCAGACCGTGATCTGGACTACGGGGCTGTGGGCGCTGCGCCTGCTGCTGCTGACACTGGCCATTACCCCGCTGCGCAAGCTCACCGGTTGGGCGGAACTGGCGCGTTTTCGGCGCATGCTCGGGCTGTTCGTGTTTTTTTACGCCCTGCTGCACTTCACCGCCTGGCTGGGGCTGGTCAACGGGTTTCGCGTGGATATGGCGCTGCGCGACATTGTCAAGCATCCCTTCGTGCTCGCCGGCATGACCGCGCTGGTGCTAATGACGCCGCTGGCGCTGACCTCGACCAACGGCATGATCCGGCTGCTGGGAGCCAAGCGCTGGCAGCGCTTGCACCGCCTGGTGTATGCCGTGGGCGCGGTGGCAGTGTTCCATTTCTGGTGGGGCAAGCTGGCGAAGAACAACACCGCCAGCCCCACGGTCTATGCCCTCATCCTGATGGTGCTGCTGGGGCTGCGCGGATGGTGGGCCTGGCGAGCCATGCAGGCGCGCCGGGCACAGGCGCGCGCCAGTGCTCAGGGCAACAGCCGCTCATTGGCGTAGAGTTGCTCCGCGGTTTCGCGCGGGCGGATCAGGTGCATGTCGGTGCCGTCGATCAGCACTTCCGCCGGGCGGCCGCGGCTGTTGTAGTTGGATGCCATGACCATGCCATACGCCCCGCTGGACAGCACAGCGAGCAGGTCGCCCTCCTCCAGCACCAGGGCACGGTTGCGCGCCAGCCAGTCGGCGGATTCGCAGACCGGGCCAACGATGTCATAACGCAGCGCCTGACCAGAGCGCTCCTGCGCGGCGACGACCATCTGTTCGGCCTGGTACAGCGCGGGGCGGATCAGGTCGTTCATGCCGGCATCGACCACTGCAAAGTGTTTTGCCGGCGTGGATTTCAGATAGAGCGTGCGGGTGAGCAATACCCCGGCATTGCCGACGATCGAGCGGCCCGGCTCGATCATCACAGTGCGATGCGCGAAGCCGCGCGCCGTGATACGGGCCAGCAGCGGCGCCAGCCATTGCTGCGGGGTCGGAGGCATTTCCTCGGTGTAGCGGATCCCCAGGCCGCCGCCGAGATCGATGTGTTCGATGCGCGCACCCTTGTGCTCCAATGCCTCCACCAGATCGAGCACCTTGTCCAGCGCGTCCAGATACGGCTCGACCGTGGTGATCTGCGATCCGATATGACAGGCAATGCCCACCAGCCGCACATGCGGCAGCAGCGCGGTCTGCACCGCCAGTGCAACCGCCTGCTCTTGTGCAATACCGAATTTGTTGGTCTTCAGCCCGGTGGAGATGTAAGGGTGGGTGCCAGCGTCCACATCCGGATTGACCCGCAGTGCCACCCGCGCCACCTTGCCGGCTTGCCGGGCCACGCGGTCGAGCAGGACGAGTTCGTTGGGCGATTCGATGTTGAAGCACTCCACGCCCATATCGAGCGCCAGCTGCATTTCCGCGGCAGTCTTGCCCACTCCGGAAAACACCACTTTGCCGGCATGCCCGCCAGCTGCCAGCACCCGCT
>JBMFIE010000076.1:0-9148 GCA_049976465.1 Thiomonas sp. | reverse complement strand
GTACAGCGCAATCCGGCGGTCACCGGGGTGGCGCCGTTCGTGCAGGGTCAGGCGTTGGTGGCGCAGGGCAGCCAGTTGCAGGGTGTGCTGGTGTGGGGTGTGGAGCCGGGCGAAGAAACCCGGGTGTCGCAAATCCCCGAACACATGGTGGCCGGAAGTCTTTCCGCGCTCAAGCCCGGAAACTTTGGCGTGGTGCTTGGCAACGAGCTGGCCAATGCACTCGGTGTCACTCTGGGCGACCAGATCACCATGGTCGTGCCCAGCGGCTCGATCACCCCGGCGGGCATGATTCCCCGCCTGCGTACCCTGCGGGTGGTGGGCATTTTCGATGTCGGGCACTACGAGTACGACAGCACGCTGGCGCTGGTGAATCTGCAGGATGCCAGCGCCTTGTTCCGCACCGGCGGCCCCACCGGGCTGCGGGTGCAGACCCGCAATATGAACGACGCCCCGCAGATCGCCCAAGACCTGCAGCGCGTGCTGCCGCCCAGCCTCGTGGCGCAGCCCTGGACCGAGCAGAACCGCACCTGGTTCGAGGCGGTGGTGATCGAAAAGCGCATGATGTTCATCATCCTGACCATGATCGTCGCAGTGGCCGCGTTCAACCTGGTCTCCACCCTAGTGATGACCGTCACCGACAAGCTGGCCGACATCGCCATCCTGCGCACCCAGGGCGCCAGCCCCGGTTCGATCATGGCCATCTTTCTGCTGCAGGGCGCGGTCACCGGCTTTCTCGGCACCTTCGCCGGGGTGGCGCTGGGCTGCCTGATCGCGTTCAACCTCGACCCCATCGTGTCGTTTCTCGAAGCCGTGCTGCATACCCAGTTCCTGCCGCGCAGTGTGTACCTGATCCACACCATGCCCAGCGACCCGCGCTTTTCCGACATCGCCACCATCACCATCGCTTCGCTGGTGCTGTCACTGCTGGCCACGCTCTACCCGAGCTGGAGCGCATCGCGGGTGCAGCCGGCGCAGGCGCTGCGCTACGAGTAGAGATTTCCATCGTTTCCGCCATGCATCAGCTGCTGCTGTTCGACCTGCCGACCACCTCGCCCGCCTTTGCCCAGCTGCTCGCCCAGCCCGGACTGCCCGCGATTGCCGCGCTGTGCCGCCAGGCCGTGGTGCTGGAACAGGAAGCGCCGCGCGAGGACGCGCAGGCCGCGTGGCTGACCCCGGCCGAGCGCTGGCTGCTGCATGCGCTGGGGCTGGACGGCATCGAGGCCGAGCAGGCGCCGTGGGCACGGCTGGCGGCGCTGGCCGACGGCGTGGCCGACGCATTTCCCGCCGATCAGCCGCTCGGTCTGCTCACTCCGGCGCATCTGCGGCTCGGGCGCGACAGCCTGTCGCTCACCGACCCCGCCGCCCTCGACCTGAGCGCCGACGAATCGCAACACCTGTTCGACGCGGTCGCCCCGCTGTTTGCCGAGGCCGGCTGGACGCTGCGGCTGGTCGCCCCGCAGCGCTGGTATGCGGCGCATCCCAGTCTGGCCGAGGTGGTGACCGCAGGCGTGGCGCGGGCGCAGGGCCGCAGTGTGGCGGCGTGGATGCCCGGCGGCCCGGCAGCCCGCCCGTGGCGGCAACTGCTCACCCAGGTGCAGATGACCTGGCAACATCACCCGGTGAACGAGGCGCGGGCGCAGCGCGGCCTGCCCGATGTCAATACCCTGTGGATCCACGGTTGCGGCGCGCTGCCGCCCGACTGGCGCAGCCCCTTGCGCCCGATCGACATGGGCGACACGGTCAGCGATCCCATGCTCGCGGCCGCGCTGCGCGGGCTGACGCAAGCCGAAGCGCCCGCAACGCTGCAACTGTTCGACGCCCGCCGCTTCCTGCGCGACGACCCGGCCCAAGGCGCGCAGCAACTCGATGCCGCACTGTCAGCCGCGATCGCCCGCGCGGTGCAGCAAGACGGTGCAGTGCAACTCACCCTCGCTGGCGAACTGCGCTGGCGCACCCTGCAGATCCGCCGCCCGCAGGACTGGATGTTTTGGCGGCGAACCGCATTTCCAACCCTTTTTCAAGGGCTGTAGAACGCGGATCGCGGCGATATTCGGCATCGCGCGAACGCCTCAGACACTTGCCAAAGCCGGTTGCGGCTTGCCCAGCTTGACCGCGCAATACTTCACCTCGGCGATCTTGCCCCAGGGATCGAGCGCGGGGTTGGTCAGCAAGTTGGCGGCGGCCTCGACATAGGCGAAGGGGATGAACACCGCTTCCTCGGGCAGCGCCGGATCGACGCGGGTGGCCAGGGTAATGCTGCCGCGGCGGGATTCGACCTGCAGCATCTCGCCCGCGCGCACGCCCAGCTTGGCGAGCAGGTTCGGGTGCACGCTCACCGTCGGCGCGGGTTCGAGCGCGTCGAGCACGCTGGCATGGCGGGTCATCGCGCCGGTATGCCAGTGCTCCAGCTCGCGGCCGGTGATCAGCACATAAGGGTAGGCGTTGTCGGGCTGCTCGTCGGCAAAACCCAGCGGCGCGGGTTTGAGCAGCGCGCGGCCGTCCGCGGTGGGATAGCCGTCGGTGAACACCACACGGTGGCCGGGCTCGTCTTCCGCCGCGCAGGGGTAGGTCACGGCGCCTTCGCGCTGCAAGCGCTCCCAGCTGATGCCGGCGATCGAGGGCATCATGCCGCGCATTTCCTCGAACACCGCGCCTACGCCGGTCTCGCCGCCGTGCATGTCGATCTCGGCAACCGGCGGCACGCCCAGGCGACGCCCCATCTCCTGGATGATCCACAGATCCGCCCGCGCCTGGCCCGGGCAGGGCAGGGCCTTGCGGCCGAGCTGCACCAGGCGGTCGGTGTTGGTCACGGTGCCGGTCTTCTCAGGCCAGGCGGATGCAGGCAGCACCACGTCGGCCAGCGCCGCGGTCTCGGTGAGAAAAATGTCCTGCACCACCAGATGCTCCAGCTTGGCCAGCGCCTGGCGGGCATGGTGGACGTCGGGGTCGCTCATCGCCGGGTTCTCGCCCTCGATGTACATGCCGCGAATTTTGCCGGCCAGCGCGGCGTGGACGATTTCCACCACGGTCAGCCCCGGGGTGCGGCTCAGGCTCTGCGGCGGCAGCGACCAGTAGCGCTCGGCGCGTTCGGTCGCGCCCGGGGTCTGTGTGCGCACATAGTCGGGGAACATCATCGGAATCAGCCCGGCGTCGCTGGCGCCCTGCACATTGTTCTGTCCGCGCAGCGGATGCAGCCCGGTGCCGGGGCGGCCGATCTGCCCGGTGAGCTGGCACAAGGCGATCAGCGCACGCACATTGTCGGTGCCGTGCACATGCTGCGAAATGCCCATGCCCCAGAAAATGATCGATGCCTTGCTGGTTGCGTAGGCGCGCGCCGCCTTGCGGATGTCCTCGGCCGGCACACCGCAGATCGGCGCCATGGCCTCGGGGCTGAGTGCGGCGACATGTGCGCGGATGGCCTGCACGTCCTCGGCATGGCAGCGTGCGGCGATGCTGGCCTGATCGAGCAGGTTTTCGGCGAACACCACGTGCAGCATGGCGTTGAGCAGCGCCAGGTCGGTGCCGGGGTTGAATTGCAGCGTCAGCCAGGCCTTGCGTGCCAGTTCGGTGCGGCGCGGGTCGGCCAGGATCAGTCGCGCTCCGCGCCGGATGGCGTTTTTCATCCAGGTCGCGCCGACGGGGTGGTTGACCGTCGGGTTGGCGCCGATGATCAGAATCACCTCGGCCTGCAGCGCATCCTTCACCGGATTGCTCACCGCACCCGAGCCGATGCCTTCGAGCAGCGCCGCCACGCTGGAGGCATGGCACAGCCGGGTGCAGTGGTCGACATTGTTGGTGCCAAAGCCCACGCGCACCAGTTTCTGGAACAGGTAGGCCTCTTCGTTGGTACCTTTGGCGCTGCCGAAGCCGGCCAGCGCCGCGCCGCCGTGTTGCTGCCGGATGCGCAGCAGGCCGGCTGCGGCGCGCTCGAGCGCTTCGTCCCACGTGGCTTCGCGGAACACGCTGCGCCAGTCGGCCAGCCTGACCTGCTCGGGGTCTTTGGGCGCGTCGTCGCGGCGGATCAGCGGTGTGGTCAGGCGCGCGGGATTGGCCACATAGTCAAAGCCAAACCGGCCTTTGACGCACAGCCGCCCCCGGTTGGCCAGCCCGTCGCGACCTTCCACACGGGCGATGTACTCTTTTCCCGCTGCGTCGCGCTGAACGTGGTAGGTCAGCGCGCAGCCCACGCCGCAGTAGGGGCAGACCGAATCGACCGTGCGCTCGCTCACCCGCGCCCAGGAGCCGTTGGCCGGAGCCAGAGCGCCGGTCGGGCAGGCCTGGACGCATTCGCCGCAGGCCACGCAGGTGCTTTCGCCCATTGGCGCTGCCTGGTCGAACACGATGCGCGCGGCTGCCCCGCGTCCGGCCAGGCCGATGACATCGTTGCCCTGCTCCTCGCGGCAGGCGCGCAGGCAGCGGGTGCATTGAATGCAGGCGTCGGCGTTGAAGGTGATCGCGGGGTGCGATATGTCGGCTGCGGCAGGAGAGGGCCAGTGCGCCGCCTGCGCCTGCTCGCCGTGGAATGCGCCGGCGTAGCGCTCGCGATCCGCGCCGAGACGCCGCACCCAGTGGTCGAGCTCGTCGTTCACCCGATCGACGCGTTGCGGCTTGCGCGCGGCGAGCAGTTCGACCACCCCGCGCTGCGCGGCGCGGGCGCGGTCGCTGTTCGCATGCACCTTCATGTCCGGCGTCACCGTGCGGCAGCACGAAGCGGCGAGCACCCGCTCGCCCTCGATCTCGACCATGCAGGCGCGGCAATTGCCCACCGGACGCAGCGGGTCGCTGTGGCACAGATGCGGAATCTCCACCCCGTGGCGCTTGGCCGCGGCCCAGATGGTCTCACCCGCGTGCGCGGTGATCGGCTTGCCGTCGAGCAGGAAGGTCAGGGTCGGTGGGGTCATGTCCATCGGGTCACTCCTTGGCGGCGGCCACTTCGTGGGCAAAATGCCGCAGCACACTGTCGGTGGGGTTGGGCGCGGCCTGACCCAGGCCGCAGATCGAGGCATCGCGCATCAGTTGGCTCAAGGCGCCGATGTGCTGCGCATCCCACTGCTTACCAGCCATCGCGGCCAACATCTGGTGCGTGCCTTCGCGGCAGGGCGTGCACTGGCCGCAGCTCTCGTGCGAGAAAAAGCGCAGCAGATTGTTTGCGGCTGCGCGCGCGGTGTCGATGCGGCCATCGGCATGACGGCCGAGCACGATCACCGCCATCGAACCAACGAAGCAGCCCTGCGCATCGAGTGTGCCGAAGTCCAGCGGCAGGTCGGCTTGCGCGGCATTGAGGATGCCGCCCGATGCGCCACCGGGCAGCACGCCATAAAGCGTCCAGCCGGGCGCCATGCCGCCGGCGAATTCGTCGATGAGTTCACGCGCGGTGATGCCCGCCGGCGCCAGGTACACCCCGGGCTGCGCGACACGACCCGACACGGTGAAGCGCCGCAGCCCTTTGCGGCCGCGGCGACCGAGTTTGAACCAATCCGCTTCGGGGTTCGACACCAGCTCGGGCACCCACCACAACGTCTCGACATTGTGTTCGAGCGTCGGTCTGCCAAACAGGCCGCTGAGGGCAACGATGGGCGGCTTGAGCCGCGGCATACCGCGCTTGCCCTCAATCGACTCGATCAGCGCCGATTCTTCGCCGCAGATATAAGCCCCGGCACCCCGACGCAGCGCCACGCGCGGCGGCCGTGCGCGCACCGCAGCGTCGTCCCCCGGTTCGTCATCCGATGCGCCGCCGATGTCCACTCCGCCATAGCGCAGCAGGCCGGCTCGGTCCAGCGCCTGCAGTTCGCGGTGCAGCAGCGCGCCCTCGGCAGCATATTCATCGCGCAGATAGATCCACACCCGACCGGCGGCGACGGCCCAGGCGGCGATCAGCAGACCTTCGAGCAGCCGGTGCGGCGCGGTGCGCAGCAGATGGCCGTCCTTGCAGGTGCCGACCTCGCCCTCGTCGGCGTTGACCACCAGCAACCGCGGCCCCGGCTGCTGCGCCACGGTGCGCCACTTGCGCGCACTCGGAAATCCCGCGCCACCCAGACCGCGCAGCGCGGCGTCGTCGATGCGCTGAATGACCTGCTCAGGCGTGATGCGCCCGGTGCGACAGTCGGCAAGCACGGCGTAGCCGCCGCGCGACCGGTAAGCGTCGAAGTCCTCGGCGCCTGCTGGCGGCTGCGGCGCTTGCCCGGCTTGCGGTAGCGCGGCGAGCACGGCATCCGCGGTGGCATGGCCCAGCGCCTGGCGTCCAACCAGCACTCCGGGCGCCTGTGTGCACAGCCCCATGCAGGATGCCGCCTCGACCGCCACCTCACCGCCGCAGCGCTGCTGCAGCGTCTGCAAGAGCGCATCCGCCCCGGCGAGCGCGCAGCTCAGATTGGTGCAGACCCGAACCACGGCGGCCGGAGCAGGCGCATCCTCCGGCAGTAAGCGAAAGTGGTGGTAGAAGCTTGCGACCTCATACACCTCGCTGGTCGACAGCCGCAGCCGCTCGGCCAGCGCCGCGAGCCGCGAGGGTCGAAGCCCTCGTTCAGCATCGTTGATGCAGTGCAGATGCTCGATCAGCAGATCCGGCCGCGCAGCCAGGTGGCCGCAAGTCGCCTGTATCGCCGCGCGGGCCTCGGGGCTGATCAGCCCACCGCGCGGGGTGGCGCGAAACAGACGCACTACCTGAGGCCGGGCCGCGCTTTTTTGCGGATCGACCGGCGCAGGGTTCAGCAGGGGAGCAGGGGAGGGGGGCATGGCGCGCAAACCGTGTATCAAACAATGTGGGACAGGCGGGTCGACATCGAACCGCAGCCGAGTCATCCCGCCGACCGGTCCGAACCCGGATTCGACCGCTCCATCCAGAGCGGGCCGATTCGGATCAGTGCGTTGTCGTTGGTCAAATCAGCTTAGAACAAAGCCGCTGCCTTTTGCAGTGCAATGGTCACGCCGATGAGAAAGGGAATTCCCACTGCAGCCCAGGCCAGCACCCCGATCAGGCCGAAGTGGCCGCGCGCGGCATGCTCGGCATCTCCTGCAACGCGGTCCTCGTGCTTGAGGGCGCGCTCGCGGGCCAGTTCTTCCGGGGTCATGCGGAATCTGGCAGCCACGGGGCGCACCAGCAGATTGAGAAGGAAACCCACGACCAGCAAACCGGCAAGGATGTAGAGCGTGCGGTCGTACACCAGATTCTTCGCAATACCAGCGTCGAGCTGTGCCTGGCGAATCGCGGCGATCAGAAATGGCCCGACCACCCCCGCTACCGACCACGCGGTGAGCAGACGACCATGAATGGCCCCGACCATCTGCGTGCCGAACAGATCGGCCAGGTAAGCAGGAATCGTGGCAAAGCCGCCGCCGTACATGGTCATGATGATGCAGACCGCCAAAATGAACAGCCCTGCCGCCCCGGCATGCCCCAGGACAGGCAGGCTGGCGTAAAGCACAGCGCCCAGCGCAAAGAACACCGCGTAAGTCGCCTTGCGGCCGATGTAGTCGGACAGCGCGGCCCAGAACAGCCGCCCGCCGCTGTTGAACAGGCTGATGAGTCCGACCAGGCCGCCGGCAGCCGCAGCCAGCGCCGCTTTTTGCGCGGCGTCCAGTGCTGTGCCGCTGTTCACGCCGATCAGCCGTCCGCCAAACACATCCTGCAGCATCGGGCTGGCCATGGCAATCACCCCGATGCCGGCGGTGACGTTCAGGCACAGCATGCCCCAGAGCAGCCAGAACTGCGGGGTTTGCATCGCCTTGTTCAGATGCACCTCGTGGTCGGTGATCATGGCATTGCTGCCTTTGGCCTTGGGCGTCCAGCCCAGCGGTTTCCAGCCGGTAGGCGGTACCCGAAAGCCGAAGGCGCCAAGGGTCATCACCACCAGATAGAGCAGACCCATCACGATCAGGGTCGGCGCCACGCCTTGCGGGCTGCTGTTATTAAAAAATTTCATCAGTGCCACAGCCAGTGGCGCACCGATCATCGCGCCGCCGCCAAAGCCCATGATGGCAAAGCCCGTGGCCAGCCCGCGACGGTCCGGGAACCATTTGATCAGCGTGGAGACCGGGGTGATGTAGCCCAGCCCCAACCCGATGCCGCCCAGCACACCGGCACCCAGGACCACCAGCCAAAGTTGGTGGATGTAAACGCCCAGCCCGCCGATCACCAGGCCGCCGCCCCAGCACAGCGCCGCGATGAAGCCGGCCTTGCGCGGCCCGGAATGCTCGACCCAGGCACCCCATATGGCCGCAGAAATGCCGAGAAATGCGATGAAGACCTCAAAAATGTGCGTGACCGATGGCACGGTCCAGTTGCAGGTCGAGGTGGTCAGATGCCCCCAAAAGCTCATATTGCCGCACACGGCCGGATCGGCGCCGGCCAGCAGTTTGGTCATCGGCAGCCAGAACACCGAAAAGCCGTAGGCCATGCCGATGCACAGGTGGATGGCCAGCGCAGCAGGGGGGACCAGCCAGCGGTTGAACCGGGGACCGGCCACGGTGCGCTCGCGATCGAGAATGCCCGGGCTGGGCAGCGGTGTCGTGACGGAAGCGGACATGTTGTCTCCAAGAATGTTGTGATTCGAGCGGTCACGGCGGAACATCGCCGTTGCGCACTTTATAGTGATTTTTCACGAAAAGTGTGCGACGCCCTGCGGCTTTCGCTGCTGTGCGTTGGCCCGGCGGTCGGCACGAAAAAAGGCCGACATGATGTCGGCCCTGTCTGCGTCGGCTGCACGACCTGAGCAGGTCGCGCACGGGGTGTTTACTGACTCAGTGCTGCGATGGTGGCTTGATCGAGTGTGCCGGTTGCGGGCAGGCCGTGCGACTTCTGGAAGCGAATCAGCTCTGCGCGCGTCTTCGGGCCCATTACACCGTCGGCCGCGCCCACCGGGAAGCCTTTTTCATTGAGCTTTTCCTGCGCCTGCTTGAGTGTCATGCTCAGGGTCGCAGGCTGCGCAGCGCCAGCAGGCTGAGCGGCCGGGGTCGATCCGCCCTGCACACCGAGCTGCCCGCCGGTGCCAAGGCCGCCCTTGACTTCCTGGGCCTTATAGTTCTTTACTGCGGCGACGATACCGTTGTACGAGTCCATGAACGCCGCAACGATCACCTTGCCCTGTGCGGTGTTGGCATAACCACCGCCCAGCCCGCCGAAGCCAGAGCCGAGCAGTCCACCAAGGGC
>JBMFIE010000075.1:0-9156 GCA_049976465.1 Thiomonas sp. | reverse complement strand
CGATGACCAGGGGCTTGGCCTTGCCTTGCATGTCCACCGCGCAGGCTTCGCAGTAGTGCCGCGCGCGGTCGAGCAGCTGCTGCACATCGCCCGGCCGGCTGAGAAAATCGGCCGAGCAGTTGACCATGTATTTCATCGGCACGCCGGTCTGCGCCAGGCGCAGGCTGCAGCGCGCCATGACCTGTTCGGACACGCGGGCATCGATGCTGTGTTCGAGCCGCAGGCGGTTGGCCACATCGATGAACTGCGCAGCGGGTATCGCCTCGCCGGTCTCGGTCACCAGCCGCGCCAGCGCCTCATAGCCGATGATCTGCCCATCGGCCAACGAGACTAGCGGCTGGTAGGCCACGCGGATGCGGTTGTCCTCGATCGCACGCTTGAGGGTAAAGCCCTGCAAATAGTCCCGCGCTGATCTGCCCTCGAACAGCCGCACCTGGTTGCGCCCGCCGGTCTTGGCGTCGTAGAGCGCCGAGTCGCATTGCCCCAGCAGCTCCGCGACGCCGACCTGACGGTCGGCCTCCCAAGCCGAGACGCCAAAGCTCGCGGTCAGCCGCAGCTCGGCGCCGCCTACCGCCATGCGGGTGCGCGCGATGAGGTCGCGCAGATTTTCCGCAGCGGCGCGCGCGGTCTGCAGCGTCGCATCCGGCAGCAGCGCGAGAAACTCTTCACCCCCCCAGCGCGCCACCTGATCCTCGTTGCGCACTCGGGTCTGCAGCAGATGCGCCACCTGCTGCAGCACGGCGTCGCCCGCGGCGTGGCCGAAGCCGTCGTTGATCAGCTTGAAATGATCGAGATCGAACAGCACCAGCGCGTAGCCGATACCGTGCGTGCACGCCCGCTCGTGCGCGCGCTGCAGTTGCTCGGTCATACCCCGGCGGTTGAGCAGCCCGGTGAGGCTGTCCTGATTGGCCAGGCGGTACATGAGCTCGGCACGCTCGCGCATCTGCGCGCCGTCGCGTTCGGCCTGTTTGCGCACCAGACGGTAGACCACGGTCAGCAGAGCCAGCCACAGCACCAGGATGGTCAACGCGGGCCAGTAGGCGCGCCAGAAATCGCGCCACAGCAGCGCGCGGGGCACGGTCATGTTGACCAGAACCTGAAAATGCGGCAGCCGCACCCAGGCGCCCAGCCGCGGCAGATCGTCCGAATCCACCCGACCGCTGAACATCCCGGACTGCACGTCATCCGATGTCTGGCGTGCCGCATGGGCCAGCGCGCCCTGCCGTTTGGTGCTGTAGAACCGCGGTAGATCGGCGGTGTTCGGTGGCGGCCAGCGCGCCAGCAAATAGCCGTCCGCGCGCATCAGCGCGACCGACATGCCGGGCATGGCATGTTCCGCCGCCGCGACCGAGCGCCGCCAGCGCGCGAGAAAGTCGTTGAGATCCACTGGCACCGCAATCAGAAACTGCGGCTGCCCCGCGGCGTTTCTGACCATCAAGCGCAGCGGAATCACCCAGCGGTGCAGCATCGGGCCGTACACCGCGTGGCCCGCGTCGAGTCTGTCGGTCTGCGCCGCCTGCTGGACGCTCGACCAGATGTCGGGATTGGCGCGCAGGTTGGGAAGCGCGTTCACACCCGGCAGGGTGGTGGCAAACATCTGCCCGTCCGGGGCGGACAGGTTGATCGCCAGGGCCTGATCGGGACCGAGCAGATCGCGGTAGCGCTGCAGCAAACCGCGCAGGCGCGTCGGTGCGGTCAGCAGTTCCGGGTGCGCCAGCAGATCGCTGCCGAGTGCGGACATGAGCGACTCATAGCGGTCGAGATAGGCCGCAGTGGCATCGGCCAGAAACGCGGTCTCCACCCGTAGGGTGCTGCGAAGCATCTCGTCCTGTCGCTGCCAGTTGATCCATGCCAGCCAGACCGCGAACAACAGCGTCAGCGCGATCAGCCCCCAATAGCCCCGGCGCAGTCGGCGCTGCATCGCGGGTGGGTCTGGTACCACGGACGTCTGGATGGGGGATGGTGATCGGGTCGGGCCGGTAGGCATGCAGTGCGGTAAGGGGGGCCGGGGTGATGCACCCTGCGGTGCGATCGCCCTCGGCCCATCAGCAACCGGCGAAGTGTAAAGGCGAACGTGGCCGCGGCCGCGTGAATTGGTTCACGCTTTGCCGCCGCTTGCGCGAATGCGCGCGCCGACCGATGCGCGCAGGCCGGTTCACATCCCGACGTAATTCGGCCCGCCCCCGCCCTCGGGTGCGACCCATTGGATGTTCTGCGTCGGATCCTTGATGTCGCAGGTCTTGCAGTGCACGCAGTTCTGCGCGTTGATCTGCAGCCGGTCCCTGCCGTCCGGGCCCTTGACGAATTCATACACCCCGGCCGGGCAATAGCGCGACTCGGGCCCGGCATAGATCTTGAGGTTGATCTGCACCGGCACCGACACATCCTTGAGGGTGAGGTGCGCCGGCTGGTTTTCCTCGTGGTTGGTATTGCTCAGGTAGACCGAGCTGAGCCGGTCGAAGGTCAGCACGCCGTCGGGTTTGGGGTAGTCGATGCGCGGACACTCGGCTGCCGGCTTGAGCATGGCATGGTCGGGCACATGATGGTGAATCGTCCAAGGCGGCGATTTGATGCCGATGCGCGGCAGCAACCAGCGTTCCACTCCGGTCATCAAGGTGCCCACCAGACGGCCTTTTTTGAACCACTGCTTGAAGTTGCGCGCAGCCTCGAGCTCATCGTGCAGCCACGACTGCTCGAATGCCGCGGGGTAGGCCGCCAGCTCGTCCTGCGCTCGGCCGGCTGCGAGCGCGTCGGCGATGGCCTGCGCCGCCAGCATGCCGGTCTTGATCGCCGCGTGACTGCCCTTGATGCGCGAGGCATTGAGAAACCCGGCCTCGCAGCCCACCAGACAGCCGCCGGGGAACACCAGTTTGGGCAGAGACAGCAGCCCGCCGGCAGTGATGGTGCGCGCACCGTAACCCAGGCGTCTGGCCCCGTCGAACAGCCCGCGGATCGCCGGGTGGGTCTTGAACCGCTGGAATTCATCGAACGGGCTGAGCCACGGGTTGCTGTAGTCCAGGCCGACCACAAAGCCGATCGCCACCTTGCGGTCTTCGAGGTGGTAGAGAAACCCGCCGCCATAAGTGCTCGGGTCGAGCGGCCAGCCGGCGGTGTGCAGCACCAGGCCGGGCTGATGCTTGTCTGCGGCGACTTCCCACAATTCCTTGATGCCGATGGCATAGCTCTGCGGATCGCGTCCGGCGTCGAGCTGATAGTGGGCAATGAGTTCCTTGCCGAGCTGCCCGCGCGAGCCTTCGGCGAACACGGTGTACTTCGCGCGCAGTTCCATGCCCAGCGCGAAATGGTCGGTCGGCTCGCGGTCCTTTCCCAACCCCTGGTTGCCGGTGGCCACGCCGCACACCCGGCCCTGCGCGTCGTACAGCACCTCGGCCGCAGCAAAGCCGGGGAAGATTTCCACGCCCAGGGCTTCGGCCTGCTGCGCCATCCAGCGCACCACATTGCCCAGACTGATGACGTAGTTGCCGTGGTTCTTGAAACAGTCGGGTAGGAATGCGGCGGGCACGGATCGGGCGGTGTGTTCGCCGAGGAACAAAAACTGGTCGGCAGTGACCGGCTGGTTCAGCGGCGCGCCCAAGGTCTTCCAGTCCGGGAACAGTTCGGTCAGCGCGCCGGGGTCCATGATCGCCCCGGACAGAATGTGCGCCCCCGCCTCCGAACCCTTTTCCAGCACGCACACCGAAATGTCGCGCCCCTCTTTCTGCGCCAGTTGCTTGAGGTGGATGGCCGTGGCCAAGCCGCCCGGCCCGGCGCCGACGATCACCACGTCGTAATCCATGGCCTCGCGCGGGCCGAACTGTTCCAAGAGTTGATGCGGGGTCATCGCGGTCTCCACATGGTGTTGTCGTCGAGAGAATTTTACCCGCATCCGCGATAAAAAAGCACGGTCGTTCGTTTTTTATCCGGCTGGCCTGGCCGGGAGACGCCGCGCCTCTGGATCGGCATGTTCCGGCAAGTCCTTGCCTGTGCAAAGAACCGGTTGCCGCATTATTCTTGCGCCAGCGCAATCTTCACCGTCCCGCACCGGCACGCACTTCCTCGAAAAACCAACCGTGAGTTCCACCCCCACCACACCCGCGCTCAGCTCAGCAGGCAGCGCGCCGGCCGAGCAGACCCGGTTTGGCATTCTTGGCGCGATCAGCTTCTCGCACTTTCTCAACGACATGATCCAGTCGTTGATGCTGGCGATCTACCCGCTGTTCAAAGCCGATTTTCAGCTGAACTTTGCGCAGATCGGGTTGATCACCCTGACTTACCAGTTCACCGCTTCGCTGCTCCAGCCCATCGTCGGCGCCTACACCGACAAGCATCCCAAGCCGTATTCGCTGGCCGTGGGCATGGGCTGCACGCTCACCGGGCTGCTGACGCTGTCTCTGGCGCCGAGCTATCCGGTGCTGCTGCTGGCGGCGGCAATGGTGGGCACCGGGTCGTCGATTTTCCATCCTGAATCCTCGCGCGTGGCGCGCATGGCCTCGGGCGGGCGGCATGGGCTGGCGCAGTCGATCTTCCAGGTCGGCGGCAATGCCGGGACGGCCACCGGGCCGTTGCTGGCGGCGTGGATCGTGTTGCCGCATGGCCAACGAAGCATCGCCTGGTTTTCGCTGGCGGCGCTGCTGGCCATCATCGTGCTCACTGGCGTGGGGCGCTGGTACAGCCACCAGCATCGCCTACCGAAAAAGCCCGCGGCCAGCCTCGCGTCGCCGCTGCCGCCGCGCTTGGTGCGCCGCACCCTGGCAGTGCTGCTGGCGCTGATCTTTTCCAAGTTTTTCTATCTGGCCAGCATCAACAGCTATCTCATCTTTTATCTGATGCACAAGTTCCACGTCAGCACCGAAGTGGGCCAGTATCACCTGTTCGTGTTCCTGTTCTCGGTGGCGGCGGGCACGCTGCTGGGCGGGCCGATCGGCGATCGCATCGGGCGCAAGGCGGTAATCTGGGTGTCCATCCTCGGCGTGGCGCCGTTCACCCTGCTGCTGCCCTACGCCAGCCTGGAATGGTCGGCCGTGCTCAGCGCGATCATCGGTTTCATGCTGGCCTCGGCGTTTCCGTCGATGGTGGTCTATGCGCAGGAACTCATCCCCGGCAAGGTCGGCACGGTGGCGGGGCTGTTTTTCGGCCTGGCGTTCGGGCTGGGTGGCATCGGCGCAGCGGTGCTCGGGCAATTGGCCGACATGTGGGGCATCGACACGGTGTACCGGTTGTGCTCCTTCCTGCCGTTGATCGGTCTGCTCGCGGTGTTTCTGCCCAATCTGCACCAGCCCAGGTCGCGGCTGCCATAACCCACGCCGCATCTGCAAGACCGAATCAAATCAATCCTCTTGACCATCGCGCCTGGACTTGGCCACTGGACTTGATTGGCGATGCCTAAAATGAAGCGAGGCTGAAACGGGTGTGGCTAAGCGAACCTCGGTGCACCAGTGCGGTCTATTGACGGCGTGTAGAGGGTCTGTCGCGGCTCGGTACACCCGGATGGCGTGAACAGGCCCACCCCATTGCGAAAGGAGTCGATCATGTCCATCAATTCTCAAGCCCTGCGCCGGGGCGCTGTGATCGGCGCCCTGGCTGCCTGTCTGTTCAACCCGGGAATCAGCCAAGCGGCGCAGGTGCATCATGCGGGCGACATTTCCTACATCTGCGGCGGCGTGGGTGAGGATGCGCTCAAGGATCTGCAGGCGCAGGCACCGCATTACAACATGGGCTTTTGGATGGTCGAGGGACCGCGCGGCGCCTATCTCGCGGACGTGCCCATCCGCATTCTCCACCAGGGCAAGACGGTGGCGGAGTTCACCGCGGACGGGCCGCTGTGTTATGTGCAGGCGCCTGCGGGCAGCTACACCATCGAAGGCACACACCGGCAGCAGCAGCGCCGCATCACGGTGCATACCGGAAACAAAAACGCCTACCTGCGCTGGTAGGCGTTTGCGGCGCGAAAGTCGCCTGAAAGTTGCTTATAACGGCCGGCTGATGACCACCGCACCGCGCAGTTGCCCCGGCGCGTAGCCGGTGGCCTGGTCGTGCGGGTATTCGGTCTTGAGCTTGTCGGCCACTCCCGGCGCGAGTTGTTCCGATGTGCCGTGGCAGGCCAGACACTGCGTCTGCAGCACGATGGCCTTGGCGTAATGCAGGGTGGGCTTGCCGTTTTCGGTGACCACCTCGCTCCATTCCAGGGTTTCTGGCTTGGCGCCCGACTTCAGGTCGGCATTCAGATGCGCCAGAGCCTTGCGTTGCCAGACATTGGGCGTGCCCATGTCGACATTGCGCACCCGGGTGCCGACCCGGGTGATTTTCCAGCCGGTGCGGTCGGCCAGGCCCAGGGCGATCTGCGGAGCAATGGTCTTGCAGACACTGATCGATTCGGCCGGGCCGTTTTTCTGCATGCTCTCCTGCAGCTTGCCGCTCAGGGTCTTGAGCAGTTCGCCGCTGACGGCGCGGGTTTCCTGCAGCTGTTCAGGGGTTGCAGCCGACTGCGCCTGCGCGCCCAGCGGCAGGACGGCCAGGGCCACAGCGGCCATCAAAGGGGATAAATGACGCATGGGAATCTCTCCAGAAAGGCGCCTCCGCATGCCTTGGCGGACAGCATTTGTTGATTATGTAACAAATTGTGCGACGATTCCGCACTGACCTGACCTCGCGTTGCGCGCTTTGATTTCTGTCAAGCAGATTCGATGAGCGGCCCCGCCGCGACACCATGCCGCAGCGCGGGTGCATCAATCGCGTGCACAGGCCGTGGCGGGTTCGAGAAAGCCGCCAGCGCGGTAGGTCAGCACCAGGGTGTCGCGCCAGCCGCTGCCGGCGTCGTTCTCGGGAAGCACCGGCGTGGTTTCGTGAATCACCCGGGTGTCGTCCATCAAGAGCGCGCTGCACGGCTCGGACAGAGTGAAGCGCACGCCGCGCCAGCCGGCCAGCTCGAACACCCGGGTCTCTCCGCCGCGGATGCGGTGCCGCGCGATCAGCACCACGGCGACGAAGTCCACCCCGTCGCGGTGCGCGCCCTCGGGCGTGGGGCGACCGACGCCTTCGCCAGTGTCGATGCGGAACTGATGCGCCTCGATGAACCACTGCGGCGCGCTGCGCACCTGTGCGAACAGCCTGCCCAGACCGAGCAACAGTGGCTGCCAGAACGCCGCCTGCTGCAGCTCGGCGGACAGCGGCGCAAACCAGCGCAACATGCCACCGTGCAGAGCGTTGTACGCGGTGGGCTGCCAGTGCGCGCGGTGCGGCACAGCCTGCAGCGCCGCCTGCCCCGGCGCCGGGTGCAGGGTCTGGACGAAACTGCCGTGACGGCGGAAGCGATAGTGGCCGCCGTCCTTCAGGTAGTCGTCTGGCGGCAGGTCTTGCCACAACGCAAATGCCGGTGCGCAGCATGCCGGATCGAACCCGCCCAGCGCCGCCAACTCGGCCGCGCCGAGCACACAAAAACCCGCCTGCTGCAGCCGCTGCAACGCGCTGCTACCCGCGGGCAGCGGTGCGCCGAAGCTCAAGGTGTCGGCAGACGGGATCATCACTTGCCCCAGCTGTCCTTCAGGGAGGTGGTGCGGTTGAAAGTGGGCTGCCCCGGGCTGTGATCGATGCGGTCGGCGACAAAATAACCGTGGCGCTCGAACTGATACGAGGCACCTGCCGGCGCAGAGGCAAGTGACGGCTCCAGATAGGCTTGCACCGTCTGCTTGCTGTGCGGGTTGAGCGCGGCCAGGAAATCGCGCCCGCCGGCGTCGGGGTGCGCCTCGGTGAACAAGCGGTCGAACAGCCGCACCTTTGCGGCCACGCCGCGGCTGACGCTCACCCAGGTGATGACGCCCTTGACCTTGACCGCATCGGCACCCGGGGTGCCGCTCTTGGTGTCGGGCAGCAGCTCGGCCAGCACCTTGGTCACCCGTCCGTCGGCGTCCTTCTCGCAGCCGGTGCAGCGCACCACATAGCCATATTTCAACCGCGCCATGCCGCCCGGGGTCAGACGGTGATAGCCCTTGGGCGGGGTTTCCATGAAATCCTCGCGTTCGATCCAGACCTGCGCAGTGAGGTCGAAACTGCGCCGCCCCATCTCGGGATGCGCCGGATGGACAGGCGCGCTGCACGGCTCGGCATGGTCTGCCGCACCGAACACCTCGGCCCAGTTGGTGATCTGCAGCAACAGCGGGTCGAGCACGGCCATCGCGCGCGGCGCGCGTGCGTCGAGATCGTCGCGCAGCGCTTGTTCGAGCACGCTGTAGTCGATCCAGGAGTCGGCCTTGCTCACGCCGATGCGCTCGGCAAACAGCCGCAGGCTCTCCGGCGTGTAGCCGCGGCGGCGCAAGCCCACCAGTGTGGGCATGCGCGGATCGTCCCAGCCGTCCACATGGCGTTCGGCGACGAGCTGCGCCAGCTTGCGCTTGCTGGTCACCACATAGGTGAGGTTCAGCCGGGCGAATTCATATTGATGTGGCCTGGGACTCGCAACCAGGCCCAGCCGCACCAGATGATCGAGCAGCCAGTCGTAGAACGGCCGCTGGTCTTCGAACTCCAGAGTGCAGAAGCTGTGGGTGATGCACTCCATCGCATCCTCGATCGGGTGCGCGAAGGTGTACATCGGGTAAATGCACCAGGCATCTCCGGTGCGGTGATGCCGGGCGTAGCGGATGCGGTAGATCACCGGGTCGCGCAGATTGATGTTCGGCGAGGCCATGTCGATTTTCGCCCGCAGCACCATACTGCCTTCGGGATGCTGGCCTGCACGCATTTGCTCGAAGCGCCGCAGGCTGTCCTGCGGCGCGCGGTTGCGCCAGGGGCTGTCCACGCCGGGCTCGGTCAGCGTGCCGCGGTTGCGGCGGATGTCGTCTGCGCTCTGCTCGTCGACATAGGCCAGACCGTCCTCGATCAGCGCGCAGGCGCAGCGGTACATGAAGTCGAAACCGTCGCTGGCGTAATACAGGTGCGAGACGCCGCCGACATTCCAGTCGAAACCAAGCCAGCGCACCGCGTCGATGATGGCATCGACATATTCCTGGTCTTCCTTCTCGGGGTTGGTGTCGTCGAAGCGCAGGTGGCAAATCCCACCGTATTCCTGCGCCAGGCCGAAGTTCAGGCAGATGCTCTTGGCATGGCCGATGTGCAGATAGCCGTTGGGCTCGGGCGGAAAGCGGGTGCGGATGCGTGCCGGAT
>JBMFIE010000074.1:0-9238 GCA_049976465.1 Thiomonas sp. | reverse complement strand
GCGCGCAACCCCAGCGCCTGCAGGATTTCCAGCGCCACGGTCACTTCGTCGGTGCGCGCGCCATTCGGCTCGGGCGTGAGCGACACGCGGATGGTGTCGCCGATGCCTTCTTGCAGCAGCACCGCCAGCGCGGCGGTCGAGGCCACTGCGCCCTTGATGCCCATGCCGGCTTCGGTCAGACCCAGATGCAGCGGGTGGTCGCAGCGCGCCGCCAGCGCCCGGTAAACGGTGATCAGATCCTGCACATTCGATACCTTGCATGACAGCAGGATTTGCGCCGGATCCATGCCCAGCGCCTGCGCCCGCTGCGCCGATTCGAGCGCCGAAAGCACCAGCGCCTGCACCATGATCTGCCGCGCCTCATAGGGTTGCGCGCGCTTGGCGTTGGCGTCCATCAGCGCGGCGAGCAGTTCCTGGTCCAGACTGCCCCAGTTCACGCCGATGCGCACCGGCTTGTCGTAGCGCAGCGCGATGTCGATCATCTGGCCGAACTGACGGTCTTTCTTCTCACCCTTGCCGACGTTGCCAGGGTTGATGCGGTATTTGGACAGCGCCTGCGCGCACTCGGGAAAGTCGGCGAGCAGGCGGTGGCCGTTGTAGTGGAAGTCGCCGATCAGCGGCACTGACACGCCCATGCGATCGAGCTGTTCGCGGATCGCGGGAACCGCCGCCGCCGCCTCCGGGGTGTTGACCGTGATGCGCACCAGCTCCGAGCCGGCCATCGCCAGCTCCTTGACCTGGATCGCGGTGGCGATCGCATCGGCCGTGTCGGTGTTGGTCATGGACTGCACCCGCACCGGCGCGTCGCCGCCGACGGTGACCACGTTGTCACCCCAGACCACGCGCGCCTGCCGCGTGACATGCCGCGCGGGCACGGCTTCGGGGATTGGTGGGTCGAGCAGTTGCATTGCAGGACGATTCAGTTCAATGTCAGGCGGGCGACGTTGGCCCGGGTCTGCGGCGCGAGGTCGACCGGTTTGCCGTCATAGGTCAGCCTGGTGCTTGGCGCATTGCCCACGACCACGGCCAGCGGCGCGCTGCCCGCAGGCACCTGCACGGTCTGCGGCGAGCCGGGCTGTAGCAGCGCAGAAAAAATCACTTTCCCGTCCCGCGCGGTCACCTGCACCCAGCTCGGCGCGGTGACGCTGAACTCCAGGGTTTTTCCGGCGGGGGTAGCGGATGCGGAGGCCGCCGCACTCGGTGCAGGCGCTGCCGGCACGGAGGCCGCCGCAACAGGGGCAGACTGCGCCACGGCGGGGCCAGGCTGCGGCGCGGCGGACGCCGACGCGGCGCGCGCCGGTTGCGACGGCGTGGGCACCACCTCGTGCACCACCGCGGTGGGTGCAGCCGGCGCGGACTTCCTGGGTAGCAGCCCATCGACCGTCGTGCGCAACGCAGGCCAGAAATACACCAGGGCGGCGAGCCCCGTGATGACGACCGCAAGCCAGAGCAGTCCGCGTGAGCGCAAGCCCCCGGAACCTGTGCGCGGCAGCGGCCGCTCGGGCAGGTTGGCCATGTCGTCGACATCCGCTGAAACCGACTGGGCGGTGAGCACCGGCGCGCCGGGCAGCATGTCGAGCAGGGGCTGCGGGTCCACCTTTAGCGCTTTGCATGTGCTGCGCAGCAAGGCACGGCCGAAGGTATCGTCAGGCAAGCCGGACCAGTCACCCGACTCCAGCGCGGCAATCTTGGCCGGCGTGACCTTGAGCTGCGCGGCCAGTTCCTCGACATTGCGACCGGCGGCCAGGCGTGCCTCGCGCAGCGCCGCACCAGCCCGCGCGCGGCTGTCGATGAGCTCGGGTGAAATCTCGGACATGCTGGGTCACTGGTTGAGCAGGGTCGAATCATCGAACCGGCCCTGCTGCGCAGCAATCGCCTCGCGCGAATCGGGGAAACGCTGCTCGAGCTGGTTGGTCCACTGCGCGGCGTCGAGCGGATTGCCCGCCCGCCGCGCAATCAGGATGCCGACCCAGAGCGACTGCGGGCTGGCGTAGGGCCCGCTGTTGACCCGGGCGATGTAGAACAGCGCTTCCTTGGCCTTGCCCAGCCGGTCGAGTACGACCGCCAGATTGGTCGACAGCGCCGGGTTGGCCGGATCGAGCGCGAAGCCTTTTTTCAGCGTGGCCTCGGCAGCGTTCAGCTCGTTGGCGCGATACTGGCAAACGCCCAGCGCCAGATAGGTCCGCACGGGATAGCGATAGTTCGGGCTGGCCAGCGCCTTGTTGAACTGCACGAACGATTGGTCGTAGCGCTTTTGCTGGCACAGAAACCAGCCGTAGTTGTGCAGCGCATCCGCATTGTTGGGAGACAGCCGCAGCGCTTCGCGGTAGTTGGCCTCGGCCTTGGCGTTGTCGCCCAGCGCCATATAGATCAGCGCTCGCATGTTGTAGGCGGCGACGAAATCAGGCTTTTCCGCCAGCGCCTTGTTCACCTCGTCCAGCGCCACCTGGAACTGGCCGCGCTGGTAATAGCCCTCTGCCAGTTCGAGCCGCAGCTGCACCCGCTTGAGCACAGCGGCATCGCTCGCGCTCGGCGTTGCCGCAGATCCCATTTCGGCCTCGCGCTGCGACGACGTGGCACAGCCACCCAGCAGTGCGGTACACAGCAGTATCGCTCCAAGAACCGTTGCCCGCCAGGACCGAGTAGCGCATGACGCAGTTTGACAGGGGAACATGGGCAAGCTCTCTCTCATGGGCGCAAGCCGGCTGCAGGCACACCAGCCGTTTGCTGCATGCGGATGACTCGGCGGGTGCGATCCTGCACCTCGCCGGCGAGTTGACCGCAGGCGGCGTCGATATCGTCACCGCGGGTCTTGCGCACCGTGGTGACGATGCCGGCATCCAGCAGCACCTCGGCGAAGGCGGCCACCCGCGCAGCGGGCGAGCGCTTGAGCCCTGACTGCGCAAACGGGTTGAACGGGATGAGGTTGAACTTGCAGTTCACCCGCGCGGCACGCACCAGCCGCACCAGTTCGTGCGCCAGTGCCGGCGTGTCGTTGACGCCGTCGAGCATGCAGTATTCGAAGGTGATGAAGTCCCGCGGCGCGACGTCGAGGTAGCGCCGGCACGCCGCGAGCAGCTCGTGCAGCGGATATTTGCGGTTGAGCGGCACCAGCGCGTCGCGCAGGGCATCGCTAGGCGCATGCAACGAGACCGCCAGCGCCACCGGGCAATCCTGCGCCAGCCGGTCGATCATCGGAACCACGCCCGAGGTGGAAACGGTCACGCGACGGCGCGACAGACCATAGCCGTCGTCGTCGAGCATGGTGCGCAGCGCTGGAATCAGCTGGGTGTAGTTCTGCAGCGGCTCACCCATGCCCATCATCACCACGTTGGAGATGGCCCGCTCGCCTGCGGCCAGGCCGAGCTCTCGCCGCATGGTGAACTCGGCATGCCAGAGTTGCGCAAGGATTTCCCAGGTCTGCAGATTGCGGCTGAATCCCTGATGGCCGGTCGCGCAGAACGCGCAGTTGACCGCGCAGCCCGCCTGCGACGACACGCACAGGGTATTGCGCTGCGCCTCTGGAATGAACACCGCCTCGACCGCGTTGCCGCCGCCGACGTCGAACAGCCATTTCACCGTGCCGTCTGCCGACCGCGACTGGCTGATCACCGGCAGCGCACGGATCTCTGCCCGCTCGCGCAGAAACTGCCGCAGCGGCTTGGCCAGATCGCTCATGGCGTCGAAATCGGCCACGCCCCGCTGGTGCACCCAGCGGAACACCTGCCGCGCGCGGAATGCGGCATGCCCGTGCTGCGCGAACCAGTCCGCCAGACTGGCGCGGTCGAACTGCAGCAGGTTGGCGGGCGTCTCGGACATGGCTCGATCGCGCCGGCGTCAGCGGCTGTAGATCGCCATCGCCGGGAAGAAAAACGCAATTTCGGCAGCCGCGGTTTCGGGGCTGTCCGAACCGTGCACCGCGTTGGCGTCGATGCTGTCGGCAAAGTCGGCACGGATGGTGCCAGGGGCAGCCTTCTTGGGATCGGTCGCACCCATGAGATCGCGGTTCTTGAGAATGGCGTTTTCGCCCTCGAGCACCTGGATCATCACCGGGCCGGAGACCATGAAATCGACCAGATCCTTGAAAAAGGGGCGTGCCTTGTGCACAGCGTAGAACGCCTCGGCCTCGGCGCGGGACAGCCATGCCATGCGGGCGGCGACGATTTTCAGGCCGGCGTTTTCAAAGCGGGTATAAATCTGGCCGATCACGTTTTTCGCGACCGCATCGGGTTTGATGATGGAGAGCGTGCGCTCGGTGGTCATACTTTGCTCCAGAAATCAAAGGGTTAATTCATCATTGTAGGGCAGCAGCACCCGCTGTCGTGGCGCTGCAGCAAGTCGGTTTTGTCGCGTTCAGCGCCCGCCCCGATTGCCACCGCCGCTGCGGCGGCGAGTGCCACCCGATCCGCCGGCGCGGTGTGTTGCACCGTCCTTGTGGATGTAGCCGAAGCTGGTTTTCATCGGGTCCGGCTGGGCACTCTGAGACTTTGCGCCCGACTTGCGACGTCCCTGCCCGCCCGGTCTGCCGCCTGAGGTGAGGCCGCCACCGACCCCGCCCCAGCCGCTGTCGCGCACCACCGGACTCTTGCCGAACAGCGCCTCGACGGTCGTGCGGGCGTAGCTGTCCGGCCCCGGCTGCTGCTGCCCGCCCTGCCCTTTGTTGCGGCCGCCGCGCCCGCCCCGGCCGCTGCGCTTGTCAGCGCGGCGCTCACCGGAAGGCTGGGCGTTCTGCCGCCGTGGACCGCGCTGCGGCTGCGCATCTGCCGGCTTGCCCTGCAGCGCCTGCACCGCGGCTTTGTCGAGCTCGATGTAGTCACCGCGACGCAGGCCCGCCGGCAGCACCACGCTGGCATAGCGCACGCGGATCAGCCGGCTGACCGTCAGCCCCACCGCTTCGAACATGCGCCGCACCTCGCGGTTTCGCCCCTCGGCGATGACCACGCGCCACCAGCGATTGGCCCCCTCGCCGCCTGCTTCTTCCAGGCTGAGGAACTTGGCCGGCCCGTCGCCGAGTTGCACTCCGGTGAGCAATCGTTCGCGCGCCGCGGCATCGAGTTCGCCCAGCACACGCACCGCGTATTCGCGCTCCGCTCCGTAGCTCGGGTGCATCAGCCGGTTGGCCAGGTCGCCCGATGTGGTGAACAGCAGCAGGCCTTCGGTATTGATGTCCAGCCGGCCCACTGCGGTCCACTTCGCGCCCTGCAGCTTGGGCAGGTGCTGAAACACGGTGGGGCGCCCTTCCGGGTCTTTGAACGACACCACCTCGCCCGTGGGCTTGTGATAAGCCAGCACCCGCACCTGCGCCGGGCGCAGGCGACGCTTGATGAGCTTGCCATTGACGCGGATCTGATCGGTGGGCAGGATGCGCTGGCCCAGATGCGCCGGTTCGCCGTTGACCGACACCCGCCCGGCAAGAATCAGGTCTTCCATTTCACGGCGCGAACCCACGCCGCTTTGCGCCAGCACCTTGTGCAGCTTGGGAGCGTCCTCGGCCGGGGCGAGCACCCGGCGCACGATCGGCGCGGTATCGGCCACCTGGTCGAAGGTGCCGGAAATCACATCCTGGATCTGCACCCCGGCGGATGGCAGCGGCGAAGTGGCCGGGGCCTGCACTGCTGCGCCCGCCTGCGTCTGCGAACGCGGCGCATTGCCGCGCCCCGGCGCTTTGGCTGACCGGGGCGGCCGCGCAGGCTGGGGGGCTTGCTCTGCGGCAGGCGGTTCAACCGAAGGCTGCTCGACCGAAGGCTGCTCGACCAGCTTTTGTTCGACGAGCGACTGCTCAACAGGAGGTTGCTCGGGCGCGGGTTGCGCGGAGGAGGTCTGCTCGGCCTGCTGCTGTTCGACTGGCTGTTGTTCGGCCTGCAACACGGGCGGTGTGGGCACCTCTGGTGCCGCATGGATTGCGGCTGCGGCATCGTCAGCCGGCCCGGTTTGTGCTGCCGCCTTGCGCGGCGCGCGGCGGGTTGTGGCGCGTGGTTTGCGCGCCGGGGCAACGGCTGTGGTCGACTCTTGCGCAGCAGTCTGCGTCGGCTCAGTCTCGGGAGTTTCTGGGTTCTCTGTGGGGTCGGAGGGGCTCATGGTGCGATCCGTTGGGAATTCAGTGAGTGGGCGGCGATGCCGGCGAGCTGTCCGCACAGGTCGAAGGTGCCGGCATGTGCTGGAGTGCGGCCGCGGCGTCTGCATCCCGTGGCGCGGGCGCTGCATCTGGCGGCTCCAGGGCTGCGCCGAACTCCGGCAGGCGCTGCTGCAGGCCGTCGAACTGCGACGCAGGATCTGCACGCTCGCCCAGCGGCGGCAGGGCGTCGAGCGAGGGCAGTCCGAGATCGTCGAGAAACTGCTGGGTGGTGGCCAGCAGCGCTGGACGGCCGGGTGCTTCGCGATGACCGATCACCTCGATCCAGCCGCGGTCTTCGAGCTGACGAATGATCTGGGTGTTGACCACGACACCGCGAATCTCCTCGATGTCGCCGCGGGTCACAGGTTGACGGTAGGCGATGATGGCCAGGGTTTCAAGCACCGCGCGCGAGTATTTTTGTGGTTTTTCGGGGTAGAGCCGTTCGAGATAAGGCTGCATTTCGGCCCGGCTTTGAAACCGCCAGCCCTGACCGAGCTGCACCAGCTCCACGCCGCGGCCCTGCCAGTCGGCACGCAACTCCTCGATCAACGCGCGCACCGTGTCCGCGGCGATCGTGTCGTCGAACAGACGCCGCAGATCGGCGATGGACAAGGCTTGGGGAGCGCAGATCAGCGCCGTCTCGAGGACGCGCTTGGCCTCGTGCGTATTCATAGAGTCCCGGTATCAGCCGGCAATGACCGGCAGTTTCCGCAGTGTCGCGGGGTGCCCGAAGGCGGGCGCTATGCAGGGGAATCGCGCCCAATGTGCATGGAATGGGCGAATTTTAATCAGCTTGCGACCGCGCGCCCTGGATCGCATCTCAGGCGCCGACAGGCTGCTCGGTCGCGACCGGCGGATAGAACGCGTCGGCGTGCAGGTCGCGCTCGGCCAACCCGCGTTCGAGCAGGGTAGCGCTGATCGCCTCGACCATGCCCGGCGGCCCGGCAAGATACACCTTGGCACCGGAAAAATCAGGCACCTGTTCGAGCAGATATGCGCCCAGCGGCCGATGCACCGCCTGTGGCGGATCGCCCGCACGCGCCTCATCGAGCGCGATGTGGTAGCGGAAATTGCGATGCCTGCGGCGCAGCTCTTCGAGTTGCGGCAAACCATAGACATCGTCCTGGTTGCGAAATCCGGCAAACAGCACCACCGGTTCGAGCTTGCCGTTGTCCAGCGCGGTCTGCACCACGCTGAGCATCGGCGCCAGACCCGTGCCGCCGCCCACCGCATACAACGGCCCTTCGTGCCGAGGGCGGAAATAGCTCGTGCCCATCGGCCCGCGCACCAGCAGCTGCGCGCCAGGGCGGATGACGCTGCCGAGCAAGCTGCTCAGCGCGCCGTTTGGCGTGCGACGAATGTGGAATTCCAGTATGTCGTCATATTCGGCATCGACCGGGGTGCTGGCCATGGAAAAGTCGCGCGCGATCTCCTGCCCGTCCACATCGACCACGAGCTGGGCATACTGCCCGGCGGAAAAGGTGAACGGCACTCCTCCCATGTCGGCAAATTCGATGTGCAGCCGCAGCGCAAAAATGTCGCGGGTCAGCGGCTCCAGCGCCACCACGCGGCACAGCAGCTTGCGCTCGGGGTGGGCGATCAGGTCGTCGCTGTCGGTCAGACGGATGGTGATGTCCTCGCGCAATACGGCGCGGCAGGCCAGGATGATGCCGGCGTCCTTCTGCGCCTGCGGCAACGCCTTGGGGTCGTAGGCCTTGAGCGTCACCTGGCCCGACTCGAGGATGCACTTGCAGGAGCCGCACTCGCCGGATTTGCAGGAATAGCGGATCGGCACCTGGTGCCTACGCAGCAGTTTGAGCAGGTTTTCTTCCGGATCTGCGAGCAGATCGGTTCCCGCGGGCAGGATATGGACGCGCGGCATGGGGCTTCAGATCGCGACGTCGCCGGTTTCGCCGGTACGGATGCGCACCACCTGTTCGATGCTGGTGACGAAAATCTTGCCATCGCCGATCTTGCCGGTGCGCGCAGACTTGACGATGGCCTCGATCGCACGCTCGACCTGATCTTCCTTGACCACGGCCTCCACCTTGACCTTGGGGAGGAAATCCACCACGTACTCGGCGCCACGGTAGAGCTCGGTGTGTCCCTTTTGCCGGCCGAAGCCCTTGACCTCGGTCACGGTCAGCCCGGTCACCCCGATCTCGGCCAGCGCCTCGCGCACCTCGTCGAGTTTGAACGGCTTGATGATCGCGGTGATGAGTTTCATGTCAGGGACTCCTGGATGTGAGATGTGAAGGGGAAATGTAACGTTGATGCGTCGAACGCGCAGAAATCAGAACGATTCCCGGTATCTGGATGTGATCGGATAGCGCCAGTCGCGGCCAAAGGCGCGGTGCGTGATGCGAATGCCGGGTGGCGCCTGACGGCGTTTGTACTCGGACTGCTTGAGCAGATGCACCACGCGTTCGACGTCGGCGCGGGCATAGCCCGCAGCCAGGATGGCCTCGACGCTCTCGTCCTGTTCCATATAACGCTGCAAGATGGCGTCGAGCACCTCGTAAGGCGGCAGGCTGTCCTGGTCGGTCTGATCCGGACGCAGCTCGGCGCTGGGGGCGCGGGTGATGATGCGCTGCGGAATGATCTCCGCCTGACCCTGCGCCGCCGCCTGGGCATTGCGCCAGCGCGCCAACTCCCACACCAAGGTCTTGGTCACGTCCTTGATCACCGCAAAGCCGCCGGCCATGTCGCCGTAGAGCGTGGCGTAGCCCATGGCCATCTCGCTCTTGTTGCCGGTGGTCAGCACGATGCGGCCACTGTTGTTCGACAGCGCCATCAACAGGGTGCCGCGGATGCGCGCCTGGATGTTCTCCAGCGTGGTGTCGCCGGGGTGCGGCTGCAACAGCGGATCGAGACTGGCGCGAAATGCCTCGAACAGCGGCGTAATGGGCAGCACGTCATACTGCACGCCCAGCCGCTGCGCCATCTGCGCGGCGTCGTCGAGCGACATCTGCGCGGTGAAGGGCGAGGGCATCATCACCGCGCGCACCTTGTCTGCGCCGAGCGCGTCGACCGCAATGGCCAGCACCAGCGCCGAATCCACCCCTCCCGACAGGCCGATGAGCGCGCCGGGAAAGCCGTTCTTGCCGAGATAGTCACGCACCC
>JBMFIE010000073.1:0-9424 GCA_049976465.1 Thiomonas sp. | reverse complement strand
CGGCGCGGCCTGCGCCTCGCATTGCATCCGCCCAGACCCCCGGCGCGGGTGTACGAATCGCGTGAACAGGCCCTAGCGCACGCCGGCGCTCCAGATCCTGCAGGGTGGAAATTTTCACCGGGCCGATGCCTCGGGCGATTTCCAGGCGTTGCTCGATACTGACCAGCGGATCGCAGCCGTAGATCTTGGCCAGCTCCATGAGTTCGGCCATGCCCGCGCGGATGAGCGCGATCAGCTCGGGGTTGTCACAGATCGCATCCATCCGCGCCCGGGTCAGCGCCGCCACCGGATTGAAGGTCGCGTTGCCCACCAACTTCATCCAGATCGCATCGCGAATGCGCGGCGTGACCTGCGGATCGCAGCCTGCATCGCGCAGCATGTCGGCCAGCGCCTGCACCCGCGGCGTCATCTGGTGCGCAGGCTCACCCAGAACATAGCGATACTGCCCGTTGCCGCGAATCAGCCCGGGCCCGACCACTTCGGCGCTGGCATGCACCACGCAACCGACCAGACACGCCGGATCAAGTAGAGCCAGCATGCGGCCGTCCGGGTCGATGCTCCGCAGGTGGGCGGTGCGTCCGTCTGCGGTCCTGGCATATGCGCTGCGATCGCCGTGGAAATACCACCAGGGCACGCCGTTGACCGCCGGCAGAACCACCGTGTCCGCTCGCAGCATGGGGCCCAGCCGCGGCAGGACTTGTGCAATCTGGTGCGCCTTGAGCCCCAGGATCACCAGGTCCTGCGCGCCGAAATCACCCAGATCATCACTGGCCTGCAATTGGACGCACAGACGCTCCTGCGGACCCTCCAGGCAAAGCCCGGCAGTGCGGATCGCCTGCAGATGCGCGCCGCGCGCCAGGACTGCGACCGCATGGCCGGCCGCTGCCAGCTTCACCGCCAGCGTGCCGCCCACGGCACCGGCGCCCACCACCAAGATCTTCCAGGCTGCAGCCATGTCTTGCTCCGAATCTGTCCGCAAAACGCCGCAGCACGATAGCACGCCAAGGGACTGCGGGCCCGTGCCTCTGCGCACCGCTCGACCGCACGGCGCCTGCGCGCGTCGGGGCGGCCGCGTGTCGCCTTAAAATGACCGGCTGCTCGGCACTGCCCGGCTGGCTGATGCAAGGTTCCATCTCACTCCACGAGCGCAGAAGAGTCGGGGCGTCGCTTCGTGCCCGGCTGGACTGTGCTGCGACTCGGCTGGCCGCTGAAGGTCTCACTGGCAGCCCGCCCATGCGAGCGATCACCTCACCCCGTTCTGCCGCGCCATCCCCTTGATTCCCGACATGACCTCCAAGCGCCGACTGTTCGTCACCACCGCCCTGCCGTACGCCAACGGCCCGTTCCATATCGGCCACATCATGGAATACATCCAGGCCGACATCTGGGTGCGGTTTCAGCGCATGCAGGGCCATGAGGTGCATTTCGTCGGCGCCGACGATGCGCACGGTGCACCGATCATGATCGCCGCGGAAAAGGCCGGCAAGACGCCGCAGCAGTTCGTCGCCGATATTGCCGCGACGCGCAAACCCTATCTCGACGGCTTTCACATCCGTTTCGACAACTGGCACAGCACCCACAGCCCGGAAAACACCCAGCTCGCGCAGGACATCTACCGCGCGTTGCGCAAAAACGGTCTGATTGCGGTGCGCGAGATCGAGCAGTTCTTCGACCCGGTCAAGGGCATGTTCCTGCCCGACCGCTACATCAAAGGGCAGTGCCCGAAATGCGGCGCGCCCGACCAATACGGCGACGCCTGCGAGGTGTGTGGTGCGGTCTACTCGCCAACCGAGCTGAAAAATCCTTATTCCGCACTCTCCGGTGCCACGCCCGAGCTGCGCAAAAGCGAGCATTATTTTTTCCAGCTCTCGTCCGAGCGCTGCGCCGCGTTTTTGCGCGAGTGGACGCAGGCCAGCAACGCCCACGGCCAGCCGCATCTGCAGACCGAGGTGCTCAACAAGGTGCGCGAATGGTTCATCACCGACGCGCACGGCCATGGCGGCCTGGCCGACTGGGACATTTCGCGCGATGCGCCGTATTTCGGCATCGAAATCCCGGATGCGCCCGGTAAATATTTTTATGTCTGGCTCGACGCGCCGATCGGCTATCTCGCCAGCCTGAAAAACCATTTCGACAAGGGCGGCGCCGCGCAGCACTGGCACCCGCCGTCGCGCACGACGCAGAGCTTTGAGGCCTTCGTCGCCGACCCGCAGGTCGAACAGGTGCATTTCATCGGCAAGGACATTGTCTATTTCCACACCCTGTTCTGGCCGGCCACCCTGCACTTCTCCGGCCGCAAGACGCCGAGCCAGATCAATGTGCACGGCTTTGTCACCGTGGGTGGCGAGAAAATGAGCAAAAGCCGCGGCACCGGCATCTCGCCGCTCAAATACCTCGACCTCGGCCTCAACCCGGAGTGGCTGCGTTATTACCTCGCGGCCAAGCTCACTGCCAAGGTCGAGGACGTGGACTTCACCGCGGAGGATTTCGTCGCCCGGGTCAACGCCGATCTGATCGGCAAGTATGTCAATATCGCCAGCCGCGCCGCCCGGTTCATCAACCAATTTTTCGATGGCAGGCTGGGCTACGCTGGCCCCACCGCGTCGCTGCGCGATGCCGCACAGGCGCTGGCAGATGATGTGGCCGCGGCATACGAAGCGCGGGAATACGCCCGCGCATTGCGCGAGATCATGGCGCACGCAGACCGCATCAACACCGCATTCGACACCGCCCAGCCCTGGATTGCCGCCAAGGACGAATCCCGCCGCGCCGAGCTGCAAGACAGCTGCTCGCGTGCCCTGGCCGGTTTCTGGCTGCTGTCGGTGTTGCTCGCGCCGGTGCTGCCCGCGCTTGCTGCCCGCGTGGCGCGCGAGTTCTTCGGTCTGGATCGTGACTTCGTCTGGAGCGATGCGGTCGAACTGCCGCAGCGCATTTCGCCCTACCAGCATCTGATGCACCGCATCGACCCCAAGGCGCTCGACAACCTGTTCGCCAGCGACACTCCCGCCGCCTCGCCTCGCGCTGCCTCAGCGCAAGCCATGCCCAACACTGCTCAACCCGCCGCGCAAGAGCCCATGATCACCATCGACGACTTCGCCAAAATCGACCTGCGCATCGCCCGCATTGCGCATGCCGAGAAGGTCGAAGGCTCGACCAAGCTGCTGCGCCTGACACTGGACGTCGGCGAGACCACGTCCGACGGGCAACCACGGCTGCGCAATGTGTTTTCCGGCATCGCCAGCGCCTATGCACCAGAGGATCTGATCGGCAAGCTCACGGTGCTGGTGGCCAACCTGGCGCCGCGCAAGATGAAATTCGGCCTCAGCGAAGGCATGGTGCTGGCTGCCAGCAGTGCCGACGAAAAAGCCGAGCCCGGGCTGTACATTCTGGAACCGCATCCGGGCGCAAAGCCCGGCATGCGGGTGCGTTAAACCCAAATTGTTCATTGGGGTTTGGAGGGCAGGCGGATGCAGCGGCGCGCCAGTTTGGACCTGACTGAGAAGCTCATAGCCAGCGCTATGGGCGACGAAGAAGACCAAAATAGCCGTCGCTGCGCCGCATGCACCCAAACAGCACCGCAGGTGCGCCCAATGGACGATTTGGGTTAAATCCCATCGCGTCCTCTCCCCATCCCGACCACTCGCCACCGCCATGAAACACGTCGAACATGCCCTGGAAGGGCTGATTTTCGGTAGCCGCTGGCTGCTTGCTCCGTTCTATCTCGGCCTGGTGCTGGCCATCGGCCTGCTGCTGGTGAAGTTCGTCAAGACCTTCGTCAGCGCGGTGAGTGTGGTGTTTGCCGGCAGCCCGGGCGAAGCGATGCTGGCGATCCTGTCGCTGGTGGACATCGCCCTGGTGGCCAATCTGCTGCTGATCATCATCTTCGCCGGATACGAAAACTTCGTCTCCAAGATCGACACCGCCAACCATGAAGACCGCCCGAGCTGGATGGGGCATGTCACTTTCTCCGACCTCAAGCTCAAGCTGATCGGCTCCATCGTGGCCATCTCGGGCATCGAGCTGCTGAAATACTTCGTCAATGTGCGCGAAGCCAGCCGCGACGACATGCTCTGGGCCATCGTCATCCATCTGGTGCTGGTCTTGTCCGGAGTGATGTTCGCGCTGATGGATCGCCTGTCCGGGATCAAGGCGGACAATCACTGAAACGGGCTAGGCTGAAGTTTTTGCAGGAGCTTGGCGTGGCCGCCCTCGACGACATCATTCGCGACTTTCCCGATTCCACCTGGGACGCCCAACCCACGCCGCAGGCACCGACCACGCATGTCGAGCATCTGCTCGAGGCTGGCCATGTGCTGCGCTTTGCGCAACTGGCGTTCACCCTCGGCGCGTCCGAGCAGCGCTTTCTCACCCCGGCGGTGAGCGACGGCAAGGCCAAGAACATCAGCCTGCGCGATGATGGCAGCATCCGTGGCGCCAGTGGCAGTGCGCAGGACCAGCATGCGCTGCGCGACATGATCCAGCGTTTTTCCGTGCAGGCGCAGCATCTGGTCGACCGCTTGTTCCCGCATTACCGCGGCCGGCTGCGCGCGGCCAAGGCGTCGTATCGCCCGGTGCAGGTCGAGGGGCGCAGCACCAGCTGGCGCAAGGACGACACCCGGCTGCATGTCGATGCATTTGCGTCCACCCCTGTGCACGGGGTCCGGCTGCTGCGCGTGTTCACCAACATCAACCCCGCCGGCGCGCCGCGCCGCTGGCGCGTGGGCGAACCCTTCCCCGACTTTCTGCAGCGTTTCGCCCCCCGGCTCAGCCCCCCGATCCCCGGCACCGCCGCGCTGATGCACGCGCTGGGCATCACCAAGTCCAGACGCACCGAATACGACCACTACATGCTGCAGCTGCATGACAAGGTCAAGGCCGATCTGGCCTACCAGAGCAACGCGCCGCAGCGCAGCGTGGATTTCGCCCCGGGCACGACCTGGGTGGTGTTTTCCGATCAGGTGTTGCACGCGGTGATGAGCGGTCAGTACATGATGGAGCAGACCTTCTACCTCGAGCCGGCGCACCAGCTCTACCCGCACACCGCGCCACTCAAGATGCTCGAAGACCTGCTCGGCAAGGCGCTGCTGCCTGCCGCATGACTCCTCCCACCCTGCCGCTGCAGTGGGGCCGGGGCGGCCTGCCTGCATCGCCGCGCCGCATTCTGCTGGTGCAGATTTCAGCCATGGGCGATCAGGTGCAGACCTTGCCTGCTGTCTCCGACATCGCGGCGCGCTGGCCCGGCATTGAAATCGACTGGGCAGTGGACGCCCGGTTTGCCGACATCCCCCGCTTGCATCCCGCGGTTCGCCAGGTCTTTGCGCTGCCGCTCAAGGCCGCACAGCAGCAGCGCAATCCCGCCGCGCTGCGCGCGCTGTGGTCGGCCATACGCGCGCTGCGCGCCCAACCCTACGATCTGGTCTGGGACCCGCATAGTGTGCTCAAGAGCGCGCTGATCTCTCGGCTGGCGCGTAGCCCCGTGCGCGTGGGCTACCGCGCGCAGGACTGCGGGGGCGAGCCTCTGGCCGCGCGCGCCTACCACTTGCACTTTGCCCGTCCGCCCGGAGTACACGGCACTGAGGGTCGCAGGGTGTTTGCCCGTGCAGTATTCGATACCGATCCCGCGCACCCTGTCGACTATGCGATCGACCGGCGTTTCGCGCCTCCACCACAGCCCGCCGCGGTGCAGACGGTGTTTCTCGCCCACGGGGCGTCCAAGCCCGACAAACTCTGGCCGCTGGAACGCTGGCAGCAGCTCGCCGCCCGGCTGGTACGCAGCGGCATGCGGCTGCATCTGACCTGGGGCAATGCGCAGGAGCACATCCGCGCGCAGCAACTGGTCGCCAGCCTGCCCGCGGGCACGGCGCAGATCCTCGCGCGCCGCAGCCTGCTCGACATGCTGCCGGTCATCGCGCAGAGCAGCCTGGTGATCGGTGTCGACACCGGTTTCACCCACCTGGCTGCTGCGCTGCGTCGCCCGGTGGTCGGGCTGTTCGTCAGCACAGGCCCGGAGCTGTTCACCCCGACCTCTGCAGAACTGGCGCGCACCTTGGGCGGCCATGGAGTGAGTCCCGATGTCGAGGCCGCGTGGCTGGCCGTGCAGGAACTCACAGGTGCGCCGCCGGCAGCGCGGCAGACGGACTGAGCGCACCCTGCAGCGCGCACGACGGGATTACTTGGCGGTGTAGCGCGCCGCGCTGGCGCTGATTTCGGCACGGGCGGCGTCGGCACCGACCCAGCCCTCGGTCTTGACCCACTTGCCCGGCTCGAGATCCTTGTAGTGGTTGAAAAAATGCTCGATCTGCCGCAGCAGCTCGGCCGGCAGGTCTTCGGGCTTTTGGACGTGGCGGTACTGCGGCAACAGCTTGTCCACCGGCACCGCGATCAGCTTGGCATCCGGCCCGGCCTCGTCGGTCATCTTGAGCATGCCGACCGGGCGGCAGCGCACCACACAGCCGTGCACCAGAGGAATGGGGGTGACCACCAGCACGTCCACCGGATCGCCGTCTTCGGACAGCGTTTGCGGGATGTAGCCGTAATTGCACGGATAGTGCATCGCGGTGGACATGAAACGATCGACGAACAGCGCGCCGGTGGCCTTGTCCACCTCGTACTTCACCGGCGGGGCATGGGCAGGAATCTCGATGACCACATTGAAATCGTCGGGCAGGCTTTTGCCAGCGGGCACATCACGCAAGCTCATATACAGTCCTCTGGAAGTGGGAAATGGAAATCGGGGAAATCAGGCCGGGTCGTTGCCGCGTGGCTCGGCGGGCGGCGCATCGGTTTTCTGCGGGTTTTCGATCTGCTGCAGTTGCTTTTCGCTGATGATGTTGAACATGGTCACCACCTTGGACACGCCGCTGGTGCTGCGGGCGATTTCCACTGCACGGTCGGCCTCGCGCTGGGTCACGATGCCCATCAGATAGACCACGCTGTTGGACGTGGTGACTTTGAAGGCGTTGCCGAAAATATCGTGCGCGTCGATCAGGCGGGCGCGCACCTTGGTGGTGATGAGCGAATCGGTCGCTTGCCGGTTGAGGTCGGCCACCGGGCCGACGTCGATTTCGTTGAGCACGGCCTTGACATTGGGCACGCCCTGCACGATTTCAGCGGCCTTGCGCTTGTCCGCCTCGGTCGGCACCTGCCCCACCAGCAGCACCTGCTGGTTGTAGCTCACCGCGCGGACATTGGCATCGCTGCCCAGCGCCCGGCTGATGCGGTTGTCGGCCTTGAGCTCGATGGTGTTGTCCTCGAGGATGGAGCCGGCGGTGCGCCGGTCTGTGGCGACATAGGCCGTGGCACCCACCGCCCCCACGCCAAGCACGAAACAGCCCTGCAGCTGAGTGGCAGCCAGCACCACGGCCAGCAGGCTCGCCGCGCGCCAGAGGCCGCGCCGGCGGCGGGGTGCGCGGTCCATAGATCGGGAGGGATTGTGTGCGTGCATCTGTGTCATGGCGAAGGCTCCGGTTCACCCATCAGCACCCAGTCTAAGCCATCGCAAAGGCAGTGCAGTGTCAATAGATGCACCTCCTGGATGCGGGCGGTGCGATCGTTGGGCACGGCAATGTGCACGTCGGTCTCGCGCAGCAGCCCGGCCACGCGCCCCCCGGTGCGACCGGTCAGCGCCAGCACGGTCATGTCGCGCGACTGCGCCGCATGCACCGCCTCGACGATGCTGGCCGAATTTCCGCTGGTGCTCAGCACCACCAGCACATCGCCCGGCAGGCCCAGTGCCCGCACCTGCTTGGCAAACACCTGGTCGAAGCCGTAGTCGTTCGAGACCGCGGTGAGGATGGAGGTATCGGTGGTCAGCGCGATCGCCGCCAGCTCCGGACGCTCGCGCTCGAAACGGCCCACCAGCTCCGCCGCCAGGTGCTGGCTGTCCGCAGCCGAGCCGCCGTTGCCGCAGATCAGGATCTTGTGGCCATTCGATACCGCAGTGGCCAGCAGATCCACCGCGCGTGCAATCGGCCCGGCAAGAAGTTCTGCCGCCTGATACTTCAGGTCGGCGCTGTCGAAAAAGTGCTGCTGAATCCGCTGTTCGAGCATGGCAGTCAGGGCAAAACCATGATCTTAGGCCCTCTGGCGCCCGGCTTCAGTCCGCTGTGAACGCGCCGGGCAGCCACTGCAGCCCTTCGGCGTCGAGCAAAACCACGTCGAAGCGGCACGCCGGCTCTTCGGGCAGCCGCGCCAGATAGTGCCGCGCCGCCAGGATGATGCGTTCGCGCTTGCGGGCGTCGATGCTGCCGGCCGCACCGCCATGCCCATCGCTGCTGCGGGCGCGCACCTCGACGAACACCAGCGTGCCGTCTGAGGCGCGCGCGATCAGGTCGATCTCGCCGCCGCGCACCCGATAATTGCGCTCGACCAGCCGCATCCCGCGTGCCTGCAGCTCGGCGCAGGCCTGATCCTCCGCCGACTGCCCCAGACGACGCGCCGCGCGCCGTCGCCACGACTGCACCATGCCCACTTTGCCCTCCTCGATCCAAGTCGCGCTGGACGCTTGCGCACAGCAAGATTTTCCCCCGGCGCTCTACATGGTGGCCAGCCCGATCGGCAATCTGGCCGACATCAGCCTGCGTGCGCTCGCGGTGCTGCATCATGCCGAGCGCATCGCCGCCGAAGACACGCGCAGCGCGCAGCGGTTGCTGGGCGCCTTCGGCCTGCACAAGCCGACCCTGCGCTGCGACCAGCACCGCGAGGCGCAGGCGGCGCAGCAGATCGTTGCCGCGGTGGCCGCCGGTGCGCGCGTGGCCTTTGTCAGCGACGCGGGCACACCGGGCATCAGCGATCCCGGCAGCCGCATTGCTGCGGCGATGCACGCTGCCGGGCTTCGGGTCATCCCCGTGCCGGGCCCCAGCGCGGTGCCTGCGGCGCTGAGTGCCAGCGGGCTGGACCTGCAGGCGGGGTATTGCTTTGCCGGCTTCGCGCCGGACAAGCCCGCGGCGCTGCGCAGCTTTTTGCAGGCCGCGCTGCGCGGCCCGCGGGTGACGGTGTTTTTCGAGGCGCCGCATCGCATCCACGCCTGTCTGCGCGCGCTGCACGCCATCGACCCCCAGGCCCGCCTGGTGCTGGCCAAGGAGTTGACCAAGCAGTTCGAGGCCGTGCTGCCCTGCACCGCCCAGGCCGCGCTCGACTGGCTGCAGGCCGATCCGAAACGGGCGCAGGGAGAGTTCGTGCTGCTGCTGGTACCGCAGACCGCTGCCGCCGAGCTCGATGCCGGGGCGACGGCGCTGCTGCACCGTCTGGCGCAGGAACTGCCGGCCTCGCGCGCCGCAGCCGTGACCGCCGATCTGACCGGGCTCAAACGCGACCTGCTATACCGCTGGCTGCTGGATCAGAGGGGCTAGGGCCTGTTCACGCTATTGGTGCACCCGCGTTGCCCCCAGGCGGGGATGGATGCAAGGCGCAGGCCCGGGGCAAG
>JBMFIE010000072.1:0-9659 GCA_049976465.1 Thiomonas sp. | reverse complement strand
GCTGCGGTTGGCCGCCATGCAGTCGAGCAGGTCCTGGAACAGATCGCCGTCGCCGGGCAGTAGCCGCTCCAGCCCCAGCTTGGTGGCGAGTTGTTGTTGCATCGCCTGCACATACTGTGGGCGGAAGGCATCGACCGCCTCGAGCGCATGCTCGGGCTTGTCGATCAGCGGCAACAGCGCCTGCGCCAGCGCCAGCAGATTCCAGTGCGCGATCGCCGGCTGCCGCCCGAAGGCGTAGCGTGCACCGCGATCGGTGGTGTTCGGCGTGTGCAGCGGGTCGTAGGCATCGAGGAAGGCGAAGGGGCCGTAGTCGATGGTCCAGCCCAGGATGGACATGTTGTCGGTATTCATCACCCCGTGGATGAAGCCCACGGCCTGCCAGCGCGCGATCAGCTGTGCGGTGCGCGTCACCACCCATTGCAGCAAGGCCAGTGCGGGTTGCGGCTGGCTTGCGCAGTCCGGGCAGTACCTGTCGATCACCCAGTCGGTCAGCCGGCGCAGTTGCGCGGTCTGTCCGCTGTAGCTGAAATGCTCGAAATGGCCAAAGCGCACAAAACTGGGCGACAGGCGGGTGACCATCGCGGCGGTCTCCAGGCGTTCACGCTGCACCGGCCGGCTCGACCCCACCACGCACAGCGCCCGCGTGGTCGGCACGCCGAGCGCCGCCATCGCCTCGGAGCAAAGAAACTCACGGATCGACGAGCGCAGCACCGCCCAGCCGTCACCCATGCGCGAAAACGGGGTCGGGCCGCTGCCCTTGAGCTGCACTTCCCAGCTGCGGTAGCCGCCGCTGTGCCGGCCGCCGCTGGCGTCGTCCCATTCGCCCAGCAACAGCGCGCGGCCGTCGCCGAGCCGCCCGGCCCAGTTGCCGAACTGGTGACCGGCGTAAACGGTGGCCCGGCTGTGCCCGCACAAGGCCGGATCATGACCGCCGAAGGCCAGCGCCCAGGCGCGTTCCTCCTCCGCCGTGCGTGGTGCGGTCAGCCCGACCAGCGCGGCGGCGTCGGCGCTGCAGGCCACCAAAACCGGGTCGGGCAGGGGACTGACCGCAACCGGCAGACTGAACTCGCTGCCCAGCGCTGCGTAGCGCTGCATCAGCGGCGGCCAGGCGGAAGCGACCTGCGCGGCAGTGTCCGGGAAGTCCAGTGATGCGGTCGTCATCATGAAAAGATTGTCGGGCAAAGCCGGTGCCCGGGATGGTCTCGGGGTATCCTTTGCCCATGCGTTCTGTGATTTTCGTTCCATGTCCTCCCGCACTGCGCCTTCCGGCCAAATCCCGCGATTCGATGCGGTCATCGCTCTGCCTTTTGGCCGGCTGGGCATGATCTGCTCGGACCAGGAGGTGCTGCGTCTGGACTACCTGCCGCCCGATGCGCCGCTGAAACCGCCGACGCAGGCACAGTGCCGTGCAGTGGCCGCGCAGCTGCAGGCGTATTGCGAGGATCCCGGCTTCGTATTCGATCTGCCGCTGGCAGCTGTGGGCACGGCGTTCCAGCGGCGCGTCTGGGCGCTGCTGCGGCAGATTCCGCCGGGATGCACACGCAGCTATGGAGACGCGGCCCGGCAGCTGCACAGCGCGGCGCGCGCGGTCGGTCAGGCGTGCGCGGCCAATCCGTTCGCCCCGGTCGTGCCCTGCCACCGGATCGTGGCACGCCGCGGCTTGGGGGGCTTTGCGCACTCGACGGCAGAGGACGGCTACCTGCTGGGCATCAAACGCTGGCTGCTGACACACGAGCGCCGCGGGTTTGCGCCCGCCCTGTTGCCCGATGGCTAAGGCAGGCGCGCAGGCCGCCTGGCCTCCTGCACCGGCCGCGTGCGCGGCGATCATCGATCGGTTTTGCGACGCGCTTTGGCTGGAAGATGGGCTGTCCGCCAACACGCTGGCGGCGTATCGCCGTGATCTCACGCTGCTGGCACGCTGGCTGGCGTTCACCCGCCGTCCTGCGCTGGCGCAGGCCGGGCTGGCGGATGTGCAGGCGTACATCGCTGCCCGCTTTGCGCAGAGCAAGGCGACCTCGTCCAACCGGCGGTTGGTGGTGTTGCGGCGGTTTTACCGCTGGGCGCTGCGCGAGCGGCTGCGCAGCGACGATCCCACGGTCCAGCTCGACCTGGCGCGCACGCCTGCACGCCGGCCGCGCACCCTGAGCGAGGCGCAGGTCGAGGCATTGCTCGCCGCGCCCGATTGCGACACCGCGCTGGGGCTGCGCGACCGTGCCATGCTCGAACTGCTCTATGCCAGCGGCCTGCGGGTGAGCGAACTGGTGGCGCTGCCGGTGGTGCGCCTCAGTCTCGACCAGGGTGTCGTGCAGATCGCCGGCAAAGGCGGCAAGGAAAGACTGGTGCCTTTTGGCGATGCGGCGCAGGAATGGCTGCAGCGCTATTTGCGCAGCGCCCGCCCTGCTTTGTTGCAGGGGCGCGACAGTCCTTATTTGTTCGTTACCGCGCGCAGCGGCCAGCGTGCGCGCGAGACCGCAGGCATGACCCGGCAGATGTTCTGGACCTTGATCAAGGCCTACGCGCGCAAGGCCGGAATCGACATGCCGCTGTCGCCGCACACCTTGCGTCACGCCTTTGCCACGCATCTGCTCAACCACGGTGCCGATTTGCGTGTGGTGCAACTGCTGCTCGGCCATGCCGACATTTCCACCACGCAAATCTACACCCACATCGCACGCGAACGGCTCAAGACCTTGCATGCCCGCCATCATCCCCGTGCCTGAACCCGCTGCGCATCATGGCCAATGACGATTTCTGGTCCGCCTTCGTCCTTCTGGTGCTGATTCTCGATCCGTTCGGCAATCTGCCGTTTTTCATCGCGGTGATGCGCCAGTTGCCGAGCGGGCGCCGTACGCCGGTGGCGCTGCGCGAAATCGGCATTGCCTATGTGGTGCTGTTGGCTTTCATGTTCGGCGGCCACGGCTTTCTGAAACTGATGAACCTCAGCCAGCCGTCGATCGAGGTGGCCGGCGGGGTCATCCTGCTGCTGGTAGCGATCAAGATGATCTTCTCGACCACCTCCGAAATCTTTGGCGCTGGCAGCGGGCGCGAGCCGCTGGTCTTTCCGCTGGCGATCCCGCTGCTCGCCGGTCCCTCGGCGCTGGCCACCGTGCTGCTGCTGGCCTCACGCCAGCCCAGTCAGATCTGGACCTGGGTGGGCGCGCTCAGTTCGGCCGTGGCCGTGACCGGGGGCCTGCTGCTGATGAGTGAAACCCTGCTCAAGTGGCTGGGCGACTCGGTGATGAATGCCGCGGAAAAGCTCATGGGCCTGATCCTCACTGCGATCGCGGTCAACATGCTGCTGTCGGGCATCCGCAGCTATTTCGGATTGTGAAGCCGACGCTGTCATTACCGCAGGCCCTAGGATAGATGTCTGATCTCACACCCAACCGATTGTTCAACCGCACGGTCACCACATGGAACGCCTGAACCTCACTGCCGAAGACCGCGAAACGCTTGCCCGTTTCCTTGGCCAGCTGGTCGACACCAGCATCCTCACCCGCCGTGAAATCCACGATTTTCTGGACTATTGCGATCTGATGGCGCCGAAAAAAGGCGAGATCATCGCCGATATCGGTCAGGTCGGAGAAAGTCTGTTTTTCGTACTCGACGGGCAGGGCTGCCTGATGGCGCAACTGCCCGAGAGCGAAATGGAGATCGGCCGGATCATGCCCGGGGAGATGCTGGGCGAAATGAGCTTTTTCGACCGCAAGCCGCGCGACATCCGACTGCGCGCCGGCGAGGACACCCGCCTGCTGCGCATCAGTCGCACCATGTATGACCGCCTGCGACTGGAGCGGCCGATCCTTGCAGTGCTGCTGCTCGAAGTGGCGATCATCAGTTTGGACCATCTCTACCGTCGAACCTCGGCAGACATGGCGCAGCTCAACCGCTACATCCACCGCACCGGCCGTTGAGTCGAGTCGCCGCTGGGGTGTGGTTCAGCGCTCCGGAAAGGGCTGCTGTGGAATTTGCCTGGGCGGATCGACCGCGTGCCGGACCAGATCGTCCAGGAACAGCGAATCGAGCACCTCCTTGCTGGTGGCCTGCAGCACGACTTTGGGTGCTACGCCCGCGTCGAGCGCCTGCTGCCAGCGTCCGGCGCAGACGCACCAGCGATCGCCCGGCTTGAGACCCGGGAAACGCAGCGCCGGGTTCGGGGTGGACAGATCGTTGCCCTGCGCCTTGGTGTAGGCCAGGAATTCGGCAGTCATCACGGCGCACACCCCATGCACTCCGGCGTCATCGGCGGTGACGGTGCACGAGCCATCGCGCAGATAGCCGGTCAGCGGCGCATGGCTGCAGGGCTGCAATGGCTGATCAAGGACGTTGAGTGCGGGCTTGGCGGTCAGGCTCATGGCGGGCTTTGCAGCCGCTTGCGCGGCCATTGGAGATAAACAGACCGCCAGCGCAGCGCAGGCGATCAGGGTGAACGGAATGTATGTGCGGGGCAGGGCGGGCATGTGCAGGGCGGCGGATCGACGAGGCAGCGCAAGAATAGCCAGAGGCAGCACGGGGCTGCACCGGGTGGGGTGAGTTTCCGCGCGGTCAACCTGGATTTGCCTGCGCGCGCTCCATGTGGTCGAGTTCTTCCGCCGTGAATCCGGCCTGCATTCGGGCATCGCGGTTGAACGGCGGCTTGCTGCGCGGTGCGCCGAATTGCACGGCGAGCTGCTCGTGCGCGCACAAGGGATCGCGCCCCTGCCGGATGCAGGCCCAGAGATACCAACGGTTGCCGATCGCCACATGGCCGATTTCGTCGGCCAGGATGCGATCGAGGATTTGCGCGCCGCGCAGGTCGCCGGCGGCGGCGAGTTTGGCGCGGATGGCGGGATTCACATCCAGCCCGCGCGCTTCGAGCGTGCGCGGCACCAGCGCCATACGTGCGAGCAGGTCGCAGCGGGTCTTCTCGGCCATTTCCCACAGGCCGTTGTGCGCCGGGTAGTCGCCATAGTCGGCACCGATGTGCTGCAGGTGCGCGCGCAGCAGGCTGAAGTGCTCGGCCTCCTCGGCGGCGACCTGGATCCAGTCGCGGTAGAAGCGCTCGGGCAGGCCGGAAAACCGCCACACCGCATCGAGCGCAAGGTTGATGGCGTTGAACTCGATGTGCGCGATGGCGTGCAGCAGCGCAGCATGGCCTTTCGGATCGCGCGGGTTGCGTCGCGGCATCTGCTGGGCGGGCACCAGCACGGGCCTGGGCGGGCGGCCGGGCAGGGCGATGCCCGCTGCGGGCTGCAGATCCGCAGCCGGATCGATCGCGACCTGACCCGCCACCGCCTCGGCGCGCAGGCCCAGCGCGAGCGCCACCTTGCGCGTGGGGTCGGGCTCGACCAGCGCGGCCAGTGCCACGGCACGCGCCGAGGGCAGGGCAGAGCGCTGTGTCACTGGGATTTTTTCAGCACGGTCATGGCCGAGGCGATGAGCCCGGCGGCCTGGCTCATGTCGCCAGGTACGATCAGACTGGTGCCGGCTTTGGCCAGATTCGCATAGGCTTCCAGTCCCTGCTGTGCAACCTTGAGCTGGACCGCCTGCTCGCCGCCCGGTTTTTGGATCGCCGCGGCGATCACCTCCAGCGCGCGCGCGGTGGCGTTGGCCACCGCCTCGATCGCCGCGGCCTCGCCCTGCGCCTTGTTGATCGCGGCCTGACGCTCGCCTTCCGAGCGCGCGATGAAGGCCTGGCGCTCGCCCTCGGCCACATTGATCGCCTGCTGTCGCGCGCCTTCGGAGGTGGCGATGACTGCGCGCTTTTCGCGCTCGGCAGTGATCTGGCGCTGCATGGCGTGCAGGATTTCGTTGGGCGGGGTCAGATCCTTGATTTCATAGCGCAGCACCTTCACGCCCCAGGTGGCGGCCGCTTCATCGAGCGCATTGACCACGCTGTGGTTGATGAACTCGCGTTCCTCGAAGGTCTTGTCGAGCTCGAGTTTGCCGATCACCGAGCGCAGCGTGGTCTGCGCCAGTTGGGTGATCGCGAGCACATAGTTCGACGAGCCGTAGCTCGCCCGCATCGGATCGGTCACCTGGAAATACAGCACTCCATCGACCGTGAGCTGGGTGTTGTCTTTGGTGATGCAGACCTGGCTGGGAACGTCCAGCGGAATCTCCTTGAGCGAGTGCTTGTAGGCCACGTTGTCGATGAAGGGGATGATGATGTTCAGTCCCGGTTGCAATGTGGCGTGATAGCGCCCCAAGCGCTCGAGAATCCAGGCGTTTTGCTGCGGCACGATCTTGATGCCGCGGCTGACGAACAACACCGCGATGACGGCCAGGACGATGGCGATTTCCATGAACGACTCCCTGTTGAGAAACGATGCGACGGGCACGATCAGCCCGGATTGTGCTGCGCCCCCGTGTCATTCGGTGGACAGGCCAGCGCCTCGGGCAAGGGTTCGATCAGCAGCACATTGCCGTCCTGACCGGCGATGCGGTGCGGGCCGGTGTGCAGCGGGCCGCGCCGCACTGGCCGGGCGGTCCAGTCTGAGCCGCGGTAGTGCACTCGGGCCAGCCCCTCTGCAGACCAGGAGGAGACCTCCACCGTGGCACCGAGGTCGAGGTTGTCGTGGCGCATGTCCTGCGCCGTGCGCCGGCCAAGGCTGCGGCGGCTGAAGTACAGCACCACGACCGCGCCGCCGCCCACCAGGGTGAATGCCACCCAGTGCAGTTCGCGCGGCAGGCCCGCATGCGCCGCCAGCGCGCCGGCTGCCGCGCCGATGGCGAGCATCAGCAGGTAGAAGGTGCCGCTCAGTAGTTCGAGAGCGACGAAGAGGCCGGCAAGAATCCACCAGGCGGTCGGGTTGTCCATTGGCGTGTGTTCCGTGTTGCGTCATCGGGATTTCCTACACTGTGGCACTTTATCCCGTTCGTGCCGGAGCCGTCATGCACTTTCGTTTTCCCATAGTGATCATCGATGAGGATTTCCGCTCGGAAAACTCTTCCGGCCTGGGCATCCGCGCGCTGGCGCAGGCCATCGAAAAAGAAGGCATGGAAGTGCTGGGTGTGACCAGCTACGGCGACCTGTCCAGCTTTGCGCAGCAGCAAAGCCGGGTCAGCGCCTTCATCCTGTCGATCGACGACGAAGAGCTCGCCACCGCGGAAGAGGGCGTCGAACCCGCCGCGCTGCATTCGCTGCGCGCCTTCATCGAGGAAATCCGCTTTCGCAATGCCGAAATCCCGATCTACCTCTACGGCGAGACGCGCACCTCGGGGCACATTCCCAACGACATCCTGCGCGAGCTGCACGGCTTCATCCACATGTTCGAGGACACGCCCGAGTTCGTCGCCCGGCACATCATTCGCGAGGCGCGCGCCTACATGGACTCGCTGCCGCCGCCGTTCTTTCGCGCCCTGGTGGGCTATTCCGCCGATGGCTCGTATTCCTGGCACTGCCCGGGGCATTCCGGTGGCGTGGCGTTTCTCAAAAGCCCGGTCGGGCAGATGTTCCACCAGTTTTTCGGCGAAAACCTGCTGCGCGCCGACGTCTGCAACGCGGTCGAGGAGCTCGGCCAGCTGCTCGACCATACCGGCCCGGTGGCGGCATCCGAGCGCAATGCAGCGCGCATCTTCCACGCCGACCATCTGTTTTTCGTCACCAACGGCACCTCGACCTCGAACAAAATGGTCTGGCATTCGACCGTCGCCCCGGGCGATGTGGTCGTGGTCGACCGCAACTGCCACAAATCGGTGCTGCACGCGATCATCATGACTGGCGCGCTGCCGGTGTTTCTCACTCCGACGCGCAACCATTACGGCATCATCGGCCCGATCCCGAAGGAGGAATTCCGCCCCGAGAACATCGCGCGCAAGATTGCGGAGAACCCGCTGACCAGTCATCTGGCCGGCAAGGTCAAGCCGCGCATCCTCACCATCACGCAATCGACCTACGACGGCGTGGTCTATAACGTCGATCTGATCAAGCAGATGCTCGACGGCCACATCGACACCCTGCACTTCGACGAGGCTTGGCTGCCGCATGCGGCGTTTCACGACTTTTACCGCGGCATGCACGCCATCGGCGAGGGGCGCGAGCGCACGCGCGAATCGCTGGTGTTTTCGACGCAGTCGACGCACAAGCTGCTCGCCGGTCTGAGCCAGGCCTCGCAGATTCTGGTGCAGAACGCGCAGAACCAGCAGCTCGACTTCCACCGCTTCAACGAGGCGTATCTGATGCACAGCTCGACCTCGCCGCAGTACGCGATCATCGCCTCCTGCGACGTGGCCGCAGCGATGATGGAGCCGCCAGGCGGCACCGCGCTGGTCGAAGAGAGCATCCTCGAAGCGATGAACTTCCGCCGCGCCATGCGCAAGGTCGATGCCGACTATGGGCAGGACTGGTGGTTCCAGGTCTGGGGGCCGCAGACCCTGGCCGCCGAGGGCACCGGCGAGCGCGACGACTGGATGCTGCGCGCCGAGGACGACTGGCACGGCTTTGGCGCAGTCGCCGAAGGCTTCAATATGCTCGACCCGATCAAGGCGACCGTGGTCACCCCGGGGCTCAAGCTCAACGGCGATTTCGACGCCACCGGCATCCCGGCGGCGATCGTCACCCGATTTCTCGCCGAGCACGGCGTCATCGTCGAAAAAACCGGGCTCTACAGCTTTTTCATCATGTTCACCATCGGCATCACCAAAGGCCGCTGGAACACGCTGGTGACCGCGCTGCAGCAGTTCAAGGACGACTACGACCGTAACCAGCCGTTGTGGCGCATTCTGCCCGAGTTCATCGCGCAGAACCCGGTTTACGAGCGCGTCGGTCTGCGCGATCTGTGCCAGCAAATCCACGAGGCGTACCGGCAAAACGATGTCGCGCGGCTGACCACCGAGATGTATCTGTCGGACCTGCAGCCCGCAATGACGCCGAGCGAGGCGTACGCGAAGATGGCGCACCGCGAGATCGAGCGGGTCGAGATCGACCAGCTCGAAGGCCGCGTCACCGCGGCGCTCGTCACCCCGTATCCGCCGGGCATTCCGCTGCTGATCCCCGGCGAGCGCTTCAACCGGCCGATCCAGCGCTATCTGGAATTCGCGCGCGACTTCAACCAGCGCTTTCCTGGTTTTGCCACCGATGTGCATGGGCTGGTGACGCAAACCGACGCGTCCGGGCACAAGCGCTATTTCGTCGACTGCGTCAAGGCCTGACGGCCCGAGGCAGCAGTCCGGTTCTCAGCTTCTCTGCTCGTCCCCGGCTCGCCACCGCCGCCGGGGATTTCCCGCTGTCTGCACGACCCGCTGGGGGCGGGTGTGCGTGCGCCATCCAATCACCCAAGCCAGATGCGGGGACTGTTGACATGTTTGTAAACAAAAACAAAAATGCGAACCGTTATCAACAACGGAGGTCATTTTGAAACGAGTCCAAACTGTCTGTCTGGCGTCCTTGCTCGGCTTGGCGGGCGCGGCAATTCCGCCGGACGCGCTTGCCGACGAAAACCTGCTCGGCTACACCATCGGCGCCGAAACCTTGCCGCAAGGCAAGTCCGAGGCGTATGTCTGGATCACCGACTACCAGGGCAAGCGCCGCGGCAGCTATTCGGCGCAGCAGTTTCGCCTCGAAGGCGAATACGGCATCACCAACTCCCTGAGCGGTTCGGTCTATCTCAACGGCTACCGTCACCGCTACGACTGCGGCACCGCCGGCTGTGCCGGGCCGCTGGATGCGCCGGAAATCA
>JBMFIE010000071.1:0-9684 GCA_049976465.1 Thiomonas sp. | reverse complement strand
ATCAGGGTTGCAGGCGCGACGGGTCGAACCCGGCAGGCACGAGCGAAGGCACCCAGGCCACGCCGAAAAATCCCCGCATGCGCCCCGCGCTGTGCACCACGATATCGCCGCCCTTGACCAGCGACAGGTTGAGCTGCGGAGTCTGCGCCTGGGCCGCGCGCAGGTAGGGCGCGAAGTAACTGCCGAGCAATTGCTGCAGATCAGGCTTGAACGGCCCCTTCCAGGTGATGGCGAACACAGTGCCGGCCGCATTGGCATATTCGGTGACCGTGACGCCCTGTGCGGTCTGCACGGTCTGCGTCTGCACACCGGAGGGGTTTGCGCTTGCGCCGGATGCGGTCTGCGCGACAAAGCGCTGCGCCTGCGCGACCGGCTGGCCGTCCTTTATCGCCTCGGACAGCGGCCGCCCCAGACCGGCATGCGCCGCAGGGCCGGGCAAGGCGAGCAACAGACCGAGGGCAAGCAAGGAAGGGCGAAGGGCGGTCATGACTGGGGCGCAAGGCATGATGACCGCGCAAGTCTACCCAAGGCGCGTGACCACCTGACGGCGCGGCAGCCCCAGGCAGTCGTCGCCCCCGAACGCAAGCGCAACGGCGCAGGCGCTCACTGCACCCCCTCTTCGAGACTGCGGTCCAGATGCGCGGTGTCGCCCCAGCCCACCAGGGTGAGCTGGCCTTGGGCGTAGAGCAGGCGGTTGAGCGCGGCGTTGCGCAACTCGAAGCTACGCGGCGCCTGCAGTTCCAGCCCGGTGGCGGCGCGGTAGAACGCGTCCAGCACACCGCCATGCGCCGCAACGACGATCAGCTGGCCTGGATGGCGCGCGGCAATGCGCAGCAGCGCCTGCTGGGCGCGCGCCGCAAAGGCGCGCAGCGTCTCACCGCCCGGTGCGGCAAAGTCGGGGTCGCGCTGACGCCAGCGGGCGCACAGTTCGGGATGCAGCGGCTGCAGCGCAGCAAAGCTGTGCCCTTCGAACTGGCCGAAACAGCGTTCACGCAGCGCGGGATCGCGGATGACTGGCAGACCATGCCGCGCGGCGATGGCCTCGGCGGTCTGCCAGGCGCGCTGCAGATCGCTGGCGTAGACCGCGGCCACCGCCTCATCGGCCAAGGCCTGCGCAGCCAGACGCGCCTGCTCCAGCCCGCGCGCATTGAGCGGGATGTCGGTATGGCCCTGGATGCGCGAGGCGGCGTTCCAGTCGGTCTCGCCATGGCGCAGGGCGATGATGCGGGTGGGCTCGGGCAGGCTGTGTTGCATGGCGCGCATTGTGCCGCAGCACGGCCGCGCAGCCGGCAGGCTGCTGAGCCGGTGACTCGATCGCGCAAGCCTCAGAAACGGTAGCCGACGTGCAGCTGCAGGTAATCCTGCCCCGGGTTCGGGCGCTTGATGTCGGCATTCGAGTAATGGGTGAAACGCGCGCCCAGCGTCCACGGCGTGCCGTCGATGCGGTGCAGCAGGCCAATCGAATCGCCGAACTGGTAGGCGGTGGAAATGCGTTTGGCGCCCAGGGTGGTGCCAGAAAACAGATTGGCGCCGATGCCCAATTCGAGCGCGGTCTGCGGCGCAAACCACCATCGCGCGATCGGGGTCAGCCCGACATGCACGAGATGGCGCTGACCGGGGCCGGATGACGCACTGACCTGCCCTGCCGAGGCCTCGAGCACGACATCGAGCGTACTGTGCGCAAGTGGCCTGCTCCACAGCGGCGCGGTCTGCACCGCCAGCGTGAGGTTCTGATAACCCCTGCCCGCCCCCCACAGCGCGCCGAGCTCGGCGGCTTGCGCGCCGGCGCTGCCCAGCGCGGCCAGCAGCGCAGCGGTTGCGACGGCCTGCCGGATCAACGGCGCGGCGGACAGTCGAGGATGGGAATATCGTGGCATCGTGACCTCTTTTTAGGTTTGTCGCAGAGAAAAGGAGAAGGTGAGTCGTCAGTGCGCGCCGGCCGCGGCGTCGCCGCCTGCGTTGCCACCCTTGACCGGGCGGATGAACCACACCAGGGCGATCATCGCCAGAAACAGCCATGCACTCAGACGGAACATGTCATCTACCGCCAGGGTATACGCCTGCTGGTCGATCAGACGGTTGATCACGCCCAAGGCTTGCTCGAAGCTGAAGCCCTGCGCCTGCAGACCCTGGATCACCGGCGTGGCCACCGGGCTGCCGGCATAGATGTGGCTGACCAGTTGCTCGTGGTGCAGGTCGGCGCGGTTGTTCCACCAGGTGGTGTAGATCGAAGTGCCAAACGACCCTGCGGTGATACGCGCAAAGTTCGACAGCCCGGAGGCGGCGGCGATGCGGTGCTGCGGCAGACCGCCGAGGATGATGCCCAGCAGTGGAATGAAAAAGGTTGCGGTGGCGATGCCCTGGATCACCGTGGGCATGGCATATTCCCAGTAGCTGTCGCCGGTGGTGAAGTGCGAGCGCAGATAGAACACGAGGGCAAACGTCATGAAGGAAAACGTGGTCACCCAGCGCGAGTCGAGCACCGGCAGCAGGCGCCCGACGATGGGCGAGAGAATCAGCGCGAACAACCCGACCCAGGCCAGCACCTCGCCTGCCTGGGTGGCGGTGTAGCCGACGATCTCCTGCAGCCACAGCGGCAGCAGCACCAGGCTGCCGAAAAACATGCCGTAGGCCAGCGCGAGCAGCAGCGTGCCGATGGTGAAGGTGGGAATCCTGAACAGGCTCAGATCGACCACGGGATGTTCATCGAACAGCTCCCAGATCAGAAACAGCACGAAGCCGACCACCGCGGTCGCCGCCAGCGCGACGATGATGCGCGAGCCGAACCAGTCGAGCTCCTGCCCCTTGTCGAGCATGATCTGCAGCGCGCCGACCCAGATGACCAGCAGGCCCAGCCCGGTCCAGTCGATCGGCAGTTTGCGGATGGGTGTTTCGCGCCGGATGTAGATCGAGGCGGTCACCGCCGCGGCGATCAGGCCCACTGGGACGTTGATGTAGAAAATCCACGGCCAGGAGATGTTGTCGGTGATCCAGCCGCCGAGCAGCGGCCCCATGATGGGGGCGATCAGCGTGGTCATCGACCACATGGCAATCGCCATGCCCGCGCGCTGCGGTCTGTAGCTGGACAGCAGCAGGGTTTGCGACAGCGGAATCATCGGCCCGGCACTGGCTCCCTGCAGCACGCGAAACAGAATGAGGATTTCGATGCTCGGCGCCTGCCCGCACAGAAACGAGAACAGGGTGAACAGCAGGATGCTCGACAGAAACACCTTGACCGCACCGAAGCGCTGGGTGAGAAAGCCGGTGAGCGGCACGGCGATGGCGTTGGCCACGCCGAAGGACGTGATGACCCAGGTGCCCTGAGAGGAACTCACCCCCAGGTCACCGGCGATCGCGGGAATCGACACGTTCGCAATCGAGGTGTCGAGCACATTCATGAAGGTCGCCAGCGACAGCGCAATGGTGCCCAGCACCAGGGTGCCGCCGGTCAGCGGGGTGAGGTGCGATGCGGTCTGCGGCGCGGCTGGGGTGGCCCCGGCTGCGCTTTCCTCGATCTCTTGCAGATTGGCCACGAGCGGCTCCGATCAGCGCGCAGCGCCCGCGTTGGCGGCGATGATGGCGTTCACCAGGGCATCGGCCTTTTGCCAGTCGGCGGCGTAGACATCGGTGCGCGCTGCGGGCCCGGTGGGCGGCATGTCGGTGACCAGCGGGCCCTTGTGATTGCTGATGTCGATGGTCACTTCGGTGGACATGCCCACGCGCAGCGGGTGACTGGCGAGCTGTTTCGGGTCGAGCGCGATGCGCACCGGCAGGCGCTGCACCACCTTGATCCAGTTGCCGGTGGCGTTCTGCGCGGGCAGCAGCGAGAAGGCCGCGCCGGTGCCGGCCGACAGTCCGACCACTCGCCCGTCATAGGTAAAGCTGCTGCCGTAGGTATCGGCGGTGACCGTGGCTTTCTGACCGATGCGCACATCGCGCAGCTGGGTCTCCTTTAGGTTGGCGTCGATCCACACATCGTCGAGCGGCACCACCCACATCAGCGGTGTGCCGGGGGCCACGCGCTGACCGAGCTGCACGGTGCGACGCGCCACCACGCCGCTGACCGGTGCGGGAATGGTGGTGCGCTCATAGGCAAGATACGCCTCGCGCACCTTGGCTGCGGCCAGCCTGACCGCCGGGTTGTTGGCGATCACCGTGCCTGCGGTCAGCGCCTCGCCGCTGGCGAGCTGCTGCTGCGCGGCCTTGACCGCGGCGCGCGCGGTCTGCAGTTGCGCCTGCGCAGCGGCGAATTGCGCCTTCGCCGCCTGCAGCGCGATCTGCGCCTGGCGCAGTTCCTCGGCGCCGACCGCGCCGGTGCCGGCAAGCGCCTGGCGGCGGCGCAGCGCATCCTCGGCCTTGGCGACATTGGCCTGCGCGGTCTGCAGATTGGCCTGCGCGGTGGCGACATCGGTCTGCCGCACCGCGACCTGCGCGGCCAGGGTGCCGTTGTTGGCAAAGTTCACCCGCACTTGCCGCACCGCCTGCGCCAGCGCAGCCTCGGCCTGCTGCAGCACGACATGCGTGTCGGCACCGTCGAGCTGCACCAACGGCTGCCCCGCCTTGACCAGCTGGGTATCGTCGGCGTCGATGGCGATCACCGTCCCGCCGACCTGCGGGGTGACCTGCACCAGATTGCCCTGCACATAGGCATCGTCGGTGTAGGCGTAGTGCAGCGACTGCCAGTAGTGATAGGCGCCGTAGATCAGGCCGACGATGACGAAAAAGACGATGGCGCCGAGCATGAGCTTGCGACGCCGGACGGCCTTGCCGTTGCCATTTGCCGGCTGCGCCGGCGCACCTGCGTTGTTGTTGTCGGTGGAACTCATCGAGGGACTCCGTGGGGATTCGAGGGGTGCCGGAAAGAGGCGGTCATTGCGCTGCGCTGGCGGTCGCGGGCAGTTCGGGCGCGCGGTAGCCGCCACCCAACGCGCGGATCAACGCCACGTCGTCGGCCAGCGCCTGCGCCTTGAGGTCAACCCCGGCCTGCTGCAGCTTGAGCACACTGCTCTGCACGGTCAGCACGGAGAGATAGTTCGCCAGCCCCGCCTTGTAGCGGGCTTCGACCAGGCGCATCGCATCCTGCGCGGCGGCCAGCGCCTGCTGCTGCTGCGCGATTTGCTGGCTGATCGACTGCCGTGCGGCGATGGCGTCGGCCACCTCGTGCACTGCATCGACCAGGGTGGCGTTGTATTGCGCGATCGCTGCGTCGGCCTGCGCCGCCTTGCCGCGCAGTTGCGCACGCAGCGCCCCGCCTTCGAAAATCGGCAGAGTCAGCGCGGGACCGACGCCCAAGGTCTGCGCATTGCCTGTGAGCCACTGGCTGAAGCCCAGCGCGCTGAAGCCTGCAAACGCGGTGAGGTTGATATTCGGGTAGAACGCGGCGCGTGCGGCCTTCACGCCGTGCAGCGCGGCCTCGACCTGCCAGCGTGCGGCCACCAGATCGGCGCGGCGTCCGACCAGCGCAGCCGGCAGGGTGTCGGGCAGACCGAGGGTCGGCAGGCTGTCCAGACGCGGGCTGAGGGTGGCAGTGGCCTGCGGGCCCTGGCCGATCAACGCCGCGAGCAGATTGCGCGCCTGCGCGATCTGCTCGGCGGTCTGGTCGAGCTGCAGGCGGATCTGCGGCACTTCGGCCAGCGCCTGCTTTTCCTGCACCGTGGTCTCCAGCCCGGCACGCACCCGGTCGCGCACCAGGGCGAGCATCTGCTCGCGCTGCTGCAGCGTTTGCTGCAGCACGTCCTGTACCGCCAGCAGCCGGGCCAGGTTGACATACGCGCTGGCGATGTTGGCCGACAGCAGCACCCGCGCGGCCTGCTCCTGCGCAGCCGCGGCGCGGGCTTCGCCGATGGCGGCCTGCAGCGTCTGACGGTTCTTGCCGAAAAAGTCCAGCTCCCAGCTGCCCTTGAGCAACGCGGAGTTGTCGGTGTACCAGTTGCCGCCAAACGGTCCGTAGATCGAGCGATTGCTGAACTGCTCCCGGGTCGAGCTCACCGCCGCGCCGAGCTTGGGCTCGAGCGCGCTGCCAGCGCCCTGCACCTGCGCACGGGCCAGCGCCAGACGCGCCTGCGCCACCTGGAGGTTGGGGTTGTCGGCCAGCGCGGTGGCGATCAGGCGGTCGAGTTCGGGGTCGCCGAATGCCGTCCACCAGTCGGTCTTGGGAAAGGTGGTCTGCGTAGGCTGCAGGCCAAGTTGCTGCGGCTGGGTCAGCCTGGCCGTGGGCGCGATGCCTGCGGTGCTGGCACAGCCGGCCAGCAGCAGGGCGGCCAGCAGCGGTGCTGTCAGCACGGCGCGGCGCGCAATGGAGCGGGTCTTGAGCATGATGGGAACGGATCAGGAATCGGTCGAGTCGCTCTGGGCCTCGGGCGTGCGCTCCTGAACCAGCAGATCGGGGCCGGGCGCAGCGTGGTTGGCCTCGGCCAGCGCCTCACCGTTGGCGACAAAGCGCTGCAGCAGGGCGATCAATTGCGCGAACTCCTGCGGGCTGAATCCGCGCAGATGCGCGTTGAGCACATCGGACAGGACATACGGAATCTGCGCCGCCACCTCGGCACCGCGCGCGGTGAGCGCGAGGTTGACCACCCGGCGGTCAGCGCTGCTGCGCTCTCGCACCAGCAGGCCCTTGGCTTCGAGCCGGTCGAGCATGCGGGTCATCGCGCCGGCGTCGGTCTGCATCTCGCGGGCGCAGGCGGCCACGGTGTCGCATCCCAGATAGATGTGCAGCAGCGGATGCCACTGCGTGCCGGTGAGATCGAGCGCCTGCATCTGGTGTTCCAGATTGCGCACCAGAATCGCCAGGGCGCGCTTGATCAGAAAACCGACCGAGCGCTCCTTGCAATACTGCGAGCCGTCGTAAAAACGCGGTGCGGCGGATTCGGTGCGGGGATTCGGCGAATTCATGCCGCGTATGTTATTGCTTAGGCAAATATTTCTGCTGTCACAAACAGATACCCCGCAAGCGCTCAGGGGTTTGCCCCGCGCTGCGTCCAACGGCCCGCAGGCTTACCATCGGCGGATCGCCCGACCGCAGTGCATGCCATGGATCGCGCCCCGGACTTCGCAGCCTCTTTGCAGCACACGCACAGTCAACTGCGTGCAGCCTTTGATGCGACGCCCTACCCGGCTTGGGCCGTGCGCCGCGACCGTCTGCGCCGGTTGCAGGCGCTGCTGCGGCGCCATGCGGCGGAGTTCGCCGAGGCGATCGACGCCGACTTCGGTGGCCGCCCGCCGCCCGAGACCGGGCTGCTCGAACTCGTCCCCAGCCTGACCGGCATAGCCGATGCCTTGCGCCACGGCAAGCGCTGGATGCGGCCGCGGCGCGCTGCGGTTTCACTCTGGTTTTTGCCTGCCCGGGCGCATGTGCTGCCGCAGCCGCTCGGGGTGGTGGGCATCATCGCGCCGTGGAATTACCCGCTGGCGTTGGCGGCGGCGCCGCTGACTGCGGCGCTGGCTGCCGGCAATCTGGCGATGGTCAAGCTCTCCGAATACACCCCGACCTTCGCTGCGGTGTTCGCGCAGCGCATGGCGCAGGTCTTCGCCAGCGACGAGGTGGCCGTGGTTCAGGGTGGGGCCGACGTGGCCGCGGCGTTTGCCGCGCTGCCTTTCGATCATTTGCTGTTCACCGGCTCCACCGCGGTGGGCAGGCAGGTGATGGCCGCGGCTGCGGCCAACCTGACCCCGGTGACGCTGGAGCTGGGCGGCAAGTCGCCAGCGGTCATCGCCCCGGGCTACGACCTGCGGCATGCGGCGCAGCGCATCGTCTACGGCAAGCTGCTCAACGCCGGGCAGACCTGCATCGCGCCGGACTATGTCTTGCTGCCGCGCGGGCAGGAGGCGGCCTTTCTCGACGCCTGCCGCGCCGCTGCGCAGCAGCTGTATCCGCTCGGGCTGCGCAGCCCGGATTACGCCAGCATCATCGATCACCGGCAATACAGCCGCCTGCTGAGCCTGCTGGGCGAGGCAAGGGCGAGCGGGGCAAGGGTGCACCCGCTGTTCGACGGGCTGCAGGCCGACGACCTGCGCCACCGCCTCGCGCCCGCGCTGGTGCGCGACGCCCCCTCCACGGTGCGGTTGATGTCCGAGGAGATTTTCGGCCCCATCCTGCCGGTGGTGACCTACGACGACATCGAACAGGCGATCGATCTGGTGCGCAGCCAGCCACGGCCGCTGGCGCTGTACTGGTTCGACCGCAATCGCCGCCGCATCCACGACGCGCTGCTGCGCACGCATGCCGGTGGGGTGACAGTGGGCGACACATTGCTGCATTTCGCGCAAGACAGTCTGCCTTTCGGCGGTGTGGGCACCTCGGGCATGGGCCACTACCACGGCCGCTGGGGGTTCGACACCTTCAGCAAACTCAAGCCGGTGCTGCTGCAGTCGCGGCTGTCGGGCATCGGTCTGGCGGCCCCGCCTTACGGACCGCGCACCCGCTGGCTGATGAAGCTGATGGGGCGGCTGTGATGCGACCGCGATGGGGTCGCCGCCCGCTGGCTGCCCGAGAAGTTGGCAGGCGGCTCAAGCCGACTCGGCACAGCGTCCGAACAGCCAGAAACAACGCCACTGACGCATCGCGGCCTTGAGCCAGTAATCGATCTGCCCGGTCTGATTTTCCAGCAGGGCATCGAAGTGGCTCTGGTAGTCGTCCTCCGGTAGCTCCAGATAGGCTTCGGTCTCGCCACCCTCGTTGTGCACCTTCATCCCTGCGCGGCGCGCGATCTTGAGCATCGCGGCATTGCTGCTCAGGCATTGCATGTACAGCACGCGCAGGCCGCGGTTGCGCGCCTCCACCGCGGCTCGCTGGAACAATCGGGTCCCGATGCCCAGACCGCGGCCGCGCGGCAGCACCGACACGCCAAACTCGGCGCGCTGCGTCTGCCCCGGCTCGATCGCGATGTGCGCCACCGCGATCAGTTCGAGCTTGCGGTTGAACACGCCGAAAATTACGTCCTGGTCGAAGCGGATCGAATCGACATATGCGCGGATGCGCTCGTCGCTGGCGGCGTAGCCGAAGCGCAGGTAGCGGTCCTGCGCGTCCAGCGCGAGGAAATGCCGCAGCAATTGCTCCCGGTGCTCCGGGCCGATCGGACGAATCGGAATGATCGGTGCGCGCAGCGGTCGCGGCGGCTGGGCGGCTAGCGCCAGGTGCCGGACTGGCGGTGCGGATTCGGGTGTTGCAGGCATGAGGGAGAGACGGTCGGGTCGCTATGTTGCAGTGCAGCATAGTTTAGGCTGCATCCGGGTGAATTCAACCCAAATTGTTCTTTGGGGTTTGGAGGGCAGGCGGATGCACCAATAGCGTGAACAGGCCCTAGGCCTGACTGAGAAGGCAAAAGCCACCGCCATGGGCGACGAAGAAGGCCAAAATGGCCGTCGCTGCGCCGCATGCACCCAAACAGCACCGCAGGTGCGCCCAATGGACTATTTGGGTTCAAGACTCAAGGGCAAAGCCTGGCATCGACATGGGCCTACGCGGCGAAACCACGGGGCTGCGGCCAATCGAACATCCGGCCGTGACAAGCCGGCGCGGCAGCCTATAATGCAGCGTTTGGCTTTGAGCGAGGGCCAAAAGCGATCCCATGCCGGTGGGCGCGGAGCTTGGGGACCTGCCGCAGGGCAGGTGCGGGCAGCCGCACATCACTGGTGGGCATTTCATTTCTCGCCTTTCTTTCAGGAACAACCATGAAAACCTTC
>JBMFIE010000070.1:0-9729 GCA_049976465.1 Thiomonas sp. | reverse complement strand
GTGCAGTTTTGCGTTGCGATCATGTCGCAGCAACACGGGTGGGTCTGGTCAATTGCTCTGCACGCGGCGAATGGCAATTTTTGTGAGCGATAAGCCGAATAATGTCATGCCAAGAATGACGAACACGCTATATCCCAAGTGATAATAAGTTTGCATTCTTTCGCCATAGTAACCACTGTGAAAATATTCCACCGCATCGACCAGCGGGAAATAAAGCAGAATTTCGCGGAACTGTTCTGGCACCGCGTAGAGCGGAATAAACACGCCAGAAAACGGCAACATGAGGTAGAGAATGATGTGCGAAACGCGCTCGATGGTTTCGCTCAGTTCGGCCAGTGCCGCCATGATCAGCACGAAAGCAAATGAAAACCAGATGACCAACAGGTAGCCAAGCGCCATGGTCAGCACATCGGCCGGCCATTGGCAAATTCCGAGCTGCACGAAGACGAGATAAAGAATGAAAAACGCGCCCGCCGCACCAGAAAACTCCAGCAGAATGCGCGAGTAAATGATGTCGATCGGGCGGATGGGTTGGTGGTGGAGCAGGGCGCGGTTGATTTCGATCGCCTTGGTCACGCGGCCCGTTCCGTTGCGCCAGAAGAGCAGTGTCGGGTAGCTCACCGCAAGATATTCCGCGATGGAGTAGGTTGCGTTGCTTTCGATATGCGAAAAAATCACCATCACGCCGACGATGAACATCGCGGGTTCTGCGACCAGCCAGATGGTGCCCAGCCCCTCCCGCCCGAAGCGGGTGATGGTCTCGCGCATGGTCAGCGCCCAGATCACGCGGCGCTGGATGCGCAGTTGGTCCCAGAAGGTCAGGCCGGTATCGACTCGGCCGGTTTGCGGGGTTTCAGCGGTCATGGTGTTCCTTGACGCCTCCGATGATCACGCTCAGCACGCCCCAGAGCAGCAGGCCGACCACGAAGGTGGCCAGCACGCCGCGCAGCCGTTTGGGCTGCATGGCTTCATCGGGCAGGCTGGGTTTGGCGATGACTTCGATGAAGAGCTGCTGTTTCTGCGCCGTGATGCGCGCCTGCTCGAGTGCGGCCAGGGCGGCGGCGAGTTCTTTTTCTGCAAAGGTCTGGTTGAGCACGAGTTGCTCATAGGGGGATGCCTTGCTGGCGAGGGAGTTGCTGCCGCCGGTGACCTTGGCGCTTTGGCGGGCAATCTCTTCTTTCAGGTTTTCGATGCCCTTGCGCAGCAGCGGGACCTGCGGGTTGTTGGGCGTGCTCGACAGCATTTGCGACAGCTGGGTTTGCGTGGCAATGAGCTGGTCTTGCAGTTTGGCGATGAGTTGTAGCTGGATGGCCGATTCGGGGGCGGGGTTGAACACGCCCTGCTTGTTGCGGTAGGCGGCCATGGCCAGCGAGGCGGCGCGCACCTTGGCCTCGGCGCGGGCAACGTCTTGCCGGTAAAAACGCACGGCGTCTTCGTTGGCCTGGGCGTTGAGGCGGTTGATGAGGTTTTGGCCGAGGGCGAGCAGATTGGCGTTGATGCGCTGCGCGTCTTGTGCGGTAAAGGCGGTGACGCGCAGGGTGCTGATGTTGGAGACGGTGTCGATGTTGTCGGACACCATGTTTTTGTAATACTCGAACAGCTCCTCGAAGCTGGAATAGGGCCACAGCACACCGCCAAAGCGGTTGAACGGGTCGATCTGGTCGTTGCTGACCATGCGGCGGTAGTCGAGGGTGCGTTGCAGCTCGGCCAGCGCGTCGCGTGAGAGCACATAGTCGCGCACGGAATAGGCCCCCGAGCTGGAATGCGACAGCCCCGCGGTGGCCAGCAGGGAGCTGAAGCCGCCGGTATTGGTTTGCTGCGGGTTGTAGATGACGAAGCTCGATTCCGAGATGTACTGGCCGCTGGCGATGAGGCCGAAATACACCGCCGACAGCGCCGTGGGAATGACCACGACCACGACAAAGAGCTTGTTGATGCGTTGCCAGAACGGCTTTTTGGTGTTGGACACTGGGCAGACTTTGATCAAAAGGGATGATGGGGTGGGTTTGGCTCGGTCGCGACGTCAAGCGGGGGCTTTGGCGGCCCGTTCTGCGTCCGCGACGGGCACGCGGCCATAGACATCGGCAAAGCGCACGATGTCGTCTTCGCCGAGATATTGGCCGCTCTGCACCTCGATCATCACCAGGGGGATGGTGCCGGGGTTCATCAGGCGGTGCGGGGTGCAGGGGGGGATGAAGGTCGATTCATTGGTGCGGATGTATTGGTCGTTTTCCCCGTTGATGATTTTGGCGGTGCCGGAGACCACGATCCAGTGCTCGCTGCGGTGGTGGTGCATCTGCAGCGACAGGCTCGCGCCGGGCTTGACCTCGATGCGCTTGATCTTGAAGTGGTGGCCTTCTTCGAGCACGGTGTAGGTGCCCCAGGGGCGGTGGACGGTGCGGTGCAGCTTGTGCGCATCGTGGCCGCGGGCCTTGAGCTCGGCGTAGAGCTTGCGCACCTCCTGCGCCTGGGTTTTGGAGACCACGAGGAGGGCGTCGGGGGTGTCGACAATGATCAGCCCCTGCACGCCCGCGACACCGATGAGCCGGTCTTCCCCATGGATGGAGCAGTCTCGCACGGCATGGAGCACGGCGTCGCCCTCGACGCGGTTGCCGTTGGCATCGGCCGGCAACAGGTCGCTCAGCGCTGACCAGCTGCCGATGTCGCTCCAGCCGATGTCGCAGGGCACGATGGCCACGCGGCTGGATTTTTCGGCCACGGCGTAGTCGATGGACAGGTCGGGCACCGGCTCGAAGCTGCGGGCGTCGAGCTCGATCTGGGTGATGCCTTGGCCCTGTACCCGGCGCGAGCGGGCCAGACAGCCCTGCACGCCGTCGACGATGGCGGGGCAGTGTTGCTGCATTTCCTCGAGCCAGGTTGCCGGGGTGGCGCAGAACATGCCGGAATTCCAGTAGTGGTTGCCCTGCTGCAGGAGCGCGCGAGCGGTGTCGAGATCGGGTTTTTCGACAAAGCGCTTGGCCCTGTGGCCCTCGGCTTCGATGTAGCCAAAACCGGTTTCCGGGGCGGTGGGGGCAATGCCGAAGGTCACCAGCCAGCCCTCGCGCGCGAGCTGCCGGGCCTGCTGCACTGCGTGGGCGAATGCGCTCTGATCGGCAATGAGATGGTCTGCCGGCAGGATGAGCAGCACGGCGTCAGGGGTTTCGCTCTGGGCATGCAGGGCGGCTGCGGCAATGGCGGCTGCCGTGTTGCGGCCAAAGGGTTCGAGCAGGTAGGTGGTGGCGAGCCGCGCGGGGTTGACTGCGGCGTATTCGTCTTCGGTCTTGAACAGAAAGTCACGGTTGGTGACGGTGTAGACCTGCTCCACACCGGGCAGGGTGGCGGCGCGCAAAAAGGTTTTTTGCAGCAGGCTCTGGCCGTCTGCCAGCTTGATGAAGGGCTTGGGGTGGCTTTCGCGCGAGAGGGGCCACAGCCGGGTGCCGGCACCGCCGGAGAGGATGACGGGGATGAGGGTCATGGCGTGTTGGGCTCAGGTGGGAATCGGGTGGCAAGAATGGGGTGTCAAAGAAGCGCGGCGAGCGCATCGACGGTGGCCTGGAGTTGTTCGGACTCGTGCAGGCAGGACAGAAAAAACCGGATGCGCGCGGCCTTTTCTTCGACCGCCGGGTAGATGATGGGCTGGGCATTGATGCCGTGCTCGAACAGCGCGTTGGACAGCCGCGCCGCCTTGAGCGACGAGCCGACGATCGCAGGGGTGATGGCATGCCCTTCGGACAGGCCGGTGTCGATGCCTTTCGCCCTGGCGCGGTGCAGGAATTCCTGCCCCACGGCCTGAAGCCGGGCCACGCGCTGGGGTTCTTCTTGGACGATGCGCAGGGCTTCCAGCGCTGCGGCGGCGAGCGCCGGAGGCAGCCCCACGCTGTAGACAAAGCCGGGTGCGTTGAACTTGAGCAGCTCGACCAGCGGGGTACTGCCCGCAATGTAGCCGCCGCAGGAGGCGAGCGTCTTGGACAGTGTGCCCATCCAGATGTCCACGTCACGCGGATCGATGCCCCAGTGCTCGGCACTGCCACGCCCTGTGGCGCCGAGCACGCCCAAGGCGTGGGCGTCGTCGACCATCAGAAAGGTCTTGTGCCGCGCCTTGAGCTCGACGAAGCGCCGCAGATCGGGGCTGTCGCCGTCCATGCTGTAGAGGCCTTCCACCACGATCAGCACCCGCTCGAACTGGCCGCGCAGCTGGCCGAGCAGCGCGTCGACCCACTGCCAGTCGTTGTGCGGAAAGCTGCGCCGGTGCGCGCCCGAGAGCCGCGCGCCCTCGAGCACACTGTTGTGAATCAGCGCGTCGTGCAGGATGAGATCGCGGGTGCCGAACAGGGTGGCAATGGTGCTCACATTCGTGGCATGTCCGCTGACGAAGGCGATGCAGTCGTCCACGCCGTAAAACGCAGCCAGGGCTTGCTCGAGCTGGCGCTGCACCGGGCGCTCGCCGGCTACCAGCCGGCTTGCCGAGGGCGAGGTGCCATAACGATCGATGGCCCGCTGCGCCGCCTGGTTGACCCGGGGGTGACCGCTCAGGCCGAGATAGTTGTAGCTGGAAAAATTGATGTACTGGCGCGCGCCGATGGTGGTGGTGGCCCCGGCCACGGCCTCGTGCACGCGGAAAAACGGGCTTTGCACACCAAAACGCTCGGCGGCGCTTTGCGAAACCAGCAGCCGTTCATAGGCTGGATGTCGCTCGAAGCGGCAGAACTGCTCGGGCACCTGGGTGTCTTTGGCTGCCACGCGCGCCGGGGCCTCGCCCGCGCCGCTCTGACGGCTGCGAAAGCGGTCGAGCAGGCCCAGCCGGGCCGCCTTGCCCAGGCCGGGGATGGGTTTGTCGTCGGCAGGGGAGTTCATGCGATCAGCCGTGTGGTGCCTTGGGTTTTGCTGTGCAGATCGTCGACCAGCGCCTGCAGTTGCTGCGCGTCCAGCTCTGTCTCGGCGTGCTGGGCCGCCATGCCCTGCACGAGTTGTGCCTGCGCAGAGGTCTCTTCGGCAGCGGCTTCGCCAAACAGCCCGGCGTAGACCCGCTCGGCAATGCGCTCGACTGTTGGATTGTCATTGATGAGCATGGCCGGCAATGTGACACCGAAGCGTTTTTCGAGCGCCAGCCCCAGCTCGACGGCCATGAGCGAATCCAGCCCCAGGTCGTGCAGCGAGCGAGCACGCGGCACGGCGTCTGCCGGCAGCCGCAGAATGGCGGCGACTTCGGCTGCCAGCAGATCGGCCACGGTCTGGCGGGCCTGCTCGGGCGGCAGTTGCGCCAGACGGGCGCGCAGATCGGTTTCGTCTTCCTGCGCCGGGCTGCTGCCAGCCATGCGCCAGAGCTCGGCAAAGCGCTGGCTGACGGCATCTGGCAGGCTGCGGCGCAGTGTGGCGGGGTTCATCGGCATCACGGCCAGGCCCTCGGCACCGGTGGCGAGCAGGCGCTCGAGCGCCGCCAGGGCCTGTGCCGACGCCAACGGCGCTTCGCCCAGCCGGGATTCGAGTGCGCCGCGCGCCGCCGCGTTGGCCGTGAGCACCCCAACATCGCCGATCGGCCCCCAGGCAACCGCCAGCGCCGGCAGACCCTGGGCGCGCCGCCAGCGGGCAAAGGCCTCGAGCGCCGCATTGGCCGCGACATAGTTGGCCTGACCTGGATTGCCCAGCATCACGGTGGCGGAGGAATACAGCACAAAAAAATCCAGCGGGGCCTCGCGTGTGACCGCGTGCAGATTGAGCGCACCGCCGAGCTTGGCGGACAGGACGCGGGCGAAGCGGGCTGCATCCAGATTGGGCAGCAGGGCGTCGTCGAGCACCATGGCCGCATGAATCACCCCGCGCAGCGGCGGCGACTCGGCCAGGGCGGGCTCGAGCGCCTGCTCGAGCGCAGCCGGGTCGGACACATCACAGGCGAGCACCGTGACTTGTACGCCCTGCGCACGCAGCGCGTCGAGTGCGGGCGCGCAGTCGGGCGTGGCCAGTCCGCGCCGACCGAGGAGCAGCAGATGCCTGGCGCCCTGTCGTGCCAGCCATTGCGCGGTGGCCAGGCCAAACCCGGAAAGCCCCCCGGTGACCAGATAGCTTGCATCGCCCGGCAGGCGCAGCCGCGGGGCCACCTGCGCAGGCTGGATGTGCGCAGGGCGCTCGCGCAGGTCGATGACGAGCTTGCCGATATGCCGGCCCTGCTGCATGTGCCGCAGGGCGTCGACGACACGATCTGCCGGGAAGCTGGTGTAGGGCAGAGGGGTGAGGCGCTCCTGCGCGAACTGCGCCATGACTTCGCCGAAGACCTGGGTCGAGAGCTCTGGCCGCAGCGCCATGAGCTGGTCGGCGTCGAAACCGAAATAGCTGATGTTGTTGCGGAAGGGGCGCAGGCCGATGGGGGTGTCTTCGTAAAAATCGCGCTTGCCCAGTTCCACGAAGCGGCCGAAGGGGCGCAGCACGCGTAGATTGCGCTCGATGGCCTGTCCTGCCAGCGAGTTGAGCACCACGTCCACGCCATCGCCCTTGGTCAGATCGAGCAGCGCCTGGTCAAAATCGGGGCGGCGGGAGTCGAGCACATGATCGGCGCCAAGCAGCTGCACGAAGCGTCGTTTGTCGGCGTTGCCTGCCGAGGCATACACCTCGGCGCCGAGGAGTTTGGCGACCTGGATGGCCGCCAGACCGACTCCGCCTGCAGCCGCATGAATCAGTATCCGCTCGCCCCGTTGTAGCTGGGCCAGATGCACCAGCGCATACCAGACGGTGAAGAACACGGTGGGAACAGTGGCCGCCTGCTCGAAACTCCACGATGCGGGCTTGGCCGCCACGGCGCGCTCGGACACGCAGACATGACTGGCCAGGCTGGAGCCGGCGAACGCCAGCACCTCGTCACCCGGCTTGAAGCGCGTGACCTCCGGCCCGCAGCGCACCACCCGCCCGGCGACTTCGAGACCGAGCGCCGCACCGGCAAAGCCCTGCTCGAGCGCTTCATCGCTGAGCAGTCCCATGGCATACATCAGGTCGCGGAAGTTGAGCCCGGCTGCGACCGCCTCGATCTCGATTTCATCGCCTTGCGGCGCGCGGCGGGCCATGGACTGCCAGTGCAGGTTGCGCAGTTGTCCCGGCAGAGTGAAATCCAGCCGCCAGGCATCAGTGGCATGCGCGGGCTGCGCCAGAGGCAAGAGCGTGTCGAGTGCCACGGGCTCGACCCGCGGCGCCCACCGCGCCTGCGCGGTGAGCCTGAGTTCATCTTCGCCGTCATCGCACAGGACGGCGTGCGCCAGGCGGGCAGCCAGCCGGTTCAGCTCGGCAGGTTCCGGCCCGATCGGTACATCGATCAGCCGCAGGGACAGATGCGGGGCCTCATTGCGCAGCACGCGCACCATGCCCCAGAGCGCAGCAGCAGCGGGGTTGTGACCGCCCTGATCCGTCGGGTCGGCCAGCGCGCCGCCATGGGTCACCAGCCAGATGCAGGGCGGCTGATCGAGTGCAGCTGCCTGCAGCAGCAGTCGGCGCAGCGTGTCCAGATCGTGCACCCAGCGGTCAGGAGGTGCATCGGCGGGGTGGGCGCGGGTGAATACGATGGCGGCATCGCTGCCAGCCCAGAGGGTTGCGGCGCCAGGCTGCTGCGCTGGCGGGATTGCTTGCGCGCCGTGCCCGCGCAGGGTCAGCGCGCTGGCGGTGGCGTCGGACAGTGTGTCCCAAACCGGATCGAGTACGACGAGCGCGTGCCGCCGGGGCGCTTGGGTTGGCTCGGCGGTGTGCGACACCGGCGCGGGAACGCGGGCCAATACGGCAAAGCTGCCCAGGCCGGCCGCTCCGGCGACCGGATCGGTCAGGTTCTGGACGTGTTGCCAGCCGGAGGTTTGCAATGCTTCGGTCCAGGCCTGCGGGGTCATCAGGCTGGGAACGAGATCGTCGTGGCGCGCATGCCACCAGGTTTGATCCAGGCCATGGAGCAGGTTGCTGGGGCGGTCGGGCCAGCGTTCCGTGAACAAAAGCAGGGCATCGACGGCCATTTGTCGGGCCAGTTCGGCCAGGGCCATGATCGGGGCTGGGCTGCTGTGCAGGGTGTGATCCACCAGCACCAGATCGAACCGCGCAGGCATGCCGGGCACAGTGTCGATCACAAAGCTGGCGGGGTCGATGCGGGTGATGAAGCACCTGGCGGCGTCTTCGCCGCGCGCTCGCAGATGGGCGAGCGCCGCGTCGGATGTCCGCGCGCGGACGATGTCGGTGCGATCTGCGGGCAGCTCGGCAGCGAGCGCGTCGAGCGGACTGGTTTCGGTGGCCGCGATATCCAGGATGCGCAGGCGGCGGTTGAGTGGCCAGTGCCCGATCAGGGCGCGCAGGGCGTGCACGGCAGCCTGGTGCGCGGCGGTGTACCACGGCCGGTCTGGCGCGGGTGGAACCGGCTCTGCCGGAATCTCGCCGGGGGCTGCGCCCGGTTTGGCGAGATCGCGCAAATGGTCGCCGACGCGCGCCATGCGCAGCAGTTCGGGCCAGGCTTGAGGGCACTCGATCAGTGCGGATTGCCAAATGGCCGCCGTGGGTGGAAGCTCGTGGGCGCATAGCAGCCAGCAGGCAGCCTGACGACGCAGCACGCCGTCGTCTTGCAGCGCGGCAAGACACCATCGCCACAACGGGTGTCTCTCCCGCAATGCGGTCACGGTGGCGCTATCGATAGAGCCGTCCTCTGCCGCGAGGGACTGCAGCGCATCCCGTGCGAAGGCCGAGGGCAGGGCGTCCACCAGTGGGGCCAGTTCCTCTGCGTAGCGCCGATAGGGGGTCAGATCACCCGAGGAGAAGGCCTGCTCGACTGCTTCGACCAGCCGCGAGACAGGCAAGATGGGCTGCGCTGGGATGGGATCGCCGTCCAGCGGGGCGAGCCGCGACTGGGTGCGCCATGCACGGGGCAGGGCATGCTGCGTGGCGAGCGAAGCGGCCCGGAAGCGCACACCGCGCGCTTCGGCCAGCACGCATCCTTCCGCGTCGAGCAACACAAAGTCCGCCAGCACCGAATGCGGGCTGCGGCGCACCAGATGCGCGCGCAACTGCGTTGCTTGCGTGGCGACGTCTGCGTGATGCACGGTGGCGCGTTCCATCCCGATGGGCAGGAAGGCCATGGGGCGCGATCCGCTGTCGAGCTCTGCCTCGAACCACGCAAAAGCGGACTGAAAGCACTGGTCGAGCACGGCGGGATGCAGCACATATCCGGCTGCCGGTGCGGCGTCCTGCGACCAGCGAATCTGGGCATGGAGCGTGTCGCTGGCGACTTGCAGGGTATGCAATCCACGGAATGCCGGGCCGTAGTCCAGCCCGAGCGCGGAGGCGATGGCATAAAGGCGTGCGCCGTCGAGGGTGGTCGTTGGCTCTGCGGGGGGCGCCAGCGCAGCGGGTGCTGCGCCGCTGGTGTCGAGCCGCAGTTGACACCGTGCATGCAAGGCCCAGGCGTCTTGGCTGAGGCGCCTGCGGCCCTCGATCCGCACCCGCCCGTCGGCTGGGTTGAGGTGAACGCGCAGTGTCTGCGCATGCTCGCCATCGAACACGACCGGGCTGAGGATTTCCAGGCGTTCCACCGTGGTGGGCGGGGTTTTCTCCGACCAGGCATGCGCCGCTGCCAGTGCCATCTCCAGATAGGCGGCACCGGGCAGGATCACGGCATGTCCGACCTGATGATCGGCCAGCCAGGGCAGATTCAACGGGTCGAGGTGGTTTTCCCAGGCGGCTGGGTGTTCCTTAAGGCGGTAGCCGAGCAGGGGGTGGACG
>JBMFIE010000069.1:0-9778 GCA_049976465.1 Thiomonas sp. | reverse complement strand
GCCACCTTCCAGCTTGCTCGGCGGTCTGCGGCGCGGGGTCGAGGGTGATCAGGACAGGCTGCACGCTCAGCTCGAAATGGGTGAACACATGACGGAAGCCCGGCAGCGCGCACTGCGCGCGCACGCGACCGAGCCGGGCCGCATGGGCCACGGCCTGCTCGACCGTATCGAACTGCGGCAGGCTCCACAGTCCGGGCCAGACGCCTTGCGGCGGTCGCTGTTCGAGCCAGGTTCGACCGTCGTCCGCGCGGCGCAGCCACAACATCACGGTGCTGCGCCGCGGACGAGCGGCGCGTGCGGGCCTGCGCACCGGCAGGCGCTGCGGATCGCCGCCGAGCCGGGCGCGACAGTCGGCCTCGAACGGACACAGCAGGCACGACGGCTGACGCGGTTTGCAGACCGTGGCGCCCAGATCCATCAGCCCCTGGGTGTAGGCGGGCATGTGCGCGGCCTCGGGCAACAGACTGTTTGCCAGCGCCTGCAGCCGACGGGTGGTGGCGGCGGCCGGAACCGGGTCGTCGATGCCGTGGGTGCGGCACAGCACACGCTGCACATTGCCGTCGAGGATGGCGGCGCGCTCGTCGAAGCAGAATGCGGCGATCGCCGCCGCAGTGGACGCTCCGATGCCCGGCAGCGTGGCCAGCTCGCGTGCGGTTTGCGGAAAAGCGCCGGCGTGGCGCTCGACCACCACCTGCGCGCAGCGGTGCAGATGGCGCGCGCGCTGGTAATAGCCCAGCCCGCTCCAGGCGGCCAGCACCGCATCCAGCGGGGCGGCGGCCAGCGCCTGTATCGTGGGAAAGCGGGCGAGAAAGCGGGAAAAGTAGTCCAGCACCACGGCGACCTGTGTTTGCTGCAGCATGATTTCGGACAGCCACACCCGGTACGGGTCGCGCACCTGCCAGGGCAGGTCGTGCCTGCCGTGCTGGCGCTGCCACTGCACCAGACGGCGCGCAAAATCCGCTGGCCCCTGCTCGGCGGGTCGATCGGCGGTGGCGGGCGATGTGGCAGACACGGCAGCGTGCAGGTGGCGCAGACGGAAGTCGATCAGGCGTCCAGGCGCTGCATCTGTTCGGTCAGGCCGCGCTGCAGCGACTGGATGTGTGCGATCTGCGCACGCAACTCGTCGATGCGCTCTTGCAGGCTGTCCTTGGTGTCTTCGATGCGCTGCAGCGTGGTCAGGCGGCGGTTGAGCTGCTTCTTGCGCTCGCGCACTTGGCTGTCGAGCTGGGCGATCGATGAGCGATCCCAGTTTTCGATGTCGCGCAGCGCGCGCTCGAACACATCACGCACCCGGGCGGCCAGTGCGCGCAGGGTGCGGCGGGTGTAGGCATTGTTCTGCAGCTTGAGCCAGTTCACCCCGGAGAAATGCGCGGTGTAGGCGGCGGCCACGCGGTCGAACTCCTGGATCAGGCCGGCCAGCCGCAGCACGCGCGGGGCCGAGACGGTAAAGCCGAACTGGCTGTTGGCGCGCATGAAAGCCGCAGCGAGCATCTGGCGGATTTCCTCGATCTGTGTTTCCGCGTCCACCAGGCGGGTGCGCAGCTCGGCGGTGATGCGCTCGAGCTCGCCCTTGAGGCCGAACTTGAACAGCGCGTTGCCCGCGCGGGCTTCGAGCTGCTCGAGGTCGCGCAGCACCGATTTGGCGTCGAAGCGCTCGCGCAGCTGTTCCAGCATGCGGTGATTCACCGCGCGCAGCGCCAGCACCTGCGCCATGCCGGCGTCGAATTCGCTGCGCTCTGCGCTCAGGCGCTGCAGCATCAGCACGACCATGCCGGCATTCTTGCCGCGCAGGCCGAGCAGTTCGTCGAGCTGGTCCTGGGCGTCGGCGAGCTGCTGGCCGATCTGCTGCGACAGATCGTCGCGCACCTGCTGCATCGCCTCGCGCAGCGCGCCCTGCAGCATGCTGCGGCGGTCGATATTGGCAGCGCGGTTGAGCGCGTTTTCCAGCTGCCCCAAGCCCGAGCGCGCCAGCAGCGCGCCGTCGGACTGGATGCGCGCCAGCAGCGCCTTGTGCGCCGACACGGGAAACACTCTTTCCACCGGCAGGTGCAGGGTCTGCGCGGTGGACTGCACCTGGCGCGCAATGCTCGCAGCGATCTGCGCTGCGCTGAGCAACGGATCCCACAGCGCATCGACCTTGTTGAGCGCCACCAGGGTTTGCGCGCCGCTGGTGGGCGCGATGTGGCGGTGCCAGATGTCCAGATCGCTGCGCGTCACCCCGGTGTCTGCGGCGAGCACGAACACCACCGCATTGGCCGAGGGAATGAGCGACAGGGTCAGCTCGGGTTCGGCGCCCACCGCGTTCAGCCCCGGGGTGTCGAGAATGGTCAGCCCCTGGTCGAGCAGCGGGTGCGGGAAGTTGACCAGCGCATGTCGCCACAGCGGAATCTCGACCTCGCTCTGTGCGCTGGCACCGATCTGCGCCAGCTCCTCGGCGTCGTGGAAAAAGCCCAGTTCCTGCGCTTTGGCCAGCGGCACGCGCTGAGTGTCCGACAGATGGGTGAGCGCCTGCGCCAGGCCATGCGTATCCTGGCTGGGCAGATCGAACTGCGTCCAAACCTGCGGGCTGGCTTTCCACTGCGCCAGGGTCTGCGACTGCAGCCGGGTGTCGATCGGCAGCAGCCGCAGACCGCGCGGCTGCGTGGGGTCGGAAAACAGCTCCATCGGGCACATGGTGGTGCGCCCAGCGCCCGCGGGCAGGATGCGCTGGCCGTGGCCGGAAAAGAAAATGGCGTTGATCAGCTCGGACTTGCCGCGCGAAAACTCGGCGACGAAGGCCAGGGTCATGCGGTCGTTTTCCAGCCGGGCGATCTGTTGCTGCAGCAGCGTGCGCGCCTGATCGATCTGCAGCCCGCTGTCCTCGAGCCAGGCCAGCAGAGCCTTGACGCGCTGCACGCGCGCGCTGCGCCACTCGGCATAGTCGAATAGACCGGTGGTGAGGATGGGAGCTTCGACCTGTGGATTCATCGCAGCGGGCGTCGCTTGGGAGATGGATGGCCCCAAAGTAAAGCACAGCCTGCGCCGGATTTGGACGCACCAAAGCCTAGCGCGGCCGGGCTTTGCGCATTTTTTGGCACTTGGGGCAGAAATACGTGCTGCGCTGTGCCTGGGTCAGCAGACGGATCGGTGTTGCACAGACACGACAGGGCTGCCCGGCGCGACCATAGACCTGCGCCTGCATCTGGAAATAGCCCAGCTCGCCGTCGCTGTGGGCAAAGTCGCGCAGACTGCTGCCGCCCAGCGCGACCGCCTGCTGCAGGGTGTCGCGCAAGGCAGCGGCCAAGCGCGCGCAATCTGCGGGTCGCAGGCGCGAGGCCGAGGTGCGCGGGTCGATGCCAGCGCGAAACAGCGCTTCGCAGGCGTAGATGTTGCCCACGCCCGCGACGATCTGCTGCGACAGCAGCAGCGGCTTGATCGCCGCACTGCGTCCGCGCAGCGCCCGGCACAGCGCTGCGCCGTCGAAGTCCGCATCCAGCGGCTCAGGCCCGAGCGCACGCAGCAGCGGGTGCGACTGCACGTCGGAGCCCGCATGCCACAGCACCGCGCCGAAGCGGCGCGGATCGCGCAGCCGCAGCACGCCGCGGTCGGTCTGTAGCTCCACATGCTCGTGCGGCGACAAGGGCGCGGGTGTCTGCGCCGCAGGCGTCCAGCGCAGCGAGCCCGACATGCCCAGATGCACGATGAGCACGCCCGCCTCGGTGTGCAGCAGCAGATACTTGCCGCGCCGGCGCAGCGCCGTGATGCGCTGCCCCGCAAGCGCTTCGGCCGCAATGCCCAGCGGCCAACGCAGCGGCTTGCCCAGGCGCAGGCCGGTCAACCGCGCGCCCGTCAGCGCGGGCTCCAGCCCCAGGCGGGTGACTTCGACTTCGGGCAGTTCGGGCATGACGGTGCGATGCGGGCAGGGGCAGACATTGTGCCGCAGGGGCAATGCGGCACTTCTACAATCGCAGCCTCCCGCCTTCCGGCCACACTCTTCGAGGATGTCCATGCGCGTTGCCGTTCTGGCCTCGGCCCTGCTGTTTCCGGCGATGTCCCTGCTTGCGCCCGCCGCGCAGGCACAGCAGTCTGCTGCGCGCGCCAATGCGCAGGAGACTGCGCGTCAGGTGTTTGCCGTGCTGGTCGGAGAGATCGCGGCCAACACCGGACACCCCGGCGTGGCCTACACCGAACTGCTCAAGGCGGCCACCGAGCTCGACTCCGCGCCGCTGTTTCGTCGCGCTGCGGAAATCGCCCTGCGCGCCGGGGCGCCGGAAAAGGCGCTGGCTGCAGCGCAGGCCTGGCGCAAGGCCATGCCCGAGTCGCGCGAGGCCGGCTCCTGGGTGGTGCAGCTGCAGCTGATGATGGGGCGCACCAGCGAGGCCGGGGCGACCATTGCGCAAGACCTGGCCGCCACCCCGGAGCCGCAGCGCGGACAGGCCATCGCCAATCTGCTGCCGCTGGCCGCGCAGGCCAGCGACCCCGCCGCAACTCTGGCAATGATGCGCACTGCGCTGGCCGGGCAGCGGCAGTTTGCCCAGACCGATGTGGTGCTGGGGCTGCTGCGTGCGCGCACGGGCGATCGCAAGGGCGGGTTTGCCGATGCGCTGCATGCCCTTGCCATCCAGCCGGATCTGGCACCGGCTGCGGCCCTGCTGCTGCAGCTCTACACGGTCAACCCGCAGGCGGCCGATGCCGCGATGCAGAAGTTCTCCGCGGCGCAACCCAAGGACACCGGGCTGCGGCTGGCCTGGGCGCAGGCGGCGCTGGGCCAGCAGCGCGACGGCATCGCCCTGCGCGCTCTCGAACGTTTGGTGGCTGATGCGCCCGAGCTGGCGCCGGCCTGGTTGCTGCTGGGCAGCCTACAGTCGCAGTTCGGCGAGCCGGCCAAGGCGGTGGTGTCGCTGCAGACCTATCTGCGCCTGGCACGGGCGCAGCCTGATCCGCCGGTACTCACCCCGGCCTACATCGCGCTGTCGGAAGCGGCGCGCAAGCTCGGCGATTTCGATCAGGCCAACCGCTGGCTCGACCAGATCGCGCCCGATGCCACCAATCGGCTCGCGGTCGTCAGCAGCCGTGCGCTGATCCTGGTGCGGCAGGGCAAGGTCGATCAGGCGCTGAAACTGGTCGATACCCTGCCGCAGGCCAGCGCCGAGCAGCGTAAGGAAAAGCTGCTCACCCGCGCCCAGATCCTGCGCGAAGCCGGGCAGTTCGAGGCGGCCTACAAACTGCTGCAAGACGGGCTCAAGCAGATGCCCAACGATGTCGATCTGCTATATGAGGCCGCGATGATGGCCGACAAAAGCGGCCACACCAAGGAGATGCTGCAGCTGCTGCGCAAGGCGATCGCGGTCGATCCGCAGTCGCAGCCTGCGTACAACGCCTTGGGCTACACCCTGGCCGACCGGGGAGAGCACCTGCCCGAGGCGCGGCGGCTCATCGCCCGTGCGCTCGAACTCTCGCCAGGCAACCCGTTCGTGCTCGACAGCATGGGCTGGGTGGAATACCGCATGGGGCATACCGCGCAGGCGCTCGACGACCTGCAGCAAGCCTGGGACGCCCGGCCCGATCCGGAAATCGGCGCCCATCTGGGCGAAGTGCTGTGGCAGCTCGGCCAGCATGACAAGGCGCGTGCGATCTGGCGTCAGGCGATCGAGCGCGCCCCGCATGACGCCATGGTGCAGGCGGTGCTGCGCAAGTTCGGCGTGACCTTCTGATGCGGCGTCGCGACATCGTCCGCGCAGTGCCCGCGCTCGCGCTTGTTGCGCTCGGCGGATGCGCTGCGCCGCGGCTGGTGTCGCCCACCGCCGCTGTGGGCACCGTGCAGCTCAGCGGCCGGCTGTCTCTGGTCAGCGGCCCGCCAGATGCGCAAAAGGCGCTCTACGGCGGATTCCGGCTGGAACTGCGCGGCGCGGACGCCGGCGAATTCGAGGTGTTTTCTCCGCTCGGACAAATGCTGGCTCGCGCGCGCTGGAGCGCGGGCCAGGCCAGCCTGGACGATGGCAGACAGACGCAGACCTACCCCTCGTTCACCGCGATGACCCGTGCCGCCCTTGGTGTGGCCCTGCCACAGGCCGCGCTGCAGGACTGGGTGCGCGGCCAGCCCGCCTCGGGCCTGCCGGCACGCCCGCTGCCAGAAGGCGGCTTCGAGCAGCTCGGCTGGCAGGTGCAACCGGTCTGGCGCGATGGGCAACTGGCCCAGCTGCGCGCGCAGCGCGGTGGCACTGAACCGGCGCAGCTGCGCATGGTCATCGAGTCGCGCGCGGTGCAGGACGGCGCGGCTGCAGCGGCGCGCGCCGACTGAGCCCTGCGCGCATCCGCCATGCGTGCGCTGTTCAACCTGCCGGCTCCGGCAAAAATCAACTGGTTCCTGCACATCACCGGGCGGCGGGCAGACGGCTACCACACCCTGCAGACCGTGTTCCAGTTCATCGACTGGTGCGACAGCATCGACCTGGTGCGGCGCGACGATGGCGTGATCCGTCGTCTCGGCGCGGACGATCTGCCGGAGGACGATCTGTGCGTGCGCGCAGCCCGGCTGCTGCAGCAGACCACGCAAAGCCGCCTCGGTGTCGACATCCACCTGCGCAAATCGATCCCGCAGCAGGCCGGGCTGGGCGGCGGCAGTTCCGATGCCGCGACCGTGCTCATCGGCCTGAACCGGCTGTGGGATCTCGGGTTGTCGCGCCAGGCGCTGATGCGGCTCGGACTACAACTCGGTGCCGACCTGCCGGTGTTCCTTTTCGGCCGCAACGCCTGGGCGCAGGGCGTCGGCGAAGAACTGCAAGCCATCGCCCTGCCCACGCCCTGGTTCGCCGTGGTGCATCCCGGGCGCGGCCTGTCCACCCGTGCCGTGTTTGGCGCTACAGACTTGACAACCCCAAAGCCAGCAGAGAAAATTTCTGGCTTTGCTGAATGGCTTACTCAAACACAGACGCACGACTTACACGGAGATGCGTGCGGCGGGTGCTTGAGGGCCATGTGGGGCAGAAATGATTTGCAGCAGGGTGCAACCGCGCTGTCGCCAGCGGTCTCTGAGGCGGCGGCACGATTGCGCGAGGTGTTGGTTCAGCAGGGTCTGCGGCCGTGTTTCGATGTGCGCATGAGCGGATCGGGCAGTGCGGTGTTTGCCATGATCTGCGAGCCGGTGCGGCACGGCGAGATCGCCAGTGCACTGCCGCAGGGCTGGCAAGGCCGGTTGTGCCGCGGGCTAGACCAGCATCCGCTGCTGCACTGGATTGACGCATAATGCAGGGTCTCGGGCGGCGTCGTTGCCGTGCGGGGTGCTTCAATAGGTTTTTCGACAGGTTTTCATTCGCCCCGGGCGAATGGTGTTGGGGAGTCGCCAAGTTGGTTAAGGCACCGGATTTTGATTCCGGCATTCGAGGGTTCGAATCCTTCCTCCCCAGCCAGTGTTTCTTCCATCCATACTGAACAGCGTTTCGCCTGCGGCGCTGTAGACCGCGGGCTCGCCAGGGCCACGCGCTCACGGCATTTTGGCGCAATCAGCGCGCAACATCCCACCATGACACCCAATCCGGCGGACTTCATCCTGTTCACCGGCAATGCCAACCCGGCGCTTGCCCAGGAAGTTGCGCAACAGCTTGGCATCGACCTCGGTCAGGCCTACATCGGGCGCTTCTCCGACGGAGAAATCACGGTCGAAATCCAGCAGAACGTTCGCGCCCGCGAAGTGTTCATCGTGCAGTCCACCTGCGCGCCGACCAATGACAACCTGATGGAGCTGATCATCATGGTCGATGCGCTCAAGCGCGCCTCTGCCGAGCGCATCACCGCGGTCATTCCCTATTTCGGCTATGCGCGTCAGGACCGCCGTCCGCGGTCTGCGCGCGTGCCCATCACCGCCAAGGTCGTGGCCAATATGCTGCAGACCGCAGGAGTGGCGCGGGTGGTCACGATGGATCTGCATGCCGATCAGGTGCAGGGGTTTTTCGACATTCCGGTCGACAACATCTACGCCTCGCCCATCCTGCTCAGCGACCTGCGCGAGAAGAATTACAGCGATCTCATCGTGGTCTCGCCCGATGTCGGCGGAGTGGTGCGCGCGCGTGCCTTGGCCAAGCTGATGGACTGCGATCTGGCGATCATCGACAAGCGTCGCCCCAAGCCCAACGTCTCCGAGGTGATGAATGTCATCGGCGAGATCGAAGGACGCAACTGCATCATCATGGACGACATGGTCGATACCGCCGGCACGCTCACCAAGGCCGCCGAGGTGCTCAAGGAGCGCGGCGCAAGGCGGGTGATGGCCTATTGCACGCATCCGGTGCTGTCCGGCCCGGCGATCCAGCGCCTGCAGACCAGCGCGATCGACGAACTGGTCGTCACCAACACCATTCCGCTGCGCCAGGAGGCGCGCGAGTGCACCAAGATCCGCCAGCTCTCCGCCGCTTCGCTGATTGCGCAGACCATCCAGCGCATCGCCTACGGCGGCTCGGTGCTGCAGCTGTTCAACGAACAGGAAACCCTGTTCTGAAGCTCTTGCCCGCTGGAGGTTCCGGCGGGCTGTCCCGGCGCTGGTCGCAGGCGCCGTTCATCACGGGGCATCGCCCCTTTTTTCAGGAGTCGACATGAAAGTCGTCGCATTCGAACGTCAAGTGCAGGGAACCGGTGCGAGCCGCCGCCTGCGTCGCGCCGGGAAGACCCCCGGCATCGTTTATGGTGGACATCAGCCGCCGCAGATGATCGAGCTCGATCACAACGCGCTGTTTCACGCCCTCAAAAAAGAGCAGTTTCATTCTTCGGTTCTGGAACTGGAGGTGGCCGGCAAGACCAGCCAGGTGGTGCTGCGCGACTACCAGATGCACCCCTACAAACCCCTGGTGCTGCACGTGGATTTCCAGCGCGTGGAAGCTGGACACAAGATTTCGGTGAAGGTGCCGCTGCACTTCGTCGGCGCGGAAGAATCGCCCGCGGTCAAGCTCAGCCACGGCCTGGTCAACCATGTGATGACCGAGCTGGAAGTGTCCTGCCTGCCGGCAGACCTGCCCGAGTTCATCACGGTCGACCTGAGCAAGCTGACCCTGCACCAAAGCGTGCATGTCAATGATCTGGTGCTGCCCAAGGGCGTGACCGTGCTGACCCACGGTGTGGACAATCCCGCGGTGGTCACCGTCAGCCCGCCGCCGGGCGGCGTGGGCGAGGAAGGCGCTGCCAGCGCCGAAGGCCAAGAAGGGCAGTAAACCGGAGCAAAGCCGCCGGCATCGACAAAGCCGCCTTCGGGCGGCTTTGTCATATGCGCATCGGGCGCATCAGGGCTGATCCACCGGGCGCGGGCGGCGGTCTTCCCCCACCGCCACATAGGTCAGCAGCGCCTCGGTGACCTTGATCACCTCGACATTCGACGGCGTGCGCTGCGCGTAGACCTCGACGCGCACGGTGATCGAAGTCGTGCCCACATGGTCGATCTCGGTGAAGAACGACAGCACGTCACCGACGAGCACGGGCTGCTTGAACACGAACTCCTTGACCGCCACCGTGGCCACCCGCCCGCGGGCACGCCAGGCCGCGGTGATGCCGCCGGCAACATCCACCTGCGCCATGATCCAGCCGCCGAAGATGTCGCCGTGCATGTTGACATCGGCCGGGCGGGCCTGGGTGCGTAGGGTGGGCACACGGTCGGGAAGTGCGGGAACGCGGGTCATCGAGGCCTCCATGCAGGGCGCCGCTGCGGCGCGGATAATGGTTTGGTTGGTGAACAGGCACTAGGGCCTGTTCACGCTATTCGTACACCCGCGCCGGGGGTCTGGGCGGATGCAATGCGAGGCGCAGGCCGCGCCGT
>JBMFIE010000068.1:0-9867 GCA_049976465.1 Thiomonas sp. | reverse complement strand
GCCACCGCCGACCAGAAAGAAGGCATGGCGGCGTTTCTGGAAAAGCGCAAGCCGCTTTTCTCCCACCGCTGATGCGCTATACTGCGCAGCTTGTTTTCACGGGGGCGCTTTAGCTCAGTCGGTTAGAGCGACGGAATCATAATCCGCAGGTCCGGGGTTCGAGTCCCTGAAGCGCCACCACCATTTCCAGTCCACACTGCCGGTTCGCACCGCGTGCCTTGCGCCACAGGGTGTGGGCCCTGCCAAAGCCCATGCCGCAGCGCCTGGGCTTTTTGCTTTGCGCCACGGCGTACCGTGGCCGAGGAGTCTGCGATGAATGTGCTCGCGTCGATCCGCCAGGCCGCAGCCGGCGCTGCGCTGGCCGCAGCAGCCTGTCTGGGCACTGCGCAGGCGCAGACCGTCTACCCGATGGGCAGTCTGCAGGGCATGGCGCAGTTCGGTGACTTTCCGCAGCTGAGCATCAACTGCACCGACTACACCCTGGGCCCGGGGGTGCGGGTGTTCAGCCCCGAGCAGCGCCTGGTGCCGCTGCAGCAGCTCGCCGGCGTGCGCAGCCCGGTGGTGTTCCAGCGCGACGCCAGCGGCAATGTGTTTCGCATCTGGCTGATCCGCCCCGAAGCAGTGGCCCAGCTGCAGGTGCCCAAGGCGCCCGGACAGTGCGGTCTGTTTTTCAGCAATTGAACGCGGCGTGACGTGATGAAAAAGGTCTATATCAAGACATTCGGTTGCCAGATGAACGAGTACGACTCGTCCAAGATGGCCGACGTGCTCGCTGCCGCCGAAGGCTACACGCCCACGTCCACCCCGCAGGACGCCGACCTCATTCTGCTCAACACCTGCTCGATCCGCGAAAAGGCACAGGAAAAGGTGTTCAGCGACCTGGGGCGGCTGCGCGAACTCAAGGCCGCCAACCCCGATCTGCTGATCGGCGTGGGCGGCTGCGTGGCCAGCCAGGAGGGCGAGGCGATCGTCAAGCGCGCGCCGTATGTCGATCTGGTGTTCGGCCCGCAAACGCTGCACCGCCTGCCCGAGTTGATTGCACAGCGCCGCGCGCAGGGCCGGGCGCAGGTGGACATCCGCTTTCCCGAGATCGAGAAGTTCGACAACCTGCCGCCGGCGCGGGTGGAGGGGCCGAGCGCCTTCGTCTCCATCATGGAAGGCTGCAGCAAATACTGCAGCTACTGCGTGGTGCCCTACACCCGCGGCGAGGAAGTGTCGCGCCCGCTGGTCGATGTGCTGGCCGAGGTGGCCGAACTCGCCAGCCTGGGCGTGCGCGAGGTCACGCTGCTGGGGCAGAATGTCAACGCCTGGCGCGGCGGCGAGGGCGAGGATTTCGCCTTTCTGCTCGAGTGCGTGGCCGAGATCGACGGCATTGCGCGCATCCGCTACACCACCAGCCATCCCAAGGAATTCACCCAGCGGCTGATCGACGCCTATGGCCGCATCCCCAAGCTCGTCAATCATGTGCATCTGCCGGTGCAGCATGGCAGCGACCGCATTCTGGCGGCGATGAAGCGCGGCTATACCACGCTGGAGTTCAAGAGCATCGTGCGGCGGCTGCGCGCGGTGCGGCCGAACATCTGCATCGGTTCGGACTTCATCGTCGGCTTTCCCGGCGAGACCGAAGCCGACTTCGCGCAACTCATCAAACTGGTCGAGGAAGTGCGGTTCGACGCCAGTTTCAGTTTCATCTTCAGCCCGCGTCCGGGCACCCCGGCGGCCAATCTGCCGGACGACACGCCGGCCGAGGTCAAGCTCAAGCGCCTGCAAGCCCTGCAGGCGCTGATCGAGACGCAGGCCAGCGCCATCAGCGCGGCCATGGTGGGCACGGTGCAGACCGTCCTGTTGGAAGGGCCGAGCAAAAAGAACCCGGCCGAGCTGCAGGGCCGCACCGAAAACAACCGCATCGTGCATCTGGCGGCGCCCGCGCGGCTGATCGGGCAACTGGTGCCGGTGCGCATCACCACCGCCACCCCGCACGCGCTGCGCGGCGAGGTGTGCGTGGCGCAGACCGAACAGGCCCTGACCGCCTGATCGGCGCCATCCCCAGGCCTACTTGATCATCAACCGCAGGCTGTCCCAAGCGCGGCCCAGGATGCCGGCTTCGGGCACGGCCTTGATCACCTGCAGCGGATAGGTGGCCAGCTGCTTGCCACCGATGCTCACGTCGAGCTGGCCGATGCGCTGCCCGGCTGCCAGAGGTGCCACCAGCGGATCTGGCCGCACCACCTTGGTCTGGATGTCCTTGCCCATGCCGCGTGGCACCGAAATGACGATCGGCACGGTCGAGCCCAGCTCCGCCTTGTCTGCAGTGCCTTTCCACACCGTGGCGGTGAGCACCGGCTTGCCCGGCGAGGCCAGCACGATGTCGTCGAAATTCTGGAAGCCCCAGTTGAGCAGCACCTGGCTTTCCTCGCCACGGGCGCGCTCGCTGGGCGTGCCCATGACCACGGTGAGCAGACGGCGCGGACCGTTCGGAAACTGCCGCAGCGCCGAGGTGATCATGCAGTAGCCTGCTTCGGCGGTGTAGCCGGTCTTCATGCCGTCGACCGACGGGTCGGTGAACAGCAGACTCACCCGGTTGGGCTGGGTGATGTGGTTGTAGGTGAATTCCTTGACCTTGAAATAGCGCGCGTAGTCTTGCGGAAAGTCGCGGATGATGTGCGTGGCGATCACCGACAGGTCATACGCCGTGGTGTAGTGGCCGGGATCGGGCAGGCCCGTGGGATCCATGAAATGCGTGCCCTTGAGGCCCCACTGCTGCGCCTGCCGGTTCATCATCGCGACAAAGGCACTGACCGAGCCGGCCACGGTCTGCGCCAGGGTCATCGCTGCGTCGTTGCCCGACTGCACGATCATGCCCAGCAGCAAATCGTTGACCGACACCGGCACGCGCGGGTCGATGAACATGCGCGAGCCGCCGGTCTGCCAGGCCTCCTTCGATTCGGTGACCTTCTGATCGAGTTTGATCGTGCCTTCCTTGAGCGCCTTGAAAGTGAGGTAGGCGGTCATCAGCTTGGTCAGCGAGGCCGGGGCCTCCTGCTGGTGTGCATTGTGTTCGGCCAGGATCTGGCCGCTGGTGAGATCGACCACGATCCAGGCGCGGGCATCGAGCTTGGGCGGAGGAACGGTGGCCAGCAGCGCCTGCAAGGGAGTCAGCGGTGCGGCAGCGGCACTGGCCGCAGGCGCAGGGGTCTTGACGGCGGCGGGCGCGGCCTGCGCCACGGTGGAGGCGGCGAGCAGGCCGGCCATGCTGCAGGCGATGATGCGAAGTCGAATGGACATGGGCAAATCCTGATGCAAACAACCAAAAAGCAAACACCCTAGCAGCACATCGCGCGTGCAGGGGTGACGAAGTTTTGCCGCGCGGCGCAGACCGCGCCGCGCATGCGGGTCTGAGCCTTGCCGCGCAGGAAGGTTCTGTTGCTGCTCAGCCCGGCACGGCCCCATGCCAGCGGCAGACCCAGTCGCGCAGCGGCAGCAGCAGTCCGTGAAAGAAATGCCCGGCGCCCGGGAACACCACCACCGGCAACTGCTGCGGCCGCGCCCAGTCGAGCACCGCGGGCAGCGGCACCACGTCGTCCTGCTCGCCGTGCAGCACCAGAATCGTTTGCGCCAGCGGCGGCGCGCCGGGCGGCTTGACCTGTGGCACTGCAAAGCGACCGACCGCGGTGCCGACCAGGGTGAGGTGCTGCAGGCTGGCGCCCTGCTGCTGCAGCGCCTGCGCGCAGCGCGCCGCCACGGCCGCGCCGAAAGAAAATCCGGCCAGCGCCAGCGGCAGCGCAGCCATCTCCACCCCCACCTGCGCAGCGAGTTCGGCGCGGAAATGCGCCAGTACCGCAAGCAGGTCGTCGGTTTCGCCGATGCCGTGGTCATGCGTTCCCGCAGTCTGTCCGACGCCGCGGAAATTGGGGCGCACGCTGACGAACCCCAACTGCACCCAGGCACGGGCCAGGGTCTGTGCCACCTTGTTGTCCAGCGTGCCGCCGAACAGCGGGTGCGGGTGCGCCACCAGCGCCAGGCCGCGCGGCGGCGCGGTGGGCGCGTCCACCGCCACCTCGACCGGACCGACCGGGCCGGGCACCAGCAGTCTGCGGGTCTGCGCGTTCATGTTCGTTCTCCCGGACTACGCGTCGGGCGCATCAGGCAGCCGCAGGCGCTCGACCACCTTGCCCTGCACCAGATGCGATTGCACGATTTCGTCGATGTCGCTTTGATCGACATAGGTGTACCACACGCCCTCGGGATAGACCACGCAGACCGGTCCTTCCTCGCAGCGATCCATGCAACCCGCGCGGTTGACCCGCACCTGGCCCGGGCCGGCCAGGCCGAGCGACTTGACCGCCGCCTTGCAATGCTCGAACGCCGCCTCGGCGCCACTGGCGGCGCAGCAGGGGCGGGCCGCGCCCGGGTCGCGCTGGTTCAGACAGAAAAAAATGTGATGGGTGTAGTAGCTCATGGGCAGACAGGCGGGGGTTCAGGGATCGCGCCGCGCGGGCTTGACCGCGCGCGCCACAAGATAAACCAACGCGGCGAACGGCCACAGCCAGTTCAACCACTGCGGCAGGCCGTACAGCCGGATGAACAGGCCCTGACTCCAGGCCTGCAGGTTCAGCGCGTCATACGGCCCGGGGCCGGCCAGGTTGACCCATGCCAGCCCGAGCAACAGGCTCGAGGCCCCCATGCCGGCGCACCAGCGCGGTGGCAGCAGAGTCAGCGGCAGGCCGATGATCAGTCCGATCAGCACGCCGCGCAGCGTCGGCGCCGTGGCCCAGGACAGTGCATGCTGCGGGCCGAAGCTCAGCGCCGCCGACAGGCTCACCGCGAGCAGTCCCGCCACGGTGAGCGCCAGCGCCAGACGCAGCCGGGGTGCCCCAGGCCGCAGCAGCGTGGCCAGCAGCAGCAGATTGCCCACCAGCATCGCCGCGGTGATGCCGGTCTGACGCCACGCACCGATGGGCGCGAAGTCGGCAAGCCGCAGCCCGCTGTCCACATACCAGGCCGACAGCACCTGCCAGGCCTGGCGGTCGAATACCGGCTGCAGCAGCGTCGGACCGATCTGCCCGGTGCCGAACAGCACCGCCGCCGGCCACAGCAGCGCCAGCGGCCACAGCGCGAGCAACAACAGGCCATCGCCCGCATGCGGCGCAAACCATCGCTCGCGCCACAGCCGCAGCAACGCCGCCAGCCGCAGCCGCGGCAGTAGCCAGGCGCACACCGCGGCACCGAGCATGCCACCCAGGCTGTTGGTCAGCCAGTCCAGATTCGACGACACCCGCATCGGCAAAAACGCCTGCGTCGATTCCATGCAGAACGACAGCGCGCTGGCCAGCAGGCTGGCCGCCAGCCAGACGCCGAAGCGCGGCCAGCGCGCCGGCAGGGTGCGCGCCAGCAGGTAACCCAGCGGAAAATACCCCGCCACATTGATCAGCAGATCGCTTGCGGTGAGGTAGCGCGGCAGCGGCGCCAGCACAAAATCGAAGGGCATCAGCCCCTGCCAGCGCCACCCGGAAAACGGATACAGACTGGCGTAGACGATCAGCAGCAGATAGCCCGCCAAGGCGTAGCGGGAAAATCGGGAGACCGGGCGAGAGGGGGGATGCGGCGACGGCATGAGGCAAGGCACACGCCGCTGCGCGCGAGGCTGCCCGCCAGAGGCGGCGCCTCGGGACGTTCAGAACGGCTTGATGACCACCAGCGGAATGATGATGAACAGGATGAGGGTGGGAATTTCGTTGAACCAGCGATACCACTTGTGGCTGCGGGTGTTGGTGCCCTGCTCGAACTGGCGCAGGATGCGCTTGCACCAGAACATGTAGAGCACCAGCAGCACGACCAGCGTGACCTTGGTGTGGATCCAGCCATTGCCCGGGCCGTGCAGGCCGACGCCGTAATACAGCCACAGCACCAGCCCAAGGATGATGGCCGGCCACATCAGGATGTGGGTGAAGCGGTAGAGCTTGCGGCCCATGAGCAGCAGCCGGTCGCGCTCGGCGGTGCTGCCCTCGGGCACCATCGCCAGATTCACAAAAATGCGCGGCAGATAGAACAGCCCCGCATACCATGCAATCACAAAAATGATGTGCCAGCTCAGCACCCATTGAAACGCCACGGCAGACTCCCTAGTTCGGACACACTGATCAGTGTAAGAGAGCCGCCCGAGCGGATTGTTTACCCGGGACAAAATCGGGGCAGATCGGGGACAAGTCGGACAAAAAAATCCCCGGCAGTGCCGGCCGGGGACCCAAGCCTTTCATCAAGGCCCCGCTCAGGGAGGAGAAGCGGGGAATGGCGCGCCTTGCAACGCACCATCCGCTTGGAAAAGATAGCATTGACGGCTTCAAGTTCCTGTTTCGCGCCGCCCGAAGATGAAAAACTTTGTGAACCCGCCCGGCTTTCCCGCCAACCGCATGCGCCGCCTGCGTCGCGACGACTTCACCCGCAGGCTGGTGCGCGAAAGCCGCCTGGGCTGTGACGATCTGATCTACCCGGTGTTCGTCCTCGACGGTGCGCGGCAGCGGCAGCCGGTGGCGTCGATGCCCGGAGTCGAGCGGCTGTCGGTCGATCAGCTGTTGCCGGTCGCCGCCGAGTGCGTTGCGCTGGGCATCCCGGTGCTGGCGCTGTTTCCGGTGATCGATCCCGCACTCAAGACCGCCGACGGCGCCGAAGCGACGAACCCGGACGGGCTGGTGCCGCGCGCGGTGCGCACGCTGAAAAACGAGTTCCCGCAGCTGGGCGTGATGACCGATGTCGCGCTCGACCCCTACACCTCGCACGGGCAGGACGGCTTGCTCGACGACAGCGGCTACATCCTCAACGACGAGACGGTGCAGGTGCTGGTCAAGCAGGCGCTGGTACAGGCGGCAGCCGGGGTGGACATCGTCGCGCCCAGCGACATGATGGACGGCCGCATCGGCGCGATCCGCCAGGCGCTCGAGGCCGCAGGCCACATCCACACCCGCATCATGGCCTACAGCGCAAAGTATGCGAGCGCTTTCTACGGGCCGTTCCGCGACGCGGTGGGATCGGCCGCCAACCTGGGCAAGGCCGACAAAAAGGTCTATCAGATGGATCCGGGCAACTCCGACGAGGCGCTGCGCGAAGTGGCGCTCGATATCGCCGAAGGCGCCGACATGGTGATGGTCAAGCCCGGCATGCCGTATCTGGACATCGTCCGCCGGGTGAAGGACGAGTTTCACATGCCGACCTTCGCCTATCAGGTCAGCGGGGAGTACGCGATGCTCAAGGCCGCCGCGCAAAATGGCTGGCTCGACCACGACGCGGTGATGATGGAAAGCCTGCTCGCGTTCAAGCGGGCCGGGGCAGATGGCATCCTCACCTACTTTGCGCTCGAAGCCGCACGCAAGCTGCGGCAGGCGTGAATCTGGGAATCTGGCAATGAAAGTTCGCGTCTGGGATTTGCCGCTGCGCCTGTTCCACTGGGCGCTCGCGGTGTGCGTGACCCTCTCGATCATCACAGGCTTGATCGGCGGCAACGCGATGCAGTACCACTTCTGGAGCGGCTACTGCCTGATCGCGCTGCTGGTGTTCCGGCTGGTGTGGGGGCTGATCGGCAGCCACCATGCCCGGTTCTGGAACTTCGTGCGCGGCCCGCGCGACGTGTTGCGCTATCTGCGCGGCGACGACCCGCGCCCGCCGCATCTGCGCCTCGGGCATAACCCGCTTGGCAGCCTGTCGGTGATCGCGCTGCTCGTCATCATCACGCTGCAAGTCGCAAGCGGCCTGTTCGCCAACGATGAAATCTTCAACGAAGGGCCGCTGGCCAATTATGTCAGCAGCCGCACCAGCGAAATCCTCACCTACTACCACACCAACATCGGTCTGCCGCTGGTCTATGCGCTGGTCGGACTACATATTGCGGCAATCGCCTACTACGCGATCGTCAAGCATCAGAACCTCGTCCGCCCGATGCTCACCGGCGACATCGACACCGTCGCCGGAGCGCCTCAAGCGCGCGACACCTGGGCGCTGCGGCTGCTCGCGCTGGTCATCCTTGCCGCCGGCGGCGCGCTGGCGTGGTGGATCTCGACGCTCGGCAGCGCCGGCAGTTATTGAACCCCTCCCAACCCCCACAGGGCGAGGCAGGCGTGCTCACCCCTCTTCCCGCTGGGGCCAGCGGCCCAGCACCACGTAGCGCCCCGTGCCAAGCACAGACTGCACCAGCACGACGTCGCGCACCGGCCAGTGCAGCGGGGCGAAAGCGCTGGGTGCGGTCAGGCCGCCTGCGCGGCGGCCGAGGGTGACATGCGGCGCGTAGGCGCGTGCATCGAACGGCAGACCGCGCTGCGCCGCGCCTGCAGCCAGCGCCGCGTGCAGATCGCGCAGGGCTGTCGGCATCCGGCTGGGCGCCAGGTGCGCGATGCCGCCGCGGCTCCACACCGCGGCGCGATCGAGCAGCAGGTCGAAGTTCTGCCAGACCGGCGCAAGCGACTCGCCGAGCGCGCAGGCGCTGCCGAGCGCTTGCACCGGCACCCCGTCCATGAACAGCAGGGTCAGATGCAGCTTGTGCGCCGGCGTCGGACGGGCGGGCGGCGTCCACTGCCACAGCGCCTGATGCCGCACCAGCTGCGCGCGCACCGCGTCGTTCGGCCACAGCGCGAAAAACAGGCGCAATCTGGCGGTCTCTTGCCCTGCTGCTGACATGTCCCGGTGGCTGCGCGGGCTTGCCGCGCTGGAGTAAGTTCACCCCATTCATGCTAACGACCTTCCTGCCATGAGCCACTCCCGATCCCACTGCGGCGCGCAGGCGGCGCCGCCCAACCCCACACGGCGCCGCCTGAACCTGGCGCTTGGACTGACCGCAGGAGCGCCGTTGCTGGGCGCGGGGCTGGCCGCTGCGGCCGGCGCGCTGCCGGAGCTGCCGCGCTACACCCAGCCGGTGCGCGCCGACTCGCCGCTGGTCGGGCGCATCCTGCAGGCAGACCGGCAATTCATCCCGCCGCAACAACTGGTCGATGACTGCGCACGCGCCACGCTGTGCCTGCTCGGCGAGCAGCACGACCATCCCGATCACCACGCGGTGCAGGCCTGGATCGTCACCGCCTTGGCGCAGCGCGGCCAGCTTGCCGCGCTCGCGCTGGAAATGGCCGATACCGGCAAGCGTTTCGACGGCCCGCGCGACGCCAGCGAGGATGCGGTGCGGGCCCAACTGGCCTGGAACGACGCCGGCTGGCCGTGGCGGCTATACCGCGGCCCGGTGATGGCCGCGGTGCGCGCCGGCGTGCCGGTGGTCGGGGTCAACCTGCCGCAGCAGCGCATGCGTGCCACGCTCGAACAGACACGCTGGGACACGAGTGTGCCGCCTGCCGTGCGCCAGCGCATCATCGACGATGTGATCGACAGCCACTGCGGCCTGCTGCCCGCCGCGCAGGCGCCGGCGATGGCGCGCATCCAGTTCGCCCGCGACGACAGCATGGCCGCAGGCTGCCTGCGACTCGCCTCGCCCGGCAAGACGGTCGTGCTGCTCACCGGCAGCTTTCACGCCAACCGCACCCAGGGCATTGCGCTGCACCTGGCGGCGCATGCGGCAGACGTGCCGCCGGGCGTGCCGCAGCCGCCCACCGTGTTCAGCTTGCTGTTGCAGGGACTGGGCCCCGACATCCCGGCCGAGGTGCCCGACGGGTTCGACGCCGTCTGGTTCACCCCGGGAACACCGCCGGTCGACCACTGCGCCGAGCTGCGCGCGCAATTGCAAAAGACGCAGATACCGCAGCGACGCTGAGCGCTCACACCTGCCGCCGCACCAAGCGCACGATGCCCTGCAGCAAGTCCTGCGGGCTGGGCGGGCAGCCGGGGATGGTCACGTCCACCGGCAACACCTGCGCCACCCGGCCGCACACTGCATAC
>JBMFIE010000067.1:0-9926 GCA_049976465.1 Thiomonas sp. | reverse complement strand
CAGGCGGGGCGTCTGCGGCGTTGTCAGCCCGGGGCAAGGCGTCCAGCCTTGCCCCGGGCCTGCGCCTTGCATCCATCCCCGCCTGGGGGCAACGCGGGTGCACCAATAGCGTGAACAGGCCCTAGTCTGCGAGCTGGCAGCGGCGCTCGTCCGCCCGACCCGCGCAGTCAGCGTAACTTAACGCGCTGCGGAAAACTCGTGAATTTTCCTGACGCATCCGGCTGCCTATAGTGTTTGTTTTCGGAAAAACAGCTTTGCATATATCGCAAAAGTCAGATCTCCGAAGTTCATCCACTCAGGAGTACAGCATGGATCAATCCGCACGTTACGCAGACCTCTCGCTCAAGGAGGAAGACCTGATCAAGGGCGGCAAGCACATCCTCGTCGCCTACAAGATGCAGCCCAAGGCAGGCCACGGCTACCTCGAGGCGGCCGCGCACTTTGCCGCCGAATCGTCCACCGGCACCAATGTCGAGGTCTCGACCACCGACGACTTCACCAAGGGCGTCGACGCGCTGGTCTATCACATCGACGAGGCCACGCAGGACATGCGCATCGCCTACCCGCTGGAACTGTTCGATCGCAACATCATCGACGGCCGGATGATGATCGTCTCGTTCCTGACCCTGGCCATCGGCAACAACCAGGGCATGGGCGACATCGCACACGCCAAGATGATCGATTTCTGGGTCCCGCCGCGCGCCATCCAGTTGTTCGACGGCCCGAGCAAGGACATCTCCGACCTCTGGCGCATCCTGGGCCGCCCGATCAAGGACGGCGGTTACATCGCCGGCACCATCATCAAGCCCAAGCTCGGCCTGCGTCCAGAACCGTTTGCCGAGGCCGCCTATCAGTTCTGGCTCGGCGGCGACTTCATCAAGAACGACGAACCGCAGGGCAACCAGGTGTTCGCCCCGCTGAAAAAGACCATCCCGCTGGTCGCCGACGCGATGAAGCGCGCGATGGACGAAACCGGCCAGGCCAAGCTGTTCTCGGCCAACATCACCGCCGACGACCACTATGAAATGTGCGCCCGCGCCGACTTCATCCTGGAAACCTTCGGCCCCGATGCCGACAAGGTGGCCTTCCTGGTCGATGGCTTCGTCGGCGGCCCCGGCATGATCACCACGGCGCGCCGGCAATATCCCGGCCAATACCTGCACTATCACCGCGCCGGCCACGGCATGATCACCTCGCCGTCATCCAAGCGCGGCTACACCGCCTTCGTGCTGGCGAAGATTGCGCGGCTGCAGGGCGCCTCGGGCATCCATGTGGGCACCATGGGTTACGGCAAGATGGAGGGCGAAGGCGACGACCGCAACATCGCCTACATGATCGAGCGCGACGAGTGCCAAGGCCCGGTGTACTACCAGAAGTGGTACGGCATGAAACCCACCACGCCGATCATCTCCGGCGGCATGAACGCGCTGCGTCTGCCCGGCTTTTTCGAGAACCTCGGTCACGGCAATGTGATCAACACCGCAGGCGGCGGCTCGTACGGCCATATCGACAGCCCGGCCGCTGGTGCGATTTCGCTGCGCCAGGCTTACGAGTGCTGGAAATCCGGCGCCGATCCGATCGAGTTCGCCAAGAGCCATCGGGAGTTCGCCCGTGCGTTCGAGTCCTTCCCGCACGACGCCGACAAGCTCTACCCCGGCTGGCGCGAGAAGCTCGGAGTGCACAAGTAAAACAGCCCGGTGCTGGAGAGGGTGCCGGGCTGCGAGTGGGATGCACGGCGCACTCCAGAGCAATCCCCACCGCACCGACGACGCTGTGCTTCGCGGCCGCAGACCGCCCATCGATCGGATGCGCGGCCCGCAAGGGGCTTGTCCTGTGTCCGCCGTCAGCCCAATCCCGCTCCAACCGGCCGCCCCGCTCGCGCGGGGCTTTTTGTTCTGTGATGCAACTCTGCCGTGATCGACGAAAAACAGTATCTGGTTCGCACTGAACCGTTTTACCAGCCGCAGGGCCGCGAGGTCGTGCTGTATGAGGCGGCCTATCGCCGACGTCTGCCGGTCATGGTCAAGGGGCCGACCGGGTGCGGCAAATCGCGCTTCATCGAATACATGGCATGGAAGCTCGGCAGGCCGCTGATCACCGTGGCCTGCAACGAGGACATGACTGCCGCCGATCTGGTCGGCCGCTACCTGCTGGAGGCCAACGGCACGCGCTGGGTCGACGGCCCGCTCACCACCGCAGCGCGCCTGGGCGCAATCTGCTACCTGGACGAGGTGGTCGAGGCCCGGCAGGACACCACCGTGGTCATCCATCCGCTCACCGATCATCGCCGTATGCTGCCGCTGGACAAGAAGGGCGAGTTGGTGCCGGCGCATCCGGATTTTCAGCTGGTCATTTCGTACAACCCGGGCTACCAGACGCTGATGAAGGATCTCAAACCCTCGACCAAGCAGCGTTTTGCCGCGTTCGATTTCGACTATCCCGCTGCCGCACTCGAAGCGCACATCCTGTCGCGGGAAACCGGGCTTGCGCACGCCATGGCCGAGCGCCTGGTGTCCATCGGCGCGGTGGCGCGCCGGCTCAAGGGTCACGGCCTGGAAGAAGGCATTTCCACGCGCTTGCTGGTCTACGCCGCGGCACTGATCCAGGACGGGGTCGAGCCGCGTGATGCCTGCCAGATGGCGCTGGTATCGCCGGTCACCGACGATGCCGACATCAGAGCCACGCTCGAACACGCCATTGCCGCCACCCTGGGCTGAGCCGCACCGCGCCTGTCCGAACCCGATCCGCATGCACTCCTGCACCGATCCCAGTGAGCGTCGGCGGCTGCTGCAGCACGCCTGGCAGCGTCTGGACACCCGCTTTACCCAGGTCGAGGCGGTGTTCGATGGGCTAATGGACGGCGCGCTCTCGGCCCTGTCGCAGGATGCGTTCGATGCCTATCTGGACGCCGCGCGTCAGATCGGCAAACTCGGCCGCGGCGCCGAGCCGATGCTGATCTTCCTGGAGGCATGGCCCGAGGCCGCCAAAATGCTCGACCAGCCGGATACGGCCCTGACCGCGTTGATGGCCCTGGTGCAGCGCATGCAGAAATCACCCAACGGCCGCGCGATTGCCGCGCTGTTGCAAACCCTGGCGCCGGTGGCGCGGCGTCTGCAGTCCACACAGCAGTTGCAGCGCTATCTCGACATCGTGCAGGACTTGATGGAGCGCACCACCGGCTCGATCCACGGCCATCACGCCATGTTTGCCAGCCCGGGGCTGGAGCACTTTGTTGCGCAGGCGCCCGCGCTGCTCGAGCAGGTGTCGCTCGACGGTCTGGTCAACTGGGTGGACTACGGCGTGCGCAACCATGCCGACCACCCCGAGCGCCAGCAAGACTATTTCAGCGTGCAGTCCGCAGACAGCCGCGCTGTGCTGCAGCGCGAACGTCACGGCACGCTGCTGTCCAACGTGGAACGCCGCCTCGACCTGACCCTGCGCGGCCTGTGGCAGGACAGTGCGCGGCTCATTGCCTACTCCACCGCATTCGACCAGTTGCGTCAGCCGGTTCCTTACGACGATCACCTGGGAATCCACCTGCCCGATGTGTACGACGACCTCAACGGCGTCAGCGGCCTGGACCGATACCGGCTCGCCCTGGCGCACATCGCCGGCCACCGGCGCTGGAGCCGCCCGCTGATCGCCGACAACTGGAGCCCACTGCAGCGTCTGGCGGTGGAGTGGCTGGAGGATTGCCGTATCGACACGCTGCTGATCCGCAGCTACCCAGGACTGCGTGCCCAGATCCTGGCACTGCACCCGGCACCGGCCGAGGCGGGATGCGACCCGCAGACCACTTCCTGCCTGCGCCATCGCCTGGCGATGCTGTCGCGCGCCCTGCTCGACCCGGCGCACGGCTACCGCAACGGCGATCTGCTGGCCTGCGCCGCGCGCTTTCATGCACTGCTGGCGCAGGGCCCCGCCTCGACGCAGGACATGGCCGCGCTGGCGCTGGAGCATGTCGCCCGCACCCGTCGCCCCAGCGACCAGTTCGCCAAAGTGCATTTTGCCGACACCGTGGTCAGCTACCGCGACGACAACCGTCGCCTCTGGACTTTCATCGAGCCCGGCGACGAGGAGGAGACGTTCGAGGACCGAGCGCGCGTGCTGGACGAAGCGCAAAGCCAGGCGCTGCCGCCGCGCCACTATCCCGAGTGGGACGATCGCAGCCAGAGCTGGCGACCGGACTGGGTGAGCGTGTACGACCTGCTGCACCCCAGCGGCGACCCCACCGACATCGACCGTCTGCTGCAACGTCACGATAGACTGGCCAGACGACTCAAGCGCCTGCTCGAACTGCTCAAGCCGCAGGACAGGGAGCGCCTCCGCTACCAGGAGGACGGCAACGAACTCGACTTGGATGTGGCGATTCGCTCGCTCATCGACTTCAAGAGCGGCGCTGCGCCCGATCCGCGCATCAACCAGCGCCACCGCACCCATCGGCGCGACATCGCGGTGCTGCTGCTGTTGGACCTGTCGGCCTCGCTCAATGGCCCGGTGGCGGGCAGCACCCAGACCATCCTGGAGCTCAGCCGCGAGGCCGTGTCGCTGCTGGCCTGGGCCACGCAGACCCTGGGCGATCCGCTGGCCATCGCCGGATTCCACTCCAACACCCGGCACGAGGTGCGCTACCTGCACATCAAAGGCTTTGCCGAGCCGTGGGGCGATCCGGTCAAGGCCCGGCTGGCTGGCATGCAGGCCGGTTGGTCGACCCGCATGGGCGCTGCCCTGCGGCATGCAGCGCACTACCTCGCCGCGCGCCGGGCCGACAAGAAGCTCCTGCTTGTCCTCACAGACGGCATGCCCTCGGATGTCGATGTCAAGGAGGACAGGCTGCTGGTCGCAGATGCTCGGCAGGCGGTCAAGGAACTCGAGCAGCAGGGACTGTTCGCCTACTGCATCAGCCTCGATCCCCAGGCCGATGCGTATGTCGGCGACATCTTCGGTCGGCGTTACTCGGTCATCGATCAGATCACTCGGCTGCCGCAGCGACTGCCGCAGATGTTCATGGCGCTGACCCGCTGAGACGACCCAGCCGGCCCCGGTTGCCTTTGCGCCCCGCTTCCGCCGTCACGAGCGGGCCGACACCGTCGAAATGCGCCTGCAGCAATGCGTGGCCGCGCTCCAGGAGAAAGTCGTGAAAACCCTGCGCTGCAGACGACAGCTGCCGGGTCGGGGTGCGCACCACGAACCACTGCCGCTGCAGCGGCAGCCCCTCCACCTGCGGTACGCAGATCAGTCCGCGGCGCAACTCCAGACCAACGGTATGCAGGCTGATGAAGCCCACGCCCAACCCGGCCATCACCGCCTGCTTGATGGCTTCGTTGTTGGGCAGTTCGAGCAGTCTGGGCAGATGGATGCGTTGCTGCTGCACATATGCGTCGAACGCCGCGCGGGTCACCGAACCGGGTTCGCGCACGATGAAGTCGAACTCCGCCAGCGCCTGTCGCGGCACCGGCGCGAGCGCCCGCATCGGATGGTCCGGTGCGGTGACGAACCCCAGGGGATAGCCGGCAAAGGCTTGTGCATGCGCGGCCAAAGGGTGCGGGACGCGGGAGACGATCGCCAGGTCGAGTTCGCCGATCTGCAGCCTGTGCTGCAGTTGCGCGCTGCTGCCATCGACCAGGTGCACCTTCCAATGCGGGTGTTCCTGCTGGAAACGCGCCAGCAACGGCGGCACGATGTATTTGGTCGTGCGCACCATGCCGACCGAAAGTTGTCCTGCATCGAGATTGCGCAGCGCGCTAATCGCCCCCTTGGCCTCTTTGAGAGTCGAGAAGATCGTCTGCGCATAGACCAGGAAGAACTGCCCAGTCGCGGTCAGACTCAGCGCCTTGCCCTGCCCCCTGCGCTCGAACAGCGCAAACCCCACTTGCGACTCGAGTTCGCGGATCTGGATGGACACCGCCTGAGGCGTCAGATCGAGCTCGCGCGCGGTCTTGCCAAAGTTGAGGTGCTGCGCGGCGACGAGAAAGGCCCGCAGCTGCCGCAGGGTGACGTTTTTCAGCGAAACATCCGAGGATCGCGCGTGGATTTGCATGGTGGGCCTCCACTGCCGAAACGCCCAGGCGGGCCAGGCTCAAGCCGCTTTGTATTTATACAGCGCCAGAGCGCGCAATCACAGACCCTATCCGCAGTCGGCTTGCATCCCGTCAAACCCTTGTGCCGCAGCCGCGGCCTGTCGAGGCGCGAGGAATGACTGCAGGAATCGAAGCCCGGCCCTACTCGTCAGAGGTGGATGTCGCTTGCGGTCTGGCCGCAGCCTGTTCGCTGTCGGGCCTGGTTCTGTAGTCCACCAGTTCGCGCAGGGTCTTACCCGGCTTGAAGTGCGGGATGCGCTTTTCCGGAACCGCAACCTGTTCGCCAGAGCGGGGATTACGCCCGATGCGCGCCGGTCGGTGACTGACGCTGAACGAGCCAAAGCCGCGGATCTCCACGCGGTGCCCTTGGTTAAGCGCTTGCGCCAGCGCGTCCAGGATGGTCTTGACGGACAGCTCGGCGTCTCGGTGCGCCAGTTGCGGAAACTGTGCGGCGAGAAGTTCAACCAGATCGGAACGGGTCATGGCATATCGCGTTGAAAACGGCGGCCGGGGCGTTGAACCCGGGCCGCCGTCGAGCAGGAACATCATCCGGCGCGCGCCGCTGCGTGCAGCATGCGCCGTCGCGGATGGATCAAGAGCTCTTGTCCATCTTGGCGCGCAGCAGGGCACCCAGATTGGTGGTTCCGGCATCGCGCAGGTCACCGGCCAGGCGGTCCATTGCTTCCTGCTGCTCGGCGGCGTCCTTGGCCTTGACCGACAGCTGGATGTTGCGGGTCTTGCGGTCGATGTTGATCACCACGGCCGAGACATGATCGCCTTCCTTGAGCACGTTGCGCGCGTCCTCGACACGCTCGCGGGAAATCTCCGAGGCGCGCAGGTAGCCTTCGACGCCGTTGCCCAGGTCGATGGTCGCGCCCTTGGCATCGACCGATTTGACCGTGCCTTCGACGATCTTGCCCTTGTCGTTGAGCGCAGCAAACGACATGAATGGATCGTCGTGCAGCTGCTTGATGCCCAGCGAAATGCGCTCGCGCTCGATGTCGATCGCCAGCACCACGGCCTCGACTTCCTGGCCCTTTTTGTAGTTGCGTACTTCGGATTCGCCGGTGTCGTTCCACGACAGGTCGGACAGATGGATCAGGCCATCGATGCCACCGGGCAGACCGATGAACACGCCGAAGTCGGTGATCGACTTGACCGGGCCGGAGACCTTGTCGCCGCGCTTGTGGTTGGCGGCGAACTCTTCCCAGGGGTTGGGACGGCACTGTTTCATGCCCAGGCTGATACGGCGGCGATCTTCGTCGATTTCCAGCACCTGCACCTCGACCTCGTCACCGAGCTGAACCACCTTGCTCGGTGCGACATTCTTGTTGGTCCAGTCCATCTCGGAGACGTGCACCAGACCCTCGATGCCCGGCTCGATCTCGACGAAGGCCCCGTATTCGGCGATGTTGGTGACCTTGCCGAACAGCCGGGTGCCGGCCGGGTAGCGACGCGACACGCCCAGCCACGGGTCGTCGCCCATTTGCTTGAGGCCCAGCGAGACACGCCCTTTTTCGGCGTCGAACTTGAGCACTTTGGCGGTGACTTCTTGTCCGGGAGTGACCACCTCGCTGGGGTGACGCACACGGCGCCAAGCCAGATCGGTGATGTGCAACAGACCATCGATGCCGCCGAGGTCGACGAAAGCACCGTAGTCGGTGATGTTCTTGACCACGCCGGTGACGATGGCACCTTCCTGCAGGGTCTCGAGCAGCTTGGCGCGCTCCTCACCCTGGCTGGCTTCGACCACGGCCCGGCGCGACAGCACCACGTTGTTGCGCTTGCGGTCGAGCTTGATGACCTTGAACTCCATGGTCTTGTTTTCGTACGGCGTGGTGTCCTTCACCGGGCGGGTGTCGATCAGCGAGCCAGGCAGGAAAGCGCGAATGCCATTGACCATCACGGTCAGTCCGCCCTTGACCTTGCCGGTGGTGGTGCCTTGGACGAATTCGCCGGTTTCCAGCGCCTTCTCCAGTGCCAGCCAGGAGGCCAGTCGCTTGGCCTTGTCGCGCGACAGCACGGTGTCGCCGCGACCGTTTTCGAGCGCTTCGACCGCAACAGAGACGAAATCGCCGACTTGCACGTCGGCTTCACCCTGGTCGTTGTAGAACTCTTCGATCGGGATGTAGGCGTCGGATTTCAGCCCGGCGTTGACCACGACAAAGTTCTGGTCGACGGCGACGACTTCGGCGGTGATGACTTCACCGGCACGCAGATCGCGCGCCTGCAGGGATTCTTCAAACAGTGCGGCAAACGATTCGGAGGCAGCAGCACTTGGGGAGGCAGTGGACATGAGGTGGAAACTTTCAAACCACGAAGACCGTGGGGTTGGAGGTTGAAAACACTGAAAGCCGCGCTCGCGGATTCAGGCGACTTGACGCCACAACTGCAAAACTGCCTCCACCGTTTGCGCAAGGCTCAAGTGGGTGCTGTCGAGCAGTTTGGCGTCTGCTGCGGGCTTCAGGGCAGCCACGGCGCGCTGCATGTCGCGGGCATCGCGCTGCTCCAAATCCGCCAAAACATCTTCAAGTTTAGCATGAATCCCTTGAGAAATCAATTGCTTATGCCGCCGCTCGGCGCGGCTTTGGACGCTGGCGGTGAGATAGATCTTGAGCTGCGCGTCCGGGAAGATCACGGTGCCCATGTCGCGCCCGTCGGCTACCAGCCCGGGCGCGCGCCGCATCTGCCGCTGCAGACCGACCAGCGCCTGGCGCACCGCGGGCAGCGTGGCGATGGTCGAGGCGGCTTTGCCGACGTCTTCTGCGCGAAGATCGATCACCGGGATGCGACTGCCATCCACCACGACCGTGTCTGGCTCGATGCGCACCGACAGCCCGCCGGCCAGTTGCGCCAGGGCCGGGGCATCGTCCAGCGCCACGCCGCGGCGCAGCGCCAGCAAGGCGGTGAGCCGGTAGAGCAGGCCCGAGTCGAGCGTGGCGAAGCCCAACCTTTTGGCAACCGCCGCAGCGATGCTGCCCTTGCCCGAGGCGGTGGGGCCGTCGATGGTGATCACCGGCACCGGCCGGGCGATGCGGGCGAAGTCGGTGAAATAGTCGGGATAGGTCTTGGCCACACAGCCGGGATCGAGGATGCGGATGTCGGCATTGCCGAAACTGGCCAGCGAAAAGCACATCGCCATGCGGTGATCGTCGTAGGTGGCGATCGCCGCGCTGCGCCACTGCGCGGGCGGCAGCGGTTGCACGCGCAGCCAGTCGGGGCCGGAGGCGACCTGCGCGCCCAGCTTGGCCAGTTCGGTGGCCATGGCATGGATGCGGTCGGTTTCCTTGACCCGCCAGCTGCCGATCGAGGTCAGCGTGGTGGGCTCGGCCGCGAACAGCGCAGTCATCGCCAGAGTCATCGCGGCGTCGGGGATGGCGATGCAGTCGATCTCTCCACCGTGCAGCGCGGTCAGCCCCGGCTGCAGGCCGAAGGTCTCGATGAAGTCCTCGCCCCAGCGCACATTCGCCCCGAGGCGCTCGAGCACGCGGGCAAATTCCACATCCCCCTGGATGCTGCCCTGCCCCACGCCTTCCACCCGCACCGGCGCCCCTTTGCCGTGCAACTGTCCCAGCACGCCGGCGGCGAGGAAATACGACGCTGACGAGGCATCACCTTCGACCGCGATGCGCCCCGGGCTGCGCAGGCGGCTGCCCGCCGGGATGACGAAGCGCTGCCAGCCCTCGCGCTGCACCTGCACGCCAAAGCGCTGCAGCAGATTGAGGGTGATGTCCACATACGGCTTGGAAATCAGCTCGCCCTGCACCGCGATCGCAATGTCCTGCTGCGCGGCCTTGAGCGGCAGCGCCAGCAGCAGCGCGGTGAGGAACTGGCTGGACACATCGC
>JBMFIE010000066.1:0-10130 GCA_049976465.1 Thiomonas sp. | reverse complement strand
CGCTGCGCGATCTGCGCAACCGCCGGCTGGGCATGGACGTGCCGGTCACCCTCGGGCTGTGGAGCGCGTTTGCCGCCAGTGTGTGGAGCGTGGCGCATGGGCAAAGCCATGTGTATTTCGACTCGGTGGTGATGTTTCTCGCGCTGTTGCTCACCGCGCGGCTGATCGAGGACGGCCTGCGCCAGCGCAGCCTCAACGCCGCCGAGGAATTGATGGAGCAACTCCCCGCCGCGGTGCGGGTGCGTTCGAGCGCCGCGGACGACTGGCGCAGCGTGGCCATCACCCAGGTGCGCGTGGGCGACGAGGTGGAACTGCCCAGCGGCAGCGCCGCCGCGGTCGACGGTGTGGTGATTTCCGGCAGCTCGCAGGTGGACGAAGCGCTGCTCACCGGCGAGAGCCGCGCGGTGCACAAGCAGGTGGGCGACACCGTGCTGGCCGGCAGCATGAACCGGCAGTCGCCGCTGGTGCTGCGCGCCACGCAAACCGGCGCCGGCACGCGCATCGCGCAGATGGTCGAGCTGATGCAGCATGCGCTGGCGAGCAAGCCGCGCTCGGCGCAGATCGCCGATATTGCTGCGCAATGGTTCACCGCGGGGCTGCTGCTGGTGGCCTTGCTGACCGTGCTGCTGTGGTGGTGGCTGGACCCGGCGCGCATCATGCCCACGCTGATCGCGGTGCTGGTGGTGAGCTGTCCGTGCGCGCTGTCGCTGGCGGTGCCGGCGGCGCTGGCGGCCTCGACTGCGCAGTTGTCTCGCCATGGGGTGCTGCTGGCGCGCGGACATGCGCTCGATCGCGCGCCCAGGGTCGATCTATGGCTGTTCGACAAGACCGGCACGCTGACCACGGCCGAGCCGGTGATATCCCAGGTGAGGGTGCTCGACCCGACATTCAGCCGCGCGCAGGTGCTGGCACTGGCACGGGCGCTGGAGCAGGGTGTGCAGCATCCGCTGGCGCGCGCCTTCCTGGCCGACGCACCGGCAGACGGGCCGATCGAACAAGTGCAAGACCTGCGCGCGGTGCCGCATGCCGGGATGCAGGCGCAATGGCATGGTGGCACGTTGCGGCTGGGGCACGCCGAGTTCAGCGGGGTGGCGCAAGCTGCCGCTGTGACCGAGACCGACATTCCGGTCACCCGCGTGGGGCTTAGTCTGGACGGCCGTGCACTCGCGGTGTTCGACATTGCCGAAACCCTGCGGCCCGGCACGCACCAAGCGCTGCAGGCCCTGCGCCGCAGCGGGGCCGAGGTCGCGGTGCTCTCGGGCGACGACCCGCGCACCGTCGCTGCCTGGGCTGCGCGGCTCGGGGTGGAGCGCGCCGAGGGCGGGCTCAGCCCCGAGGACAAGCTCGCCCGCGTGCGGCAGTGGCGGGCGCAGGGGAGGGTGGTGGCGATGGTGGGCGACGGTGTCAACGACGCGCCGGTGCTGGCTGCCGCCGATCTGTCGGTCAGTTTTGCCACAGCCGCGCCGATCGCGCGGGCCGGAGCGGATGTGATCCTGCACCATCCCGACATGCGGGCCTTGCCCCGGCTGGTGGCCACCGGGCGGCGCACTGTGGCGGTGATGCGGCAGAACCTGGTCTGGGCGGTGGTTTACAACCTGATCGCCATTCCACTGGCGGTCGCCGGGTTCATCACCCCCTTGTGGGCGGCGGTGGGGATGAGCACCTCGTCGCTGCTGGTGGTGCTCAACGCAGCACGCCTGGCGCGGCGTGAGCCGCGCGCGCAAACCGACTGAATGCCGGCATGGAAGGCTCCCTGATCATCCTCATTCCGATCAGCGTGCTGCTGGTGCTGCTGATCGTTGGAGTGCTGTGGTGGGCGGCGCGCAGCGGACAGTTCGACGACCTGGAAGGCCCGGCGCACGCCATCCTGATGGATGACGACCGCCCCGAATCAGCGCAAAACCCAAAGGCATCAGACCCGAAAGATCCGCCGCCAACAACGCAGCCGTGAGGCGCGCATGCGACGGTCCGTCGCATTGACTCTTCCGTTTCCCTAGTGCTTTCCCTAACTCTTTGCAATGTGTTGATACATGTCAATTCAATGTATCTATAAGTAAATCATGATGTTCTATATGACGTCCCCTTCCTCTTTTTGACCAACAGGTGGAGCAGATGAGCGATCTGACGCTGAAGCAGACATACAACTATGCGCTGGTGCGCAAATTCACGGTGATGACCCTGGTCTGGGCCGTGGTGGGCATGCTGGTGGGCGTGTTCATTGCGGTGCAGCTGGTGTTTCCCGACATGACCTACGGCATCGAGTGGTTGAGCTGGGGGCGTCTGCGCCCGCTGCACACCAACGCGGTGATCTTCGGCTTCGGCGGCACGGCGCTGTTCGCCACCTCGTATTACGTCGTGCAGCGCACCTGTCAGGTGCCGTTGTTCGCGCCCAAGTTGGCCGAGTTCACCTTCTGGGGGTGGACCGCGGTCATCGTGCTGTGCGCCATCACCTATCCGCTGGGCATCACCAGCGGCAAGGAGTACGCCGAGCAGGAATGGCCGATCAGCCTGCTGATCGTGGTCACCTGGGTGGCCTATGCCATCGTGTTCTTCGGCACGGTGTTCAAGCGCAAGACCCCGCACATCTATGTGGCCAACTGGTTCTTCGGCGCCTACATCATCACCATCGCCTTGCTCTACATCGTCAACAACATCAAGCTGCCGATCAGCCTGCTGTCGTGGAAGAGCTACTCGGTCTACGGCGGTGCACAGGACGCAATGATCCAGTGGTGGTACGGCCACAACGCGGTGGGCTTTTTCCTCACCACCTCGTTCCTGGGCATGATGTATTACTTCATCCCCAAACAGGCCGAGCGCCCGGTGTATTCCTACCGCCTGTCGATCGTGCACTTCTGGGCGCTGATCTTCACCTATATGTGGGCCGGCCCGCACCACCTGCTCTACACCGCGCTGCCCGACTGGACGCAGTCGCTGGGCATGGTGTTCTCGCTCATCCTGCTCGCACCCTCCTGGGGCGGCATGATCAACGGCATGATGACCCTGTCGGGCGCCTGGTACAAGCTGCGTGAGGATCCCATCCTCAAGTTCCTGATCACCGCGCTGTCGTTCTACGGCATGTCCACCTTCGAAGGGCCGATGCTGTCGATCAAGACGGTGAGCGCGCTGGGCCACTACACCGACTGGATCATCGGCCATGTGCACTCTGGTGCCATGGGCTGGGTGGGCATGATCACCATGGGCAGCCTGTACTACCTGATCCCGCGCCTGTGGGGCCAGACCCAGATGTGGAGCAAAAAGCTCATCGAAGTCCACTTCTGGACCGCGACCATCGGTGTGGTGCTCTACATCGCTTCGCTGTGGGTGGCTGGGGTGACCGAGGGCCTGATGTGGCGCGCGATGCAACCCGACGGCTCGCTGACCTATAGCTTCATCGAGAGCGTCAAGGCAGTCATTCCGCTGTACGTCATCCGCGCCATCGGCGGCTCCATCTACCTGTTCGGCATGTGCCTGATGGTCTACAACGCCTATCGCACCATCCGTCAGGGCAAGGCGGTCGACGCCCCGGTGCCCGCGCTGGCCCCGGCCCACGCCTGATCACTATTCGGAGACATTCATGGCTTCTTTCAGTCACGAGACCATCGAGAAAAACGTTGGTCTGATGATCGTGCTGGTGGCGATCGTCGTCAGCATTGCCGGGCTGGTTCAGCTCGTGCCCCTGTTCTTCGACAAGAGCACCACCCAGCCCATTCCTGGCGTCAAGCCTTACACCGCGTTGCAGCTCGAGGGGCGCGATGTGTATCTGGCCGAGGGCTGCTATCTGTGCCACTCGCAGATGATCCGCCCGCTGCGTGCCGAGGTCGAGCGCTACGGCCATTACTCGGTGGCCGGCGAGTCGGTTTATGACCACCCGTTCCAGTGGGGCAGCAAGCGTACCGGGCCCGACCTGGCGCGCGTGGGCGGCAAGTACTCTGACGAATGGCAGCGGCTGCACCTGCGCCAGCCGCGCGATCTGGTGCCCGAGAGCATCATGCCGGCCTACACCTGGCTGCAGCACCAGCCGGCCGAGGCCGACAAGATCCAGGCCAAGATGCGCGCGATGCGCATCCTGGGCGTGCCCTACACCGACGCAGAAATTGCCGCGGCGCCCAAGGAACTCGAGGGCAAGACCAAGGAGGACGCGCTGATCGCCTACCTGCAGAGCCTGGGGACGGCGCTGAGCAACTACAAGTCCAAGGCCAACTACATCAACTACTGAGGCCGGCCATGTCCTTCGGATCGATCGTTCTCCTGCTCAGCATGGCGGTGTTCTTTGGCATCGTCTGGTGGGCGTTTTCTCCGCGGTTCAAGAAAAAGCATGAGCAGGACGGTTTGATCCCTTTCCTCGACTCCAAGAACCACCCGCCCGAGTCTTTCGACAAGGGCGCTGACTCGCAGACCTCCGACAAGTCCAAATCATGAACCAGTTTTATTCCCCCGGGTGGGCCTTCTGGATCGGCGGCGTCACCATTGTTTCCATCATTTCCCTGTTCCTGTTCCTGCGCGGCACTGCCAAGCAGACCGTGTTCCGAGACAAGGCGGGCAATCCCATCGCCACCACCGGTCACGTCTGGGACGGCGATCTGCAGGAGTTCAACAACCCGCTGCCGCGCTGGTGGATGGGCCTGTTCATCCTCACCTTGGTGTTCGGCGCGGTCTATCTGACGCTGTACGGCGGCCTGGCGTTCTACAAGGGCGTGCTCGGTTTTTCCAGCGACAAGATGTACCAGCAGGAATCCGCCGCCTTCGATGCGCGCATCGAGCCGCTGTATGCCAAGTACATGAAAACCCCGATTCCCGAACTCGCAGCCAACCCCACGGCGATGGCCACGGGGCAGCGGATGTTCTTGACCTACTGCTCGCAGTGCCACGGATCGGACGCCGGCGGCACCAAGGGCTTTCCCAACCTGACTCAGAAAAACCCGAACGCCTGGCTCTACGGCAACAGTCCTGAGGTGCTGGTCGAGACCCTCACCAACGGCCGGCTGGGCATGATGCCGCCGATGGAGGCTGCGGTCGGCGGCAAACCGGGCGTGCTGGCGGTGGCCAACTATGTGCGCAGCTTGAGCGGCCTGAGCCATGACGCCAAGCTGGCGGCGCAGGGCAAGCCCTTGTTCGCCACGGCGTGCGCTGGCTGCCATGGGGCCGATGGCACCGGCAACAAGGCGCTGGGCGCCCCGAACCTGGCCGATCCCAAGCGGCAGTGGCTGTACGGATCGAGCATCGAGACCATCTCGCACACCATCGAAAAAGGGCGTGCTGGCCAGATGCCCGCGCAGAAAGACCTCTTGTCTCCCGAGAAGATCCACCTGCTCGCCGCTTACATCTACAGCATCAGCCACGGCTCCACCGCGGCCAGGTGAGGCGCCAGCACGCCATCACTGACCGAGTATCGCGCCGGCGGGGCGCAGCCGATCTGCGTCCCGCGTCGCTACGAATGCCCCTTCATCTGCGTCCACCCTGCCCATGAACGCCAAGGCACCCGACCCCAGCAGCGACGACATCACTGCCACCGAAGAATGGCTGTACGAGGTGCGCAAGAAGATCTACGCCCGCTCGGTGACTGGCTGGTTCAACAACTGGCGGGTGGCAATGGTGATCTTCACCCAGGCGCTGTTCTACGGGCTACCCTGGCTGCAGTGGAACGGCAGACAGGCGGTGTTGTTCGACCTGTCGGAGCGCAAGTTTTACTTTTTCGGCATGATCCTGTGGCCGCAGGATGTGATCTTTCTGGCGCTGCTGCTGATCATCTCCGCCTACGGCCTGTTTCTGTTTACCGCCATCGCCGGGCGGCTGTTTTGCGGCTACGCCTGCCCGCAGACGGTCTACACTGAAATCTTCATGTGGATCGAACGCAAGGTCGAGGGCGACCGTCTGGCGCGCATCCGCTTGGACAGTGCGGAGTGGAACGCCAAAAAAATCCGCACCAAGGTTCTCAAACATGCGCTGTGGATCGCTCTTGCGCTGTGGACCGGATTTACCTTCGTGGGCTATTTCACCCCGATCCTGACCCTGGCGCATCAGGTCATGACCTTCAGCCTGGGGCCGTGGCAGACCTTCTGGATTCTGTTCTACGGCTTCGCCACCTACGGCAATGCCGGCTTCATGCGCGAGCAGGTATGCAAATACATGTGTCCCTACGCGCGCTTTCAGTCGGTGATGTTCGACAAGGACACCCTGATCGTGACTTACGACGCCGAGCGCGGCGAGCCGCGGGGCAAGCATGTCAAAGGGGACGATCGGCGCGCGCAGGGCAAGGGGGATTGCATCGACTGCAGCATCTGCGTGCAGGTCTGCCCCACCGGGATCGACATCCGCGACGGCTTGCAGTACATGTGCATCGGCTGCGGGGCCTGCGTCGATGCATGCGACCAGGTCATGGACAAGATCGGTTCCCCGCGCGGCCTGATTCGCTACTCCAGCGAGAACGCGCTGAAGAACAAGTGGAACAAGCGCCAGCAGTGGGCGCACCTGTTCAGGCCGCGCATTCTGATCTATTCCGCGCTGTTGCTGGTGATGGTCGGGCTGTTCGTCGGCGGCCTGGCTCTGCGCGATCCGCTCAAAATGAACGTGATGCGCGACCGTGGCGTGTTCTCTCGCGAAATCCCGGGAGGCCTGATCGAGAACGTCTATCAAATCCAGCTGATGAACACCACGGAAAAGCCGCGCAAGATACAGATCCAGGCCAAGGGGATCGACGGCATCGCGGTGCATGGCCGCAATCTGTATGAACTGCCGCCTGCGACCAACATCCTCGCGCCGCTGGAGGTGACCATTCCGGTCGACAGCGCGAAAAAAGGCGTCTACAAGATCGAGATCGTCGCCCGGTCCAACGATGCCAAACCGGTTTCCGCAACCAGCAAAACCACCTTCATCGTGCCCTGAACGCACGCCTCACAGGAGTTGTCATGCACACACCCACACCCCGGCCCTGGTACCGCGAACCCTGGCCTTGGTTTCTGATGGCGCTGCCGCTGGCCGCCGTGGTGGCGAGTCTGTACACGATATTCCTGGCCAGCCGGTCGCCCGACAGTCTGGTCACCGATCATTACTACAAAAAAGGGCTTGCGGTCGGGGGTGACATTCAGCGCGAGCGCCATGCCCAGGCGTTGCGTCTGTCGGGCGTGATGTCGGTGACAGGCGGGCGCATCGACCTCAGGCTGAACCAGCCCGTTGCGCAGGACACGCTGCGGTTGACGCTGCGCCACCCGCTGTCGAACCAGAAGGACCTGCAAATCGACCTGCACCGCGGCAGCTCGGGTTTGTACAGCGGATTTGCGCCGCCGCTCGAGCCTGTGCGCTATCGCGTGCATGTGGAGACGGCCGACTGGCGTCTTGCCGGGGTATGGGTGCCGGGCACCAGCCTGACACTCGAACCGGGCGTGTGAGGTGTGGCGGCGGCCGCGCGGTCTGGCCGCACGACACCGGCAGTCAAAGACAGGGAGTGGCAGGCCCTGGATTCACCCCTGCGGCATCAGCAGTTCGGCCAGCGCCTTGCGGTCTGTAATGCGGATCTGGCGCTGCGCCACATGAATCAACCCGGCCGAGTGGAATTTGGACATCAGACGGCTGACCGTCTCGAGCTTGAGCCCGAGATAACTGCCGATTTCCTCGCGGCTCATGCGCAGCACGAATTCGTCGGGCGACAGGCCGCGTGCCTTGAAGCGCTCGGACAGATCAAGCAAAAAACGCGCCAGACGCTCGTCTGCATGCATGCTGCCCAGCGCAAACTGGTCCTGCTGCGCGCGAATGAGCTTGTTGCCGACGATGCAGTGCAGCTGATGCTGCAAAGAAGGCAGGTCGCGCGCGGTGGTTTCCAGTGCCCGCAGGTCGATTTCGCAGACCTCGCTGTCTTCGAGCGCCACCGTGTCGGTGAAATAGGTGTTCTGTCCCAAGCCCTCGAGACCCATCAGTTCGCCGGGAATATGAAACCCGACGATCTGCTCGCGCCCATCCGAGCTGGTGACATACGATTTGAACGAGCCCGCATGCACCGAATAGACCTTGGTCATGGGCTGTCCGGCGCTGAACAGGGTCTCACCTTTTTGCACTCGGACCGTGGCCTGGATCACATCGCGAATGCGCGCCATCTCAGAGGGCTGCAACGCAATTGGCAGGCAGAACTTGCTCTGGAAGCACACATCGCACGGATGCGGTTTTTCCATCTGTGTGGCGCTGGGCGTCGGGGTCGATTTCATGGATTGCAATGCGACGATATGTGCTTGGGTGAGTAACAGGATACAGCACAACGCGATGAATACAACCATTCCACTGAGCCTTTTGTTGATGGGTCTCACCGGCGGGCTGCACTGCGCGGCGATGTGCGGCGGTCTGGTGGTGGCGTCGGAGCGGGCGTCGGGCGAGCGGGTGCTGCTACCGGCGCGGCGGCTATTCCTCAACCAGTTGCAGCTACAGGGCGCGCGCGTGCTGTCGTACACCATGCTCGGGGGGATTGCCGGCTTGATCGGTGCCGGGGTGTGGGCGGCCAGCGCCCGCCCGGTGCAGCTTGCGCTGTTCGCCCTGGGCAATCTGCTATTGCTGGGTGTGGGGCTGTGGATGGTGCTGCAGCAAGTGGCATCACCGCGCTGGCTGGCGTGGTGGCAGCGGGGAGCGGGAGCGGGCTGGATCGGCCAGGGGCTGACCCGGCTGACGCAGCCGCTGCTGTCTCGGCTGCTGCCGTTCGACACGTTCGCAAAACGGCTGGGCGCGGGGTTGCTCTGGGGGCTGCTGCCCTGCGGGCTGGTGTATTCGGCGCTGTCGCTGGCGTTCCTGAGTGCAACCGCCTGGGAGGGCGCGCTGGCCATGCTGGCCTTCGGGCTGGGCACCTTGCCGCATATGCTGTTTGCAGGCCATACCCTGCGCTGGATCAGCCAGCGCACCAACCGGCGCGGGTTTCACCTCGTGGCCGGCGCGGTTTTGCTGTTGTTTGCCGCAGACGGCTTCTGGAAACTGTTGAACGCCGGCTCGGCCTTGCCGATGGGCGGATGCGCCTAGGGCCTGTTCACGCTATCCGTGCATCCGCGCCTGGGGTTTGGGCGGATGCATGCCAGGCGCATGCCCTGAGCGGGTCAGGTAATGTCGAAAGTGTGGACCGGGAAATGCCCGGTGCGCAAATCGGCGAAATACTGCCGCAGGGTTTGCGCCACGCTGCGAAACGCGATCTGTTCCCAGGGAAGGTCGGTTTCGTGGAACAACTGCACATCCAGGCTTTCTTCGCCGGGATGCCAGCGGGGCTGATGCAATTCGGCTCGGTAAAAGAAATACACCTGGTTGGCCGGAAGCACGTTGATCACCGCGTACAGCCCCTTGAGTGCGACCTCGGCGCCGGCTTCTTCGCGGGTTTCGCGCAGCGCGCCATCTGCTGTGCTTTCACCGATTTCCATGAACCCGGCCGGCAGGGTCCACAGGCCGTAGCGCGGCTCGATCGCCCGCCGGCACAGCAGGACCTGATCCTCCCAGACCGGGATGGTGCCGACGATATTGCGCGGGTTTTCATACTGGATGTGCCCGCAGGCTGGGCAGACCGCACGCGGGCGCGAGTCGCCCTCGGGAATGCGATAGACGACAGGGGCGCCGCAGGCGGTGCAATGACGGATGGGCGGGTTGTGCATGGGACGGGTCAGAGGGCCAGGCGCCAGCTTATTGCGAAACCCGCCGCGGTGGAATCACCGCCTGTCACACCGGCACGCCGGTGAAGGGCTTGACCTCGGCGAGCACGAAGCTCGATTTCACGTCCTCGACGCTCTCATGCTTGAGCAGGGTCTCGAGCACGAAGTGGGCGTAGTGTTCCATGTCCTGCACGTGCACGCGCATCAAATAGTCCATCTCGCCAGTCATCGCCAGGCATTCCACCACTTCCGGCCAACCCTGCACCGCGGCACGAAACAGCTCCTGCGGCGTACGCTGGTTGCTGGCGCGATGCTTTTCCAGACGCACGCTCAGCAGAGCGCTCAGCCCCAGCCCGAGAGCGCGCGGGCTGACCACGGCGCGGTAGCCCTCGATGGCGCCCACCTGTTCCAGCCGCCGGATGCGTCGCTGCACCGCCGAAGCGGACAGTCCGATCTGCTCGGCCAGCTTTTCCTGCGTGAGCCGCGCGTCTTGCTGCAGCAGCGCGAGGAGCTTGCGGTCGATGC